>CAZRNY010000007.1:0-32342 GCA_964601595.1 uncultured Candidatus Saccharibacteria bacterium | reverse complement strand
CCGCAGCCGCAAGGATCGCGAGGATAGCGATAACGATGAGAAGTTCGACGAGAGTGAATCCGTCTCGGAAGATCCTCGCTGAGACGAGGGCTTTAATACGGCACATAAGATGTATCTTTTAATTATATATAAAAACTAACTATCTCTTTATCCAATTAATCTCTTTATCCCTCTTAAACCAAGTCATCTGGCGCTTTGCGTAGTGGCGGATGGCGTTAAGTAGTTCGCTCCGCATCGTGTCATAGTCGAGCTCTCCTTTCAGGTAGAGCGAGATGTAGCGGTATTCGAGGCCGAGGTCGTAGAGCCGCTTCCAAGTCATGCCGCGACCTTTTTTCGGAAACTTGAGATTAGCGACTTCGAGGGTCATGCCGTCCCTTAACCTATTATCGAGGCGGAGCTCGATGCGTTTATCGAGCGCGTCCTTGTCCCAAGAGATACCGATCTTCTCGGCATCATAATGGGGTTTCTTATTGAGCTTCGGAACCGGTTTGCCGGTCGACATCACGATCTCTAAGGCACGCAGGAGGCGGACCTTATTTTTCGTATCTATCGAAGCGAAACGTTCCGGGTCTAACTCGGAAAGCTTTGCGGCCATCTCTTCGGTCGAGAGCTTTTCCAGCTTCTTCCTTATTTCCGGATCGGGCGGAACGGGAGCGAAAGAATCGCCATAAAGGAGGGCGTCGATATAGAAGCCGGTGCCGCCGCAGACAATCGGCAACTTGCCGCGTTTTAATATATCGTCTACTGCCTTACGAGCGAGGCGGGCGTAGTCGGAAGCGGTAAAGACTCTATTAGGAGAAGCAACATCCAAAAGATAGTGAGGGACGCCGTCCATTTCTTCTTTCGTTATCTTTCCCGAACCGATATCTAGCCTCTTATAGACCTGGCGGGAGTCGGCGGAGATAACTTCGCCGTTCCTCTCCTTCGCGAGATGTACGGCAAGATCAGACTTACCGGAAGCAGTAGGTCCCAAGACGATCAATATTTTCGAAAGCAACTTATCCGACATGATGGTTCCAATGTAGAGAAGCTAGGGAAACAAGTCAAAATCCTTCGACAGGCTCAGGATAATACCAGAATGAGATTTCTCGTCCTTCGATAAACTCAGGACTCGAAATGACAGAGGGATTGAAAAACGAGATTTCTCGCTTCTGTCTCGGCGAGCCTCAGTGAGACGGGTCGCTCGGAATGACAAGAAAGGGAATGCTCTAAATAATCCGCCTTCACCAAGGTTTCGGCGAGACGAAGTAGAATGAGGTTTCTCGCTACGCTCGAAATAACAAGGGATGGGTCGAAATATTAAAAGCCCCGAGGTTATCGGGGCTTTTAATATTATTCGTTAGAACGATTCTTTATCTCTTCGCTGATATCTTTCAGGAATTCATCGAGGCCTTTGGCGCCGAGGTCTCCTTTTCCTCTGCGGCGAACGGAAACGGTTCCGGCGGCAACCTCTTTCTCTCCGACAACGATGATGTAAGGAATCTTTTTCATCTCAGCTTCGCGGATGCGCTTGCCGAGGGTGTCATTAGTCGCCATCACTTCCACGCGGACGTCGTTTTCCAAAAGGGAAGCGGCGACAGTCTTTGCGTATTCGAGATGATTATCCGAGACAGGCAATATCGCAGCTTGAACGGGAGACAACCAGATAGGGAAGGCTCCGGCGTAGTGCTCTATAAGTAAGCCGATAAAGCGTTCAAATGATCCAAAGAGGGCTCTGTGAAGCATATAAGGCCTCTCAGGGTTTCCTTTATCATTGGTGAACGAGAGGTCAAATCTTTCTGGAAGATTGAAATCAAACTGAAGGGTAGAACACTGCCATTCGCGTCCGAGAACATCCTTGATCTTGAAGTCTAGTTTCGGTCCATAGAAAGCAGCTTCTCCTTCTTCCTTCGTGTAGTCGAGTTTTTCTTCTTTAGCTACTTCTTCAAGAACCTTCTGAGTGAACTTCCATCCCTCGTCGTTACCGGCGTATTTCTCCTTATTCTTAGGATCTCTCATCGAGAGATAGACTTTGTAATCATGGAAGCCGAAAGTACCGAAGATCATCTTGATGAAAGAGACTACTCTTCTTAATTCATCTTTTACCTGATCCTTGGCGCAGATGATGTGAGCATCATCTTGAGTGAATCCGCGGACGCGAGTAAGACCTGATAGCTCACCGCTTTTCTCGTAGCGATAAACAGTGCCGCATTCGGCCCATCTAATCGGAAGATCGCGATAGCTTCTGGTATCTGACTTGTAGAGAGTTACATGGAAAGGACAGTTCATCGGCTTAAGAAGGAATTCGTCCTTAACTTTCGCCTTCTTTCCTGCTTTCATCTCAGTGAGACTTTCGCCAATCTCGAGTGGGGGATACATGCTATCGGAATAGAATCCCCAGTGTCCGGAGGTTTCCCAGAGCTTTTTGCTACCGATATGAGGAGTCCTGACCAGTTCGTATCCTCCTTTTATATGAGCGCGATACCAGAAATCTTCCATAACCCTCCAGAGCATGGCTCCTTTAGGCTGCCACATCACAAGGCCGAGGCCGACGATATTTGGCTCTATATGGAATAGTTTTTGTTCCGCACCGATCTTCCTATGATTCCTTCTCTCGGCTTCTTCGAGAAGCTTAAGATAACTATCAAGATCTTCTTTGGATCCGAAAGCTAATCCATAGACGCGGGTGAGCATTTTATTCTTCTCGTCTCCCTTCCAGTAGGCTCCGGCAACCTTAGATAGCTTGAACGAAGCAGGATCGATTTCCTTAGAATTCTTTACATGAGGTCCGGCGCAGAGGTCGGTAAAGATGGGAGTCTTTTCTCCCGTAAGAGTCGTGTGATAGACGGTGATCGCTTTCTTGGCTTTCTTCAGTTCTTCGATAAGCTCCAACTTGTAGGGCTCTTCGGCGAAAAGCTTCTTCGCTTTCGCGGGAGTCACTTCTTCCTTTTCGAACTTCATTCCCTTCGAGAGGAATTCGCGCATGACTTCTTCTACTTTCGCGAGAGTCTCTTCGGTGAAGTTCTTTATATCGAAGTCGTAATAAAAGCCATTATCGATCGCAGGACCGATTCCAAGTTTCGCCTTCGGGTAGGATTTTTTTACCGCAGCCGCCAACACATGAGAAAGAGAATGGCGTGATTTCTCTAGATCTTTTTCGCTTCGTAACATATTAGTTTTGTATCTCCGTCTTTTTTCGACATTCTTCCTTTGACCTCAATGATCGTACCGTCCACCCAGACATCCTTGGTGGCCTCGATAGTGTCATTAAAGACCAATATTTCAGTATTATCCGTCATATCCTCGAGTTTGACAAAGAGCATAGGGGAGCCGGTTTTGGTCGTTATCTTCTTCAATTCGGTGATCAGTCCCGCCACTTTAACCGTGTCTTTGTCTCTTGATTCTTTCAGCTTCCTGATAGGGATAAGGCCATTGCCATTATGTTTGAATCCGTTTAAGGGATGGTCGCTTACAAATAGTCCTAAGAGCTCTTTTTCCCAACCGAGGAGTTCTATCTTGGAGGCCGGAGCAAAGTCTTTCAGTCTGATGGTTACCTTTGCCGTATCGCCGAAGAGGGAATCCTGAGCGGATTGCTTCGATTTGCGATAGGCACCGATAGTTTTCGTAAGATCGTCGAGATTCATGATGATCTTACGGCGTTCGACTTTAAGGGAATCGAGAGCGCCGGCTTTCGCGAGATTTTCGAGAGATTTCTTGTTGAGATCCTTCGAGTCGACGCGAGTAACGAAATCTTCCAAGTCCTTGAAAGCGCCACCGCGAAGCCTTTCTTCGACGACGGCATTTGCGATACCCGAACCGATGTTTTTGATCGCCGAAAGGCCGAAGCGGATATTGTTTCCTTCGGGAGCGAATTCGACATGGCTGCCGTTTACGTCCGGAGGAAAGACTTCGATCTTCTGTCTCTTGCAGTCGTTGATGATGATGGCGATGCGTTCGATGTCATCGGAGTCGTTATTCAAGAGTGCCGTCATGAATTCGACGGGATAGTGAGCCTTGAGATAGGCGGTCTGGAAACCGATAAGGGCGTAGCAGACGGAGTGAGCCTTATTGAAGCCGTATCTCGCGAAAGGCTCGATGAGATGCCAGATATCTTCGCCGAGTTTCCTGCTTCCTAAAACCTTTTCCGCACCGGAGATGAATTTTTCCGACTGTTCGTCGAGAAGGGATTTAATCTTCTTTCCGACAGCTTTTCTTAAGACGTCGGCTTCGCCGATCGTAAACCCGGCGAGCTGCTGAGCAGCAATCAATAGCTGCTCCTGATAGATCATGATGCCGTAGGTGTCGCTGAGGATCGGCTCCATCTTCGGGTGAAGATAGCTGATCTCTTCGCGGCCGTGCTTGCGCGCGATATAGGCGGGGATGAATTCCATCGGTCCCGGGCGATAGAGCGCGACCATAGCGATCAGGTCGTCGAAGCGGTCTGCTCTCATCGCGGTCAGCCATCTAGTCATTCCTGAACCTTCAAACTGGAACACGCCGATATTCTCGCCGCGAGCGACAAGAGCAAAAGTGTCCTTGTCGTCCATCGGCAGGTTATTCAGGTCTATCTTCACGCCATGACGCGCTTCGATCAAGCGGACGGCATTCTGCATGACGGTAAGGTTCTTAAGCCCCAAAAAGTCCATTTTAAGCAGACCGACTTCCTCGACGGCATGCATCTCGAACTGACTGATAGTTGAGTTTTCGTCCTGAGGCGAACGCTGGACGGCGGTGTATTCCGTGAGAGGCTCTTTAGCGATAACGACGGCGGCGGCATGAACGGAAGCGTGTCTTGCGACGCCTTCGAGCTTGATCGCGAAATCGATGATCCTCTTAACGTCTTCTTCGCCCTCATAGCGAGCTTTCAGTTCGGGGATGGTTTCCAAAAAAGACTTGAGCTGCGATGCCGACTTATCCGCGTTCGGAACGGTGGGCATGAGCTTGGAGATGCTATCGACGAAGGCGTAAGGGAATCCGAGAGCGCGACCGACGTCGCGGACGGCGGCTTTCGCGGCCATGGTTCCGAAGGTGATTATCTGAGAAACATGATCGTCTCCGTATTTTTCCTTGACGTAGGCAACGACCTCTTCACGACGGTCGTCGGCGAAGTCGGTATCGAAGTCAGGCATAGAGACACGGAACGGGTTAAGAAATCTTTCGAAAAGGAGATTCTGCGAAAGAGGTTCTATTTCGGTTATGCCTATGATGTAGGCGACGATGGAAGATGCGCCGGAACCGCGGCCGGGGCCGACACCAATGCCATGTTCCTTGGCCCAGAGGATAAAGTCCTGAACGATCAAGAAATAGCTCGCGTAGCCGGTAGTCTTAATGACCGACATCTCGTAGTCGATCCTTTCCTTCACCTTGTCTGTTATCTCCGGGTAGCGGGAGCTGACGCGATCGTTCACCTCTTTCCAGAGGTATTCGTCGTAACTCATATCCTTGTATTCCTCAGGAAGAGGGAATGAAGGAAGAAGGATGTTTCCGAGTACGAATTCGAAAGAGCACTTGTCGGCGATCTCGCAGGTAGATTCGATAGCCTGCGGATGATCTTTGAATATTTCCGCCATCTCTTCGGGAGACTTCAGCGAAAGATCATAGTCCTTCAAGGACATACCTTTCTTCCCGTTGAGATTGGAAGTCTGGATAGCAAGAAGAACCTCATGGGCCGCTTGATCCTCTCTGCGAAGATAGTGCGAGTCGTGGGTCGCGACAATCTTGATATCGAGTTTCTCAGCGATCTCGATCATCTTCGGATGAAGTTCGGCGTCGTGCTCTTGGAGTTCTATATAGAAGTCTTCACCCATCAAATCCTTGTACCACTTGGCGCAAGCGACAGCTTCGCCGAAGCGACCAAGACTGAGAAGGTGAGGTATTTCTCCCTGGAAACAACCAGAAAGGAAAACGATTCCTTTGTGGTGATCCTGAATGAGGGATTTATCGACGCGAGGTTTGTAATAGAAACCTTCTAGATGCGCTTTTGAGACGAGCTTAGTCAGGTTCTTATAGCCTTCTTCGTTTCTTACGAGAGCGGTCAGATGATAACGCAAGTTATCTACTTTGGGATCCTTATCGAATCTTGAGCGGTGGGCGACATAGAGCTCGCAGCCGATTATCGGCTTCAAACCCGCTTTTTTCGCTTTTTTGAAAAATTCTACGGCACCGTAAATGTTGCCATGATCTGTAACAGCTATAGAGTCCATACCAAGCTCCTTCGTGTAGGCGACAAGATCATCGATCTTAGAAAGCCCGTCGAGGAGGGAATAGTGGGAATGGACGTGAAGGTGGACGAATCTCACAGCTTCATTATAAGGAAGCTTTAGGGGTTAGACTAGGCTGTTTTTAGCTATTTATGAACGGATTCTGTATATCAAAGGTAATCAAGGGCGTTTCTCTATTAATGACTGATTCAGGTATGGAGTATTTTTCGGAATAGAGCGTTCCTACCGCGCAGAATTTTGCTTTTTTCCAATCAAAGCCAAGACGATCGGAAACGTTTTTTACAACTTCTTCCGATGATCCTTCGACTTCAACAAATGGCTCAAGAAAAGGCCATTCATCGATTGTTATTTCCGTTCCATCCATATTCCATAACTCTCTTTTAGATTCCTGAAAAGCTTTTTCTTGGCACCCGATCATTTTCATCATTTCAACAGCTTGCTTAAGATCACTGACTTCCAGACAAATCTCTTTTTGGTCGGTTATCTCTTTCCCGTTAACTATCTTCAAGCTCATGGTTATTTTGTCTCCTTCGTCTCTTACTCTTACCCAGCCGCCCTCTATTTCGTGACCTGATGGGAGATTAAAAACCACTCTTTTTTGTAAAAATTCAGGTCTTATAAGTTTGGCGCCTAAAGAGTGTAATCTTTCTCGAATCTCGTCTTTTGAGATATCGGTAAAAGTCGCTTCATATTCTATATACATTATGTTTTTGTGATTATAACTCCCAAACATATAGTTTGCGGAATAACAGAGTAATATGGAAAAGTGGAGATAAAGATAGGCATAGACGAAGCGGGGAGAGGGTGCCTGGCAGGGCCGGTTTCAGCCGGGGCCGTTTCGATTCCCGCAAGATTCAATCTTGTAAAACTGGCTAAGAAGGAGGGCTTGCCGGAGCTTCGCGATTCGAAGAAGATGACGCCGAAAGCGAGAAGCGAGTGGTACGACTTTCTGAGATATTCGAAAGATAGGGGGAATATAGCTTTCGCCCATTCCTTCGTATCGCCGAAGACGGTTGATAGGATAAACATATCGAATGCTGCAAATAAGGCGGCTTGGAATGTTTTTTTGAAGACTTTAAGGATGACAACAGATAGCGGAAAGGCGATTGTGAGTCTTGATGGGTCTTTATATCTTAAGAATAGGAAGAATCAGTTGATTCTTGAGGAATGTCTTTTTGATAAGGGAATATGTATCAAGATAGCGGCGAAAACCATAATAGGAGGGGATAGGACTATACCCGAGATTATGCTCGGGTCGGTCGTTGCTAAAGTCTCGAGGGACAGGCTGATGGATAAGATAGCGAGAAAGGTGCCGGACTACGGTTTTGAGTTTCATAAAGGGTATGGAACGAAGAAGCATTATGAGGCGATAGGGAAAAATGGATTGTCCGAGTATCATAGATTGACTTTTATACACGAATAACGTAGTTTTGATAGGAACTATTAATTCATTGAGAAGATGCCACCTCCAGTTAAACATCACTCCAAATCAAAGGTAGGAAGGCGTAGGTCTCATCTTGCGAAGAGTAAGACGACCTTAGCCGCCTGTAAAAATTGCGGCCGTCCGACCATAGGGCACAGAGCGTGTCCTGAATGCGGCCATTATGGGGACGGGAAGTAATTCTTTCCGTCTTTTTGGTTTTAGCGTTTTCTATTAACAATAAATAAGTCCGAGAGGCTAATATAAGAAAAGAACATGTCTGCACGACAAATAGGCCGTTCAATAGTACTTCAATCTCTTTATGAATGGGATTTTTATGGAAAGAAGGGAGAGCTGAACGATCTTGTAGAAAGAGACTTGAAAGAATTCGCTCCAGAACTTGATGAGGCTGATTTCGTAACTAAGCTTGCAAAAGGAGTTAATGAGAAGATCGACAGCATAGATGAGATCATAAAGAGGGCCGCGCCAGAATGGCCGATCGAGCAGATAGCGATAGTTGATAGGAATATATTGAGAATAGGACTCTATGAACTCCTTTTCTCGAGTCGTGAAGAAGTACCGCCTAGGGTTGCCATAAACGAGGCAATAGAGCTCGCAAAAGCTTACGGAGGAACTAACTCTGGCAAGTTTGTGAATGGGGTGCTTGGAACTATATATAAGGAAATAGGGGAGCCGGACAAAGGCAGCGTAACCAAGAAGGAAGCGAAGAAAGAAGTTCCTGCGCCGGAAGAAATTGCCAGTGTGACTTTCCCGGATGTCGAATGAGCATAAATTCTTTTCAAGAAAAAATAGGAGTCAGATTCAAGGATCAATCACTCATAAAAGAGGCGCTTACGCACCGCTCTTATCTGAATGAAGACCCGGAATGGAAGATTCCTCATAATGAGAGACTCGAATTCTTAGGTGATGCCGTATTGGAGCTTGCTGTTACGAAATATCTTTTTTCTAAATATCCTAAATCAGAAGAAGGAGAGCTGACTCTTATGAGAGCCGCTCTTGTTAACACGAAGATGCTTGCTTCCATCTCGGAAGAGGTAGGTCTTCGTGAGCACCTACTCGTATCTAAAGGAGAGAGTGTTTCCATACCTAAGGCGATGGAAACTATTCTCGCTGACGGATTCGAGGCACTGATAGGCGCGATGTATCTCGATAGAGGCTATGAAGAAGCAGAGAGGTTCATCGGAGAGCATATCATCTCTCACATAGAAGATGTGAAGAGAAAGGGGGTAAAGGATCCGAAGAGCGAGCTTCAGGAAGAATCGCAGGCAAAATTCAAGATCACTCCTACCTATCGCATACTTGAAGAGAGTGGTCCGGAGCATGACAAGATTTTCAAAGCTGGTGCGTTCCTCGACGAGAAAATGATCTCTGAAGGAATGGGTGCTTCCAAACAGGAGGCTGAGACTGACGCAGCAAAGAAAGCTCTTAGACCGACAACCGAATAGATAACAGATAAATAAAAAACCCTGAATATGATCAGGGTTTTTTTGAAAGAGTTTCTTATTCGATGATGAATAAAGAGAAGTCACCTGATTTCGGGATGTCTGATTCGTTCATCATATATTCGACATTCTTTTTCGCGCGGCCATTCTCGGTAAAGGTAGTAGTCATGAACATCACCGTTTGCGTCGACATAGGATAGCCATTCACATCTGTTCCTCCGGCTTTTACGAGAATATATTTCTTCTTCGATTCAGGAAGGGAGTTTATCTCTCTTGCAATATTCACATATCTTTCGGCAAAAGCACCAGGAACATGAGAGGATGATCCCCAGCGGACGAAATAGAGGAAATATCCTTCAAGTATAAGGAAGATTGCGGCCGCGATGACAGTTATTTCTGCGACTCTTTTCTTTTTGAGCCAGACAGAAAGCTTGTCGGAAAGCCAGACAAAGCCTACGCCAGCAAAGATGAAGACGGCGGGAATAGCGATGATCGCTCGGAGCGCGTGAGGAATGCCTTCGTTTGAAACGACGACAGGAAGAAGAGCGACAGCGAACCAAGCGAGTGTAATAGCCGACCATTCGGAAGACATCCTCTTTTCTTTAGAGAAAAATCCGAATATCGAAGTAATAGCGAGGGCAAAGCCGACGAGGAATATGAATCCCGGAATAGGAGCCAGCTCGGGCGCACCGGAATAGTTATGTCTCCAGTTTTCATCACCTCTTATATTGAACATGCCGAGAGTCTTTATGATATTCAGTCCTAAGTCGTGCATGGGGCTATCGGAAGCAAAAACAGAGACCTGAGTAGTGCGTCCTATGAGGTCAGCGGGATGATCGATAAAATAGAGACCGAGCGGCGCGATGGCTATCGCTGTGAATATACCGAACGATGCTACGACTCCCATAAAGCGGGGCATGATCTTCTCGCGGAAGGCTTCGATCGCGAAATAGATAAGGACGATAAGGATGAGCGCGGGCATAGCGCGATAGGCGATATAGGAATGGAAGCCTAGCCCGAAGAGAAGGCCGCCGCCTGAAGAAAGGGCGATAGTTTTCCATATCGGTCCTTTGCGAGAATTCCAAGCCTTATAGAGAAGGAAGAGCGACCACACAAGGAAGGCGGGAGCCATATTGGCGCGGAAGCCGATCCTCGAGAAAAGGATGTGCCAGAAAGAGATGGCGGTAAGGAATGAAGCAGAGATGGCTGCCAGCTCGCTTTTTTTCATTCCGAAGAGCCCTTTCTCCGCACCATATTTCCTCGTAAATAATTCGCGGGCAAATAGATAGATGCCGATAACGGTCAGTATTCCGAAGATCGCGGCAGCGGAGCGGAGAACCCAAGGTTCGTTCAGATTAGTCAGTTTAACGAAGATAGCTTGAATGTTTATGAATAATCCTTCTCGTCCGTTGTTTTCCGGATAGAACACCTTATAGTCTCCGGTCTCGATTGCCTGCAATGCATTTGATCCGTTCATTGCCTCATCCGGGTATAGTCCCGGCGGGAGCGAGGCGATCATAAATAGCCTGAGGAATGCGGCGATTGCTCCTATCGCGATGATTGTGATGACCGTTCGTTTCATGGGTATGATAAAATAATATTATGGAGTCCGAATCTTTGTTAGTAGCTGCCGCCGCTGCCGCCGCTGCCGCCGCGGTCGCGACCGCTTCTTATATGGTCATAGCGAGATCTGCCGCTAAGAAAGAGAGAAAATCTCCTTTCGTGGCGAAGATAGAAACCGAAGACATAAACAGCATAAAGAAGCTTCTGCAAGGAGAAGTGCCTTTCGCTATCGAGATAGCGGTCCACCACATAGGTAAGGATATAGCCTTATATGCTTCCGTTCCGGCTGAACTTTCCGGAAAAGCGAAAATATCACTCGATAAGGCGTATCCCGGTAACTGGTCAGAATCGGATATCTCGGTCGTTTTCCATCATGGAGGGCAATACGATGCCGCTTCGGCTTCTTTCGGACAGGAAAAATTTGAAGATATGGATATGCATTCCGTAGATTTCTCTTCGGTAAACGAGATAGGGGAAGGAGCCTCGATAAAGATCGAGAAAGAGAACAATGGGTTTATGCTCTCAGTTATCGCGTCGGCACCGAGCCAGTTTCAATTACGCGAGATAATGACGGGACTCGTATCATCTCTCCGCAAGGTAGACTGCTATATGGCGAGAGATAAGGCGGAAGTAGCTGCCAGATTCCAGTACTAGCAGAGCCGTGCTGTTGATTAGAGAAACTGCCGAGGTTATCATCCGACGATAAGCACCTTAAGAGACGTAAATGCCATAAAGGCCATTATCGTCTTCTTTTTATACAAATGATTATATTCGAGACAAATGTACCTCTTTCGCAATACACGAACTATCAAATAGGGGGACCGGCAAAGAGATTTGCCGAAGTGCACAACGAATCAGAGCTTGCCGAAGCGCTGAAGATATTCAGGGCTAATTTTTCTAACGAAGAAGAAAGGCCATTCATTCTCGGAGGAGGAACGAACCTCTTATGTTCCGATAGCGGATATGACGGAACGATAATAAAGATAGCGATCGAAGGAATAGCCGAAACGGAAGAAGGAATGATAGTTGCCGGAGCGGGAACGAATATGGCAGATATCGTCGATTTCGCGACCGATAGGGGATATTCCGGAATAGAATGGGCGGGAGGATTGCCGGGAACTTTCGGCGGAGCGATCCGCGGGAATGCGGGCGCCTTCAGAGGAGAGATGAAAGATTCCGTCTATTCGGTAAGAAGCATGACTCTCGATGATTCGGAAAGTATTTCAAGAAATAATGAGGGATGCGCCTTCGGATACAGGATGAGCCTCTATAAGCAATCAGCGGAAGAAGCGATCATCGGCGCAACGATATGCCTTACAAAAGGAGATAAGAAACAGATAGAAGAACTAGTAGCTACGAACGCTAAGTATAGAAAGGATCATCAGCCGCTCGAGTTTCCGAGTGCAGGAAGTACATTTAAGAATGTCGATGTTAGAAACATTGATTCGGAAACAGCAGAAAGGTTTATATCAGTCATAAAGACAGATCCTTTTCCTGTGATTCCCGTCGCGTATCTCTTAAGCGAAGCAGGATTAAAGGGCGTAACGATAGGCGGCGCGCAGATATCAGAGAAACATCCTAACTTCTTCATCAATAAAGGAGGAGCGAAAGCGGAAGATATTCTCGCGCTTGTCTCTCTTGCGAAGAAAGAAGTGATGAATAAGTTTGGAATAGAAATAGAACCGGAGATACAGATTATATAAGATAATAAAAAAGAGAATCTCACCATAAAACGGTGAGATTTTTTTAAAAAAATGATCATAAAAATATTTGTTTTCTATTTAAAAAATAAAAAAATAATTTTTTTGAAAAATTTTTTCACGAAATATTTTTTTAATTAGTTATCCACATGATATTAGTTATCGAATATTCTATTATTAATATGTAAGTTAGAGAGATCGTATGGTCGACGACTTTACTAGCTTTCAAATAAAAAAATTTTTATTTATAAAAACTCCTATGGCAGCTAAGAAGAAAGTGACGAAGAAGGCCGCCCCTAAGAAGGTTACCAAGAAGGCCGCCCCTAAGAAGGTCGCCAAGAAAGTCGTCAAGAAGGTTACCAAGAAGGCCGCCCCTAAGAAGGTCGCCAAGAAGACCATCAAGAAGGTAGCTAAGAGAAAATAGTCTCTAGCCTTTAAAGGGATTTTTCAAACCCAGTACCATTACGGTGCTGGGCTTTTTTATACATAAAATCTTTGAATTACTGCTATGACAAACGATTACTTACTTGGCGTACCGTTTCGCTTATAGTACGCTGTCGCTCGCAATTTCCTGTCTCGCTATGTAATTAAAGATTTTCATTAAATATTCTTGTTCATGGATGTTCGGATATAATCTCACTAGCTTTGTTTTCGTCTCGCAAATCAATTAAGAGATCCTAATAAGATATGTCGATTAGCGACTGATTATTAATGATATTTGGATGGGTGGCGCGGGGGAAAGGTTGTTATATAATTAGGATATGAAAATAGACATCAAGGCTAAGAACTTTGACCTCACGGATGCCATCAAGGGTTATATAGACGAGAAGATGTCCTATTTCGATAAGTTTTTCGAAGAAGAGTCGAAAGAGGGATCAGTCGAGATGACCTTCGAAGTCGCAAAGACGACCAATCATCACGAGAACGGGCAGATATATTATGCCGAGGCTAATCTCTCCGTTGTGGGGGAAATAATCAGAGCTGAAAAGGGCGCTGATGACCTCTATGCCGCTATAGATGAGGTAAAAGACGCTCTCGCCCAAGGAGTCCGCAAATTTAAGGAAATGAAGGACAAGCGAGCTTAGATATTAGAAAATTAAAGCTCCGCTGTTTACCTCCGCCTCCGCTGGCGGAGCTTTTTAGTTTGTAATGCTCTAAGTTTGCAATCAGAGCTTAAAAAAACGATAATTCACCGGTAATGCTTAGCGCGATATTTGGGCGTTCCGAGGAGAAAAAAGCGGAGCGCGCCGTTAAGGAAATAAATAGAATTGAGTCGGAAATGGAGGTCCTTTCCGATTTTGAACTTAAAGATAAGAGTTTTAGCCTCAAGAAGCAGGCTGGAGAAGGAAGATCTCTCGACGATATCCTCCCCGAAGCTTTTGCTCTTACAAGAGAAGCTGCAAAAAGAACTCTTAAACAGAGACATTTTGATACTCAGCTTATTGCTGGTTTCTACATTCATATGGGTTCGATAACGGAGATGATGACAGGAGAGGGTAAAACCCTTTCTTCGACTTGTCCTGTATATCTGAATGCCTTATCTGGTGCCGGAGTGCACATGATAACGGTGAACGATTACCTTGCAAGACGCGACTGTGTCTGGATGGGTCAGATCTATCACGCACTCGGACTAAGTATCGCTTGTCTCGTTCATGAAGGAGCTTTCATTTACGATCCCGATTTTGCTGGTACGGAAGAGGAAAAAGAAGATACGGATGAGAAGAGAGATATAGTCGGAGCTTACAAAGTTGAGCAGAAATATCTTCGCCCGATTTCGAGAAGGCAGGCTTATCATGCCGATATAACCTACGGAACGAATCATGAATTCGGATTCGACTATCTTCGCGACAATCTTGCGTCCGCTCCCGAACTTCAAGTACAGAGGGGACATAACTTCGCTCTCATAGATGAAGTCGACTCGATCCTTATCGATGAAGCGAGAACGCCGCTCATCATTTCCGCTCCTGATCAATCTTCAAGCGACTATTACAAGATAATGGCGCGAGCTGTTACTCATCTTGAGAAAGACAGAGACTATATGGTGGATGAGAAGATGAAATCCGTCGCGATAAACGAAGAAGGAATAGACAGGGTGGAGAAAGCGACTGGAGTAGCCAATCTCTATTCTCCCGAGAATCTTCGTTTAGCCCACTATCTTGAGGAATGTCTCAAAGCGAAAGCACTTTTTACTAAAGATAGAGATTATGTTGTAAAAGACGGAGAGATAATAATCGTCGATCAGTTTACCGGAAGACTCATGCATGGAAGGAGATATTCCGGCGGACTTCATCAGGCGATCGAAGCAAAAGAAGGAGTGCAGGTCAAAGAAGAATCGAAGACCTTTGCACAGGTAACCATTCAGAACTATTTTAGGCTTTATAAGAAAATATCCGGAATGACTGGAACGGCACAGACTTCCGCGGAGGAATTCCATAAGGTCTACGGATTGGAAGTTATGAGCGTACCGACTAATAAGCCGGCAGCGAGAAAGGACTCAGCGGATGTCATCTATAAGACAGCTGAATCCAAATATAAAGCGGTAGCCGAAGATATAAAGAAGAAACAGGAGCTTGGACAACCGGTTCTTATCGGAACCGTTTCTATCGAGAAGAACGAGATCATGGCCGGATATCTCGTGAGAGCGGGAGTCCGTTTCGAGGCGTTGAATGCTAAGAACCATGAAAGGGAAGGCGCGATAGTGGCGCAAGCCGGAAAGAAAGGCGCTGTGACGCTAGCAACCAACATGGCGGGACGCGGAGTTGATATCATCCTTGGCGGAAATCCTCCTGTGAAAGAGGAAGCGGAAGAAGTCCGCAATCTCGGAGGATTGCATGTTGTCGGAACGGAAAGGCACGAAGCAAGAAGAATCGATAATCAGCTTCGCGGACGCTCTGGAAGACAAGGGGATCCAGGTTCTTCTCAATTCTATCTTTCTCTTGAGGACGACCTCATGAGGATATTCGGAGGATCGAAACTGAAGTCTCTCATGGAGACATTAAAGATTCCTGAGGACCAGCCGATCGAATCGGGTATGGTTTCTAGAGCACTCATAGAAGCGCAGAAAAAAGTCGAAGGAATGAACTTCGATGCTAGAAAGCATCTTCTTGAATACGATGATGTACTGAATAAGCAGAGGCTTGCTGTCTATAGGAAGAGACAGGAGCTTCTTGAAGCAAGCGAGGAGGAATTAAAAGCGATATTCGGAGAGATTGCCGAAAAGATGGGCGAGAATGGAAAGGCGCTTACAGAGTTCGTCGAAAACACGAAAGAAACACTCCCTCATAGGAGAGCGGCTGTTTATATCCTCGATATGCTCTGGATGAATCACTTGGAAGATCTCGAAGCGCTTGCGGAGTTCGTCCGTATCCGTGCTTATGGTCAACATGATCCTCTCGTCGAATATAGAAGAGAGAGCCATGCCTTGTATCACAGAATGTTTTCTTCATTTGAATCTTGGGTTGCAGAAAACCTTCCTAAGATAGAGGTGACGGCGCAGATGGCATCCGAAGGAGTGGGTAGCGACGGAGAGCCGCTTAAACCATTGGATCTTTCTCCGGAAGATCTCGCAAAGATCGGCAGGAATGATCTTTGCCCTTGCGGATCGGGTAAGAAGTATAAAAAGTGTCACGGAGCCTAATGTTTTTTTCATTCGGTTCGCTCGACCGCAATAAAAATAGATTTTTCCTGCGGTCTCGCTGCCAAATGTAAGCGTTGTTATGGAAAATAGGATGATCAAAGCCGGTAAGTACAAGCACTACAAAGGAAACGAATACGAAGTGATCGGGACGGCGAGACACAGCGAGACGCTCGCGGATCTCGTCGTCTACCGAGCGTTGTATGGCGACCATGATCTGTGGGTGCGTCCGGCAGAAATGTTTTCCGAAGAAATGGAGGTGAACGGAAAAATCGTTTCTAGATTCGAATATATCGGAGAGTAATCCAATTTCTCATGACGCAGGATTTTTCGAAAAAGATGACTATTGTAGTGAGAGAGAGGATATCTCATCCTAGTAGCTCACAAATACGATAGCCTATATTGCGGCATATCTCGGCAATAAGATGACTGCTCTTTTCGATACGGGAGAATATTTCGTGTCTAAGGATAATCTTAATTTTCCTCGCAATTCCCAGTTTCCTATAGTTGCGCTTAAAGGAAACGAAAAACAGATAAAAGACATAATAAATAAGATAAAAGAAACAGATCTTTCTTGGATAGCTTATATACAGGAAATGATCGATCTTGCCGATGACAAAGAATTGGTGGAAACTTTAAATTATCATATGGCAGAAGACCTGCCTTTCTCTTATATCAATCATCACCCTTATTAGGGCCGCTCCGAAAAAGCTCCTCAATCGAGGAGCTTTCTTATTTGTTTTAATTTCCCATAAGGCGGGAGACTAGATCTTTAAATTTAGAAACAAAAGTCTTTTTCGAGAATCTTTCGGCGGTCTTTGCAACACGCTCCGGAGAAAAGTCGATTCGTTCGCATTCGAGTACAGCTTTCTTTATCGAAGCGCAGTTCTGAGCATTAAAGATCACACCATTTACCTCATTCAAGATCATTTCTTTAGCGCCGGCAGCATTGAAGCCGACAACTGGAGTGCCGCAACAGAGAGCTTCTGCGGCGACGAGACCGAAATCTTCGACCTGAGGGAAGAGGAAGGCTTTCGCTTTGGAATATATCTTCCGCAGCTCTTCCGGGTCATCAACGAAGCCAGTGAATCTGATGAGAGGAGAGCGAGTCATCCCCTTCAGTCTATCGTAGTCGCGGCCATCGCCGACTATTAGAAGTGGAAGGCGGAGCTCGTTGAAAGTCTCAACCAGAAGATCGAATTTCTTATAAGGGATCAACCGGCCGACGGCAAGATAGTATCCTCTTTCGGAAGATTTCTCCGGATAGAAGATATCAGTATCAACGGGAGGATATATTATTTCCGATTCGCGGCCATAGAAACGGAGGATGCGGTCTCTAGTATATTCCGAGTTGGAAACGATCATATCGGGACGCATTCCGGTCCACTTATCCCATTTGCGCATGACTGCTGCGGCGGGATAGGCAAGAGGTCTTAGCGGTTTCGGTATAAAGTCGCGAAAATGTGTTTTTGGATCCCAAGCATAACGGAGCATCGCATTGCAGTAGAAGATATGCTTCGCTGATTCGGCTACCTTGGCTGCTTTTGCGAAACCGACGGAGTTCGATATGACAAGATCAGCTTCGCGGGCATCCATCATGTGCGAAGCGAAAGGAAAGAAAGGAATGAATGGGCGATGGTTGTTCTTTATGAATTTATTATCGAGCGGACCAGGGACAACCCGGTCGGCAAAGCGTCCTTCGAGCTTATCCTTATCATAAAAAAGGGTCTTGATTGGTGCTTCCGGATACATTCCAGCAAACACCTCAAGAACCCTCTCGGCGCCTCCGAACTGATTAAGATAATCGTGGACGATCGCTACCTTCATTTTTGACTGGTATAATCGTAACACGAATGTCACGAGCGCAAATCAGGTACCCAATATGGAAGCGAACCATGGATATAGCGGTCGGAACGATCGGATTTGCCGTTCTCGTCGCCATATATCCTTTTGTCGCGATAGCGATAAAGTTAGATAGTAAAGGACCGGTTTTTGCGAGATGCGAGCGTATATCCGACGGAAAGCGCATAAAGGTATATAAGTTCAGATCGATGATTCAAGGAGCGGAAAAGCTCAAGGAATCGTTGTCATTGATGAACGAGAGAGCGAACGGACCCTTTTTCAAAATAGCGAAAGATCCAAGGATAACGGAGGTCGGCAGATTTCTCCGGAAGACGAGGATAGATGAGTTGCCACAGATGATAAATGTATTGAAGGGTGAAATGGCTATAGTCGGTCCAAGACCGCATGAACCACAGGAGGTTGCCGGGTATCCGGAGCAGTATGCATATATAGCCGATTATCGGGCAGGAATAACAGGAAGATCGCAAATAGGAGGAGCATCTTCTCTCGACTGGCTCGAAGAACTCCGATTAGATAGCGAATATTTGAAGACGATGTCTTTTACTGATGATATAAGCGTGATAATGAGGACATTCTTTATATTCATTTCCGAACATACTGGCGTTTAATCCACAGTTAGTCTCGATTGCCTTATGTTGTTATAATTAACTAAATAAACCGCTCGCTAAGATAAAGATGTTCCGAAAGAGAAAAGAGGAGAAAAAGGAAATACCGAGAAAGAATGTCTCGTATCTTCTTGCGGATGTAAGACACCCTGTGGCGAAGAGATCTGTTGCAAGATCTAAAAGCGAAGTGAGGTTTCTTAGAGATGAGGCGCCGAAGCGAGAGGTGCGGGAGATAAGAAGCATCCCTTCGAAAGGAAAGAGTTCTTTCGTTACTGCATTCTCGGCAATAGTCGCTTTTACTGTCGTAATCGGATCTGTTTATGGCGTTTTTGCGAAAGATAGGCTTCTGGGAAGTGCCGATCAGGCATATCAGGGTTTCCTTTCCGCTATAAGCTCGGCTAAGGAAAAGGATGCGGGAGGAGTGACGGACGGATTGGAATCTGCCGATCAGGGACTACAAGGAATAGAGAGTCTTACTGATTTCCTGAAGTTCATACCGCTTTTCAGAGAGATACCGAATTTCGCTTCTACGCTCCGAGACACAAATCTTGCCGTTCTGAATGCCATGCAGGAAGCGGAGAATATAAAGAGCAACGGCTTATCCTGGATATTTAACGATGGAGAGAAACTTATTTCTTCTTTGAAGTCCATAAGACAGAATCTTGATAAGGCTTCTGTTTCCGGAGCGGAGATAAGAAATAAGGCGGCTCTTTTTGGACTTGCCGCTGGATTTTCGGGAGAATATATATCATTACAATCGGATCTGTCGTTCGCGGCTGACGCCCTCGATGGAGCGATAGAGATACTCGAAGGAGACAATAATTTCGCTATCTTCTTTATGAATGATTCGGAGATAAGAGCAACGGGAGGATTTATCGGCAGCTACGCTTTCGTGAATATAGCGAAGGGAGAGATAAAGAATCTCGATGTGAACGATATTTATTATCCCGACAAGTTTATGGAGGCTAAGACTATTCCGCCGAAACCGCTTCAGGCGATAACGACTGACTGGGAAGCGAGAGATGCTAACTGGTTTTTCGATTTTCCGACTTCAGCAAAGAAGGTTCTCGGATTCATGGAAAGATCTGACATATACTCTTCGAAAGGAACGAAGTTCAAGGGTGCTATAGCAATGAATCACAAAGTCGTAACCGATATTCTTTCGGTTACCGGACCAATCGAACTTCCTGAATATAATACCGTTCTTGATGAGACTAACTTTCTTGAGGAAGTGCAGAAAGAAGTTTCCAGAGATTCGACGATAAGAGGAGGAGAAAGGAAGAATATTCTGAAGGCCTTATTGCCTGAACTTATCGCGAGAATGAAAGACCTTTCTGCAACAGAGAAGAAGGAAATAATTTCAAAAATATCTGCACGGCTCGCGAACAAGGATATACAGATATATATCGATGATCAGAATCTCGAGAAGACAATATCTAGACTTGGCTGGTCGGGAGAGGTTTATCAGGCCCCTGAATTTGGATTGAACGACTATCTCGCCGTGGTGTCTTCGAATATCGGAGGAGAGAAGACGGATGTATATATGAGACAAAAAGTCAGCCTCGAGAGCTCTATCGACGAGAGTGGTACCGTAAAAGACAAGCTTACTGTCACGAGGATCCATAATGGAGATACAAAAACGCTGAAGTTCTATAATGCGCCGAATCAGGCGTATGTAAGGGCGCTTGTTCCACAAAAGACGAGACTTATGTCGACTGCGGGCGGATTCGATAAGAAGATAGCTTCCTATGCTTATGAAGCGAACGGTTATTCCGCGGATACTGATGTAGCTGCTTTCGAAGAAGGAACAGAATCAGGAAAGAAAGTATTTGGCAGCTGGATAAAGGTATTGCCGGGAAAGGAGGATAAAATTTCCTTTGAATATGATCGCCCTACTACTTTCGGAAATAAATTCACTTTCGTCTATGAGAAGCAGGCAAGTATAGACTCATATTTCTCATATAAGGTGACCGCTCCTGCTGGATACATATTCAAGGAGACAAAGAGCTCAGAATTCGTATATGAAAGCCCCGAACCTCCGTCGAGGTTGCTCATAGAGCTTACTCTTGCTAGGTTATAGCGTGGCTCCAATAAGAAATTTCGTAATAATTGCCCATATTGACCACGGTAAGTCGACTCTTGCCGACCGTATGCTCGAGATAACGGGAACTGTCCCGGAGAGGCAGATGAAGCCTCAGTATCTCGATCAGATGGAGCTTGAGAGAGAAAGGGGGATAACGATAAAGATGACGCCTGTAAGAATGCGTTATGTTTCTGATGGAGTGGAATACGAGTTGAACCTTATAGATACTCCGGGACATAGTGATTTCGGATATGAGGTATCGAGAGCATTGACGGCTGTTGAAGGAGCGGTATTGCTCGTTGATGCGACTCAGGGAATACAGGCACAGACGCTAGCTAATTTTGAAGCGGCAAAGAAAGCCGGATTGAAGCTTATCGGATGTGTGAATAAGGTGGATCTTAATCCGCCGGATCTAGACCGGATAATCTGTGAACTTGCTAAGCTTATCGGCTGCGAGGAATCGGAGATACACAAAGTTTCGGCAAAGACCGGACTCGGTGTCGGAGAGCTGCTCGATACGGTTGCAAAGGAAGTACCTCCGCCTAAAAAAGGAGTCGGCAAGCAAGCACTCATATTTGATTCGGTATACGACGATCATAAGGGAATCATCGCTTATGTGCGTGTTTTTTCGGGAAAGTTTACCGAAAGGGAAATGGCAAAATTGATCGGTGCGAATAGAGAATTTATGGCAAAGGAGATCGGATATTTTTCTCCCGAACCGAAAGTCGTCAAAGAACTCCAAGAAGGAGAGATAGGATATCTCGCGACCGGAATAAAAGATCCGGGCGTACTTAGGATCGGAGATACTATCGGCGATACACAGTTGCCGGGATATACGCCACCGAACCCTGTCGTTTTTGTCTCTCTCTATCCAGAAGAAGGCGCAGACTATGAAAATTTGAAAGCGGCTCTGAATAAGCTGCGTCTTATGGACTCATCTATATCGCTTGATTCCGATTACAGCGATGTACTAGGAAGAGGATTCAAAGCTGGTTTCTTAGGTAGGCTTCATTTCGAGATCGTAGCGGCAAGGCTTGATCGAGAATTCGATCTCCCCGTAATCACGAGTTTTCCTTCGGTTGCCTATAAGGTAACGATGAAGGATGGAACGGAGAAAATAATCGAGAGTCCGAAAGATTTTCCGGAAGAACATGGCCAAGTGATGGAGCCGCAAGTAGCGGTTCGAATTATGACGCCGCAGCAATATTTAGGAAGAGTGCTTGGGCTTCGCGAAAATTTCCAGCTACTAGATGCGGAGACAGAGACTCATGATGACAGGGTGATAATAGACGCGCATATGCCTCTAGCAGAACTTGTGTCTGATTTTGATGACAGATTGAAATCCGTATCCTTGGGATACGCATCTTTTAGCTATGAATTTATGGGATATGCGCCTGCGGATGTAACTAAGCTCGAGGTTTATGTCGCAAACGAGGAAGTTCCTGGACTGACGAGGATCGTCTATAGAGATGATGCGCCGAGGATGGCGAGAAAAATCGCCGAAGAATTGAAAAATCTTCTTCCGAGACAGCTTTTCGTCCAGGCAATACAGGTCAAGGCATCAGGTAAGATTCTTGCGAGAGAAGATATTCCGGCGATGAAGAAAGATGTGACCGGGTATCTCTATGGAGGAGACAGGACAAGAAAGACAAAGCTTTGGGATAAACAGAAGAGAGGAAAAAAGAGGCTTAAAGAGAGAGGAAAGGTAACCATCTCTCCGGAAGTGTTCAAGGAATTATTGAAGAAGTAACCTATCGAGCTATAATTAGGCGAAATGGGAAGAATAGTGGCAATTACTTTGCTTACAGTGGCTCTCTCATTCGTCAGCTATCAGGCTTGGGGCGTTATTAAGGATCAAAGAGGTCTTGAAGTGAAGGCTGAAGAGATAGCCAAGTCGGCTGAAGGTCTCGGTAAAGAGAATCAGATGATCAAGGAACAGATAGATAGGCTCGGAAAGTCTGATAATCTCGTTAAGGAACTTAAAGCTCGTTTCAATTACCGTCTTCCGGAAGAGAAGGTGATAATTGTTACCGAGGGTAATAATAAAAGCGAATAGCTTTTATATATCTGGTTTCTTTCGCCGAAAATACGGTGAATTAATGCGGGATTAGTATAGTGGTAATATACAACCTTCCCAAGGTTAAGACGCGGGTTCGATTCCCGTATCCCGCTCCGACTGGTTTTGTTTCAAAAAAGAAGTGGGCTAAAGGCCCTCTTTTTTGAAGGACAAAACCGAAGTCCCTAAGACTCTGCCGAAGACTGCGTTAAAACGCAGTCCATAAAGGCAGAGGCTGTGGGAATACAATAATTAATTAGCGGCTGAAAGCCGCTGATATAACGCGATTAAAATAATCGTGTCGTAGCGAGCAGTTCGATAGGGAACCGTCCCGTATCCCGCTCCGGTAAAACTTCTAAATTACTACTGCGACAGGTGAATATTCACTCGGAGTATCGCTTCGCTTGATGTACACCTTCACTCTTAATCACTTGCCTCGCTACACAACCTTTTAATTTTAATAAGAAAGTCAAAAGGAGATTAGGAGTAATTTTAAAGAATCTTAATGTATGGATTTTTTCTGATTAGTTATCAACAGCTATCTGCTTATCAATAGATGTTATAATTCTTTCAAGGGAATCCAGTCCAGGCTTGCTATTTAACCTGGATATATAAGAGGATCGGCGTTGGGCCTAGTGAATTAGCTAATTAAAAAGTCAATAAAAAATAAAAAATGAAAATACGTAACAGATTTTCAGTAGCGGCGACTCTGGTAGTTGCCTTGTTTGCGTTCTGTTTCTATTCTCCGAATACTGCATTCGCAGCGACGACTCCATCTTTAGGAGCTGCAGCAGTCTATGGTGTGTTGTCCAGCACCTATACTGATACTTCGGGAGCGACTACGGTAAACGGAAGCGTCGGCTTTACCACTCCGCCAGCGACCGCTATCGGCGGAGCGCATACCTATTACGGATCAGGTGCTCCTTACGCGACAGCCGGAGTAGATCAGGGTGCTGCCCTGACTGCTCTTAATGCTCAAGCTTGCACGTTTGACTTCGCGCCTGGAGCGATAGATCTTTCTACTGACATAACTCATGGCCCCGCCGGAGTCTATACGCCGGGAGTATATTGCAGCACGGGAGCGATGGATGTGGGAGGCCCCATTACTTTAAGTGGTGCTGGAACATATATATTCAGACCTGTCGGCGCGCTTACTTCCACAGCGGGAGCCGTTGTTACGCTAACCGGTGCGTCTGCTTGCGATGTCTTCTGGACGCCGACTCAAGCGACGACACTTGCCGCTAATACCACTTTTAAGGGAACTATTATCGATAACGCCGGTATAACCGTCGGTGCCAATACTACCTGGGAAGGAAGAGCTTTAGCATTTGGCGGAACAGTAACGACTGATACGGATACGATCACGGTACCGAGCTGTACTCTTAATAATGCGACTCTTCATGTCATCAAGCTGGTGGTAAGCGGTGGAGGAGAATCATCGGTCCCTGCTGACTTTTCTGTAAATGTAAAGACTGGAGGTGTTGATGTCGGAGGAAGTCCTCAGGCTGGAGCGGCAGCGCCGGGAACTTCTTATACATTAGCTCCTGCGACTTATACCGTAAGCGAGACGCCAAATCCCGCATATACGACGACATTTACCGGAGATTGTAATTCGAGCGGAAACATCACTCTCTTTCCTGGGCAAGATGCGACTTGTACGATAGTGAATACCAAGCCGGCTACAAGTAGCGGCGCAAGTTACTTTACTAGAAATGTGCCTTTGATAGGCATCCTTAAGGTTCCTACTCCGTTAGCACTACCTTCCGGAGTTGGTCCTGTGACTTATGATTATACGGTCTGGAATGTTGGAGGACAGCAGCCTTTAGTCGATGTTACGGTAACCGATGATAAGTGCGGACCGATAACGCTTCTTTCCGGAGATATAAACAGCAATACGAAGCTTGATCCTGGTGAAAACTGGAAATATAGCTGCAATGCAACTCTCTCCCAGACAACCACTAATACTTCGATCGCAACTGGGTACAGTGATGACTCTTTTCATGAGGCTGCAGTAGCTACTGCGATAGCGACAGTTGTCGTCGGGGCGCCTCTTACCCCTCCGCTCATAAACATCGTCAAAGTACCGAGTCGATTGACTTCATTCCCTATTGGTGGCGGAAGCGTGATGTACACTTATTTTGTTTCCAATCCGGGTATCGTCCCTATGACCGATGTTACGGTAACCGATGACAAATGCGGACCTGTTTCCAGAATAATAGGAGATACGAATAATGATAATCTCCTCGATCCTACCGAGACTTGGACTTATACCTGCCAAATGAATGTCTATTCTTCGACAAGAAATGTCGCGATGGCGAAAGGAAAAGCAAACGGATTTACCGCTTTGGGATACGCCTTTGCTGATGTCTTCGTTAATGTCCCCGGACTTCCTAATACAGGACTCTTTTCTGATGGAAAGATAAATACTAAAGGAATGGTAGTCCTTTTGGGAATATTTCTCTTAGCTTTTGTATCCCTTGCAGTCTTCCTCAAGAAGAAATCAGCTTAAGGATTCTTAAGAGATAAAAGAACCAAAGAGGCAGGAAAGGCCCCGCCTTAATAGCGGGGCCTTTGGATTATCGATACATATGAGAAAGAAAAAAGATCTGTTGAATAGGATACCTTTTCTGATAATTGCCGCGGGATATATTATTTCTGTTTTCTCTCTCTTTCAATTCATTACCGGAAAGCTGATAACAACCGAACAGGTTCCGACTATTTCGAATGCAGCTATCATTACAGATAAGCAGAAGATCGAAGTAAGCTTGCCTGTGCGGCTTATTATCCCGAAGATAGGCGTTGATGCCAACATAGACCCCATAGGAGTCACTGCAAAAGGAATAATGGACTCTCCTAAAGAGCCTGATGATGCGGCTTGGTTCAGTCTTGGCCCTGTCCCTGGAGAAAAGGGAAGCGCAGTGATTTCCGGACATTATGGATGGAAAAACAACATAAAGGCAGTATTTGATAATCTTAGCGAATTGCGTAAGGGGGATAAGATATATATCGAGAATAGTAAAGGGAAAATAACCACTTTTGTGGTACGCACGCATCGTACTTATGATCAGAATGCCAATGCTGCGGAGATATTCGGATCAAGCGATGGGAAATCCCGTCTTAATCTCATTACCTGTAAAGGAACTTGGAATAAAATCGAGAAGAGTTATTCAGAGAGGTTGGTTATATTTGCGGAAAAAGAGTGAAGGTAATCATATCGGTGTTTTAAACAGTTGACCGTTTGGAATAAATGAGGGAGGGGTGTGGAAAAACCGGTAAAATATACTGTTTTATTAGGGATGAAGCGTGCTTAATTAGGGTATAGTATTAAAGAAACCTCCTCAATATGCCAAAGAAAGAAACTAAATTCATTTTTATAACGGGCGGAATCATATCCGGAATAGGAAAAGGGATAACTTCCGCTTCGCTCGGACGACTTCTCATCTCACAGGGTTACACGGTTTTCCCTATGAAGACTGACCCGTATCTTAATGAAGATGCGGGAACGATGAATCCGATACAGCACGGCGAGGTTTTTGTTACTGACGACGGAGCGGAGACCGATCTCGATCTCGGGCATTATGAGAGATTCATGTCACTTTCTCTCGATAAGAGATCTAATTTCACAACAGGATCCGTTTTTAGAACAGTTCTCGATAAGGAAAGAAAGGGGGACTTTTTAGGAAAGACAATCCAGCTCGTGCCTCATATAACCGATGAGATTCAATCGAGGATATTTTCCGTTGCTGAGAAAGAGAAACCAGATTTCGTTCTGGTAGAGATAGGGGGAACGATGGGTGCGGATATAGAGATACAGCCTTTTGCGGAAGCGATGAGACAGCTTGCTCTTAAGGTAGGTGAGAATAGGTTTGCAAGCATACATGTCGTGAAGATGGATTATGTTTTCCCTTCCGATGAAGCAAAGACGAAGCCGATACAGCATTCCGTGCGTGCGATGATGGGTCTCGGTCTTAACCCAGACATACTTGTCGTCAGAGCAAAATATCCGATAGAGGAGAACTATCTCGAGAAGATATCAATGTTCTGTAGCGTAGAGAGAAAAAATCTCATAGAGGCGTTGGACGCGAAGAATATCTATGAGATACCGATAGCTCTCGAAGAGAATGGATTTCTCGATGCGATCCTTGGTCATTTCGATCTGAAGAAGAAAGAGAACGGCCTTTCCGAGTGGAGAAAGAGAGCGGCTAAGATCGAGAATGCAAAAAAGAATGTACGTATCGGTATGGTCGGCAAGTATCACGCGCAGTCTGATGCTTACATATCGGTTAACGAATCATTAAGGCATGCGGCGGCGGAAAATGGCGTTCATGTCGAGATAGTGGCGATAGATTCGGAAAGCAAGGAAGCGAAAAAAATGATCCTTCAATCTGACGGTATCGTTGTTCCTGGAGGATATGGCGCGCGCGGTGTAGAAGGAATGATAGATGCGGTCCGTATGGCGAGAGAAAATAAGATCCCATTCCTCGGGCTTTGCTTTGGATTACAGATGGCTGTCATAGAAACAGCAAAGAATCTCTGCGGCATGAAGGATGCGATGACGACGGAAATAGATCCGAAGACCAAGCATCCTGTCGTTGATATACTTGAATCGCAGAAAGAAGAGACAGAGAAGGGAGGTAATCAGAGACTTGGAAGCTATCCGGCAAAAGTGATCCCCGGATCGCTTGTCGGAAAGATATACGGTATACCGGAGGGAGGAACGATACACGAGAGACATAGGCATCGATACGAGGTTAATCCCGAGTATAAGAAAGACTTAGAAAAGGCAGGTCTCATTGTTTCGGCTTCTTCGCCTGATGGAACCCTCACGGAGTTCGTTGAGAGGAGTAAAAAGGATCATCCGTTCTTTGTGGCAACACAGGCTCATCCTGAGTTAAAAAGCCGTTTTATGGAGCCTCATCCGCTTTTTTCGGCTTTCGTGAAGGCCTCGTCTGAATTTGCAAATAAGAGGGATAATCAATAGAATTTTGTTTGTTCGCTCCGCAGCGGGTGAGGTCCGTAGCGGAGCAGACTTGCCACTTTAGCTCAGCTGGTAGAGCAATACTTTCGTAAAGTAGAGGTCCCCGGTTCGATTCCGGGAAGTGGCTCAGACACATGGATATTATCGATAAAGCGAAAAAGCTCTATCACGAGCGGATGAATGATTTTAAGCTCTATGATGTCCATAAGGAACATGTCTTAGAGTTTGAGCGGATAGCAAATTCTTTTACTGAAAGGCTTCCGGAGACGGATATGGATGTAGTACTGCTTTCCGTATGGCTACATGATCTTGGGTTGCCTTACGAAATAGAAGGAGATCATGCTGTGATCGGGGAGACGATAGCGAGAGAGTGGCTTACCAGTGAAGGATATGACAGTGAAAAGACGGATAAGGTATGCCATTGTATCCGCGCTCACCGCTGTCGGGATATTATGCCCGAGACTCTCGAAGCAAGACTTATCGCATTCGGCGATTCGGCGAGCCATATGACTCAGGGGGTATATTTCGATATCGCCAAAGAGAATAAGAGAGGAAATAAATATGATGCTTTGGAAAAGCTGGAAAGGGACTGGCGCGACTTGTCGTTTTTTCCGGAGATCAAAGATGATTTCCGGAAGCTATACGAGGCATGGAAAGCCATCATAATAGCTTATAGGGAAATAAATATCTGAACGATGGATGAAAACACAGCAAAGCTAAAACAAGAACTTTCCGATTATTTCGAAATAGAGACAAAGAGAACGAGACTTAAAGAGCTCGAATTTTCTGTTTCCGATCCGGATATCTGGAAGAAAGACAGATTCGAGGCGGAGAAGCAGGTTAA
The DNA here is from genome assembly GCA_964601595.1 of uncultured Candidatus Saccharibacteria bacterium. Taxonomy (GTDB): domain Bacteria; phylum Patescibacteriota; class Minisyncoccia; order UBA6257; family Colwellbacteraceae; genus CAZRNY01. The sequence goes on along the minus strand of CAZRNY010000007.1, from coordinate 3,933 downwards.
GGAATACGGGATACTGAAAGACATGATCGAGACTTTCGATCTTATCGAGAACGCGGACGATATACACGCTTTCGAGGCAGAATATATAGAGAAGAACAAGTATGAGTCTTCTCCCGCGATCATTAACGTCTTTCCGGGAGCTGGAGGAGAAGATGCCGCCGATTGGGCGATGATGCTTCTTAAGATGTACGAAGGATACGCCAAGTCGCGAAAGTGGGGAGTCGAGTGGATCGATGACGATACGATCGAGATAAAAGGCGAAGACGCATACAATCTTCTCCGAAGGGAATCGGGCGTGCATCGCCTGGTTCGCATATCTCCTTATGACGCGAAGAAACTTCGGCATACATCGTTTGCTCTCATAGAGGTGTTGCCTGACATAGAAAAATTCGATACCGATATCCAGATTCCGGAAAGGGACCTGAAGATCGAGTTCAATAGGTCATCCGGTCCCGGAGGACAGAATGTGAACAAAGTCGAGACGGCTGTAAGGCTGATCCATATCCCGACGGGTCTTACCGCTTCTTCGCAGGCCGAGAGAAGCCAAGAAAGAAATCGCGAAAGAGCGATGTCTATTCTTAAGGCTAGGATTGTAAAACTGATGGAAGAAAAACAGGAAACGGAAATATCGAACTTAAAAACGAAGGTCTCTCCCGAGTGGGGACATCAGATAAGGTCGTATGTGCTACACCCCTATAAGATGGTCAAGGATCACAGGACAGATTTCGAAACGTCAAGAGCAGAAGACGTTTTGGAGGGAAAACTTGATGGCTTCATAGAGGCGGAGTTAAAATTAAGGGAGTGATAACCTTCAACAACGTATCGAAGAAATTCGGCGCGAACGAAGTAGTCCAGGAAGCTTCATTCAAGATCAATCCTGGTGAGTTCGTGTCTCTGGTGGGAAGGTCTGGTGCCGGAAAATCTACTTTGATCAAAATGCTGATTGGGGAAGAAAAGCCAAGCAAAGGCCGGGTCATTTTTGGACAGTACGAAGTAAACAAGCTTAAGCAGAACGAATTACCTGAACTAAGGAGGCATATGGGAATCATCTTTCAGGATTTCCGCCTTCTTCCGAAGAAGACTGCGTATGAGAACGTAGTGTTTGCCATGGAAGTAGCAGGAAGACCGGAGAAGGAGATAGAGGAAGTTGCTCCTCAGGTTCTCGATCTCGTGGGACTCGGAAACAAGGCGTCGAGGTTTATCGGCGAGCTTTCTGGAGGAGAGAAGCAGAGAGTCGCCATAGCGAGAGCCATGGTCAATCATCCGGATGTTATCATTGCGGACGAACCGACCGGAAACCTCGACCCTATAAACACCTGGGGAATCATTAATCTTCTTACTAAGATCAACGAGCTCGGCACGACCGTGATCCTTGCGACTCACAACAAAGAGATCGTTAATCAGCTGGAGAGAAGGGTTATAAGCATGGAAGATGGTCGGATCATCAGAGACGAAGAGAAAGGAAAATATATCCTCGTATAAATGTTTACCACCCTATATCGGATACTGAAATACGGTTTCCAGAATTTTTTGCGGAATTACCTGGTCTCGATCGCGACCATACTCGTATTGCTCCTCGCTGTCGTCGTCTTCGAATCGCTCATACTCTTTGGAGTTGTCGGACAGAAGGCCGTTGGCGTTGTTCAGGATAAGATCGACATAAGCGTCGATTTTAATGAATCAGTTTCGGAGGACGAGATGTTGAAGTTGCAGAGCTCACTCGAGTCTTTGCGCGAAGTAAAAGCTGTAGAATATGTCTCTAAGGATGAAGCACTTGCGAGATTTAAGGAAAAACATCCTGAAGATAGCGATATCTCGCGCGCTCTTTCCGAGATAGGAGGAAATCCTCTCCGTGCGTCGCTTAACATCAAGGCATTTGATCCAAAGGAGTACGCAGCCATAGCCGCTTATCTCGGGAACGATAACTTTAAGTCTACGATAGAGAGCGTGAGCTATAACCAAAATCAGGTTGTCATCGAGAGATTGGCGAAGATAATGGATATCGGCAAGCAAGCGGGATTTATATTGACCATACTTCTTGCTGCTGTCGCTTCGATTGTGTCTTTCAACACCATCCTACTTGCCATATATACCAATAAAGATGAGATAGGTATCATGAGGCTTGTCGGAGCATCGAATGCCTTCATCAGGGGGCCTTATATAGTAGTCGGCGCGATGTACGGCGTAACAGCCGCTTTTACCGCTATGCTGTTTACGACGCCTTTCGTATATCTTGTCTCTCCTTATATCAAGATACTCATCCCGGAAATGGATCTTTGGAAGTATTTCTTAGGGAATCTATTCCCGATACTCGGATATAACCTCTTGTTCGCGGTAGTTATCGGAGTCGTTTCGAGCGTTGTAGTTGTGAGAAGATACTTGAAAGGATAGAGATAAAAAACGGCCAGAAATGGCCGTTTTTGGTTTATAATTGATATTGAACATGAAAGGTTTTCTTTCACGAGGTCGAGATGGACTAGTCTCGGCTAAAACCGGATTCACTCTTGTCGAACTTCTTATTGTTATCGCAATTCTGGCTATTTTGGCTGCAGCCGTTGTTATGGTTCTTAATCCGTCAGAATTGATGGCACAGGCGAGGGATGCGGAGAGAGTAGCCGATCTTTCTTCCATAAAGAAAGCGATCTCTTTATGGACTATAGATGCAAACGGAGTGAGTGAGGGTTCCTCGCAGACCGTATATATCTCTATTCCCGATACTTCGGCTACCTGCGCGAATATATCAGGTTTACCTGTTCTTCCTGCGGGATGGACTTATAACTGCGTGACGGCGGCAAATCTGCGCAATACGAATGGAACAGGATGGGTGCCATTAGATTTTTCAATCGTGAAAGGTGGTTCACCGATACCGTATTTGCCGATTGATCCGGTAAACGATGCAGTAGTAGGAAAATATTATACATATACATCTGGAGGCAGCTATGAGTTGACGGCAATGATGGAAGCAGATAAGAAGAATATTTCTTTGTCTGATGGGGGATCTTTGCCGGGAGTCTATCAGTTAGGGACCCATATAGGCCTTACTCCGCCGATAAGAGATCAGGGACTGATAGGCTATTGGACTTTCGATGGATCAGGAAGCATAGCGAATGGACAGACGGCTGGTCTTTCTGATTCTTCGGGGAAAGGGAACAACGGAATTGCTTCCAATACAAATGGAGGAGGAATGATATTTACCGCCGCTAAGTCCGGTAACGGATTACAGTTTGATGGAGTGGATGATTATGTGAGCATAAATGCTAATAGTATATTTACTACCGGAGCGAGCGGGCAGTTCAGCTACAGCGCTTGGGTAAAGTCATCCAACTATACGACGAAGCAGATTGTCGTAAGCAGGACTACTCCTTGTTCTAATCCGGGAGTCTTTAATATATATACCGAAAGTAATGCAGTAAAACTGACTTTTTACAGCAATCTGGAAGTGGGGGAATCTACTCACTCTTCTTCTGCCGTTTTGCAGAACGGTAATTTTCATCATCTGGTCTGGACTAAGAAATGGGGACAGCTTGGATCTAAGCTTTATATAGATGGAAATCTTGTTTCTATTTCCGGGGACTCGAGCAGAAAGGGAACTACGTATAATGACCCCATATTCATAGGGGCACAGAATCGTGTTGAAGGATTTTGCGGTTCGACTCCTTCTCCTAGCCTATTCTTTAGCGGCGTGATAGATGATGTCCGTATCTATGATCGGATATTGTCGGCAGAAGAAATAAAATCAATCTACGATGCGACTAAATAGAAATGCCCCCGTCTCGTCTTCGGCTTGTCGAAGCGGATTCACTCTCGTAGATCCTTCGCTCCGCTCTGGATGCGTCTCTCGCTTCGCTCTGAGACTGACTGGCTCAACAAGAGCATTTACTCTCGTCGAACTTCTCATCGTTATCGCTATCCTCGCGATCCTTGCGGCTGCGG
>CAZRNY010000006.1:0-35607 GCA_964601595.1 uncultured Candidatus Saccharibacteria bacterium | reverse complement strand
ACCGTTGTCACCGAAGTTTTAAAGGGAATCGACCTGGAAATTCCCGCGGGACAGTTTATTGCTATTACTGGGCCGTCTGGGTCAGGAAAATCCACTCTTTTATATCAGATGAGTCTTATTGACCGTCCGACAAGTGGTGAAATTTTTATTGATAATCAGCTGTTATCAAATTTTAATGAGAGCGAAAAAACCAGTTTTCGTTTAGAAAATTTTGGTTTTGTTTTTCAAGATTATGCACTTATTCCTGAATTTACTGCTATGGAGAACGCAATCTTACCCAATCTTATGCTGGGTACAAATATTAATGTCGCCAAGAAAATGGCAGAAAAGATATTTGAATCATTTGGTATAGCTCACCTTGCCACGCATCTTCCCAATCAGCTTTCCGGCGGTCAACAGCAGCGCGTAAGTGTTTCGCGGGCAATCGTTAAAAAACCAAAAATACTTTTTGCAGATGAACCAACGGCAAACTTAGACAGTATCGCGTCGGTCCAGCTAATGGAGGTCTTTAAAAAAATAAATAAAGACGGACAGACAATCATTATGGTTACGCACGAAGAAAATTACGCGCGAATGGCGGATAGAATTATTCAAATAAAAGACGGGCAAATTATTGAAGACACACTGTTAAAATAAATACCCAGATTTTTAGTGATGTATCTCGGCTTCTAAAAACCATAGGTTTTGTTCTAGTGGGTGCTAAGGGATTCGAACCCCTGACCTTCTCGGTGTAAACGAGACGCTCTAACCAACTGAGCTAAGCACCCGACGAAGGGAATAATAAAGGAAGAATTCGGTTCTGAAAAGAGTGCCTCTTTATATCTCTATTTTTTAAAAAACGACGGAGCACTGACGCTCTGTAAAAAGCATTTAGAATGTTATTACACGCGCCAGTAATCTCATCGTCATTTGATAATCAAAATAGGAGGATTGCAAAGTTTAAAATCGCGTAGCGAGAAGGATGGATTACGAACGAAGGCATACATAGTATTCCTAGTGAATAATCCGCCTTTGCAGTAGCGATTTAAAACCTTTGTGCACGCGCCAGGAATCAAGCGTCGTGATTGACTCTAGGCAGTTACTCCCGCGAACCCATCGGTTCGCCTCTCGGACGCGATGTGATAAAAATAAAACCGCCCCCATGAAGAGGGCGATTTTATTTTTAGTGCACGCGCCAGGATTCGAACCTGGAACCGATCGTGTATAAGACGATAGCTCTACCGTTGAGCTACGCGTGCTTCCTTCTTTAGAAGGGAATAAAAGCGGATCCCTTTTTCGGGGACCCGCCTATTATGCCTTAATCTTGTTTCAGTTTCAAACCCTCTTTCTCGAGGATTTCGTAGAACTCCTCTTGCTCTAAAGTCTCCCTTTCAAGCAGGGCGGCAGCTAGCTTATCGAGCGGATTCTTATTCTCTCTGATGATTTTCCTTGCCCCTTCATGGGCTTCGCTGATCATCTTCGAGACCTCCGCATCGATCGTTCTTGCTGTCTCTTCAGAGTAATCCTTATCGGTCGTGATCTCTCTTCCGAGGAAGATCGCCTCATCGGTATTGCCGAAGGTCTGCGGTCCGAGTTTATCGCTCATGCCGTATCTTGTGACGGCATTTTTTGCGATCTCCGTCGCTCTCCTTAGGTCGCTTGAAGGTCCGGTCGAAACATCTCCGGTCAGTTCCTCTTCAGCGGCGTATCCTCCGAGAAGGACCTTGAGATCGGCAGTGAACTGCTTCTTTGTTTTTAATCTGAGTTCCTCGGAAGGAAGCTGCATCGTATACCCTCCGGCTCTTCCTCTGCTTATGATCGAAACCTTTCTTACCGGATCGGCATCAGGCTCTATCGCTGCGACGAGCGCGTGACCCGCTTCATGATAGGCAGTGATCTTTTTCTCTCTTTCGGAGATGATTCTGCTTCTTCTTGCCGGACCGAGAATTACTTTCTCTATCGAATCGTAGATTGATTCCTGAGTCACTTCTTTCTCGTTCTTCTGGGCAGTTAAAATGGCGGCTTCATTCAAAAGATTTTGCAGATCGGCTCCAGAAAATCCGGGAGTCCTGATCGCGATCCTCCTGAGATCGGTATCTTTCGCGAGAGGCTTATTCTTCGCGTGAAGATCAAGTATCTCTTCTCTCTCCGCTATATCAGGAAGGTCGAGAGTAACTCTTCTATCGAATCTTCCCGGGCGAAGTAATGCTGAATCGAGTACATCTGGCCTGTTGGTTGCGGCGAGGACGATGACATTCTGTCCTTTCTCAAATCCATCCATCTCGACGAGTATCTGGTTAAGGGTCTGTTCTCTCTCATCGTGTCCTCCTCCGAGTCCCGATCCGCGCTCTCTTCCTACTGCATCGATCTCATCTATAAAAAGTATCGACGGAGCGGCTTGTTTTGCGGTATTGAAAGCGTCTCTCGTTCTCGATGCACCGACTCCGACGAACATCTCGACGAATTCGGAAGCTGAGATATGAAAGAAAGGAACCCCTGCTTCTCCAGCGACCGCTCTCGCGAGCAAGGTCTTTCCGGTTCCTGGCGCGCCCATGAGCAGTACGCCTTTGGGGATCTTCGCTCCGAGTGCTTCGTACTTCTTTGGTGACTTCAGGAAGTCGACTATCTCTTCGAGTTCCTGCTTCGCTTCTTTCAGTCCTGCTACATCCTTGAAACTGATCTTATTCTTGAAATCGGCGAAAGCTTTGACATTCGCTTTTCCAAAAGTGAAAGCTTGTCCGCTTCCTGAAGTCGCTTTCTTCATGAGGAAAACGAAGATAATTCCGATCGCGATGATCGGGATGAGCATCGGGATGATTATACCTAGTAAGGTATCTTTTGCCGTGTTGTCCTTTATCTCGAGCTTCACTGCTCGGAGCTGCTCCGGGGTCGCTCCGTATCTTCCGAGAGTCTCTAGTATTCCGGATCCGTTCTCGTTTCTGGAAGTTATTTCTTCTCCCGACTTTGTCTTCGCGACGATGCTTTGGTCAGAGACTTCTATCTTTTCTATCTCTCCTCTTCCTACCTTATCTGCCAGTTCGTTTAGTGATATTGCTGTGGTTACCGTATTTTCTGATAAAGTCGCAAAAAAGACCGCCACGACGAATAATGTCATGGCGATCATAAGCGACTTAATGAAGAATTTCTTCATATATGTCTTGCTTTAATTATTTACTTGGCGAGCTTGAGGATGATCCTCTTTTCTTCGGGCTTGATAGCCTCGATTTTGAAGTTATAGGACTCTCCGACGGCAAGCTTGGTTTTCATCTCTTCGGGCGATCCGAACTCGGAGATATGGATGAGTCCGGTGAGCTCGCTAGTGAGTCTCACGAATGCGCCGAAAGGATTGAATTTGTAAACGACGCCCTTAGCGACATCGCCGACCTTATAAAGTTTCTCGATCTCCTTCCAAGGATCTTCTTGGAGCGCTTTAAGCGAAAGCGAGATCTTGTTGTCTTTTATATCAATGATCTGGGCTTTAATCATGTCGCCCACGGTTACTACCTCCTTAGGAGAATCTATAAGCTTGTGTCCAAGCTCGGAGATATGAATAAGGCCTTCTATCTCAGGATTATCGGCAAAACGGATGAAAGCTCCGAAATTGGCGAGTCCAGAGATGATTCCGGTTACGATTTGTCCGGTCGTGTACTGACCGATAAGATCTTTGACATTTTGGCTGAGAACCTCCTTTTCGGAGACGATCAGCTTGTTTGTCCTCGGATTAAGGCTGAGAATCTTGACCTCGAGCTCCTGTCCGACGAGCTTATTCAGCTCTTCGATCAGTTTCTCGCGGGTCTGTTCAGCGACTCTAGGGTAATGTTCGACGGAAAGCTGGGAAACAGGAAGGAATCCCTTAAGGTCGAAGAGTTCGACGAGAAGTCCTCCGGAATTGGCGCCGTAGGCCTTAACCTTAATGGCTTCATCCTTTTCCTGGGCTTCCTTGGCAGTCTGCCAAGCCTTCTGCTTGTCAGCCTCAGTGAGCGAAAGCTCTACTAATCCATCGGTATTCTCAGGGTCGACTATCTTGGCGCTAACGGTGTCGCCGATTTCGAGACCCTTAACGACCTCGCGACCGTTCATGAGCTCTCTTCCGTAGACCACGCCCGTTCCTACGCGAGCTATTTCGAAATAGGCCTTCTTTGGGGTCCTTTCGATAAGCTTCGCCTCAACGATCTCCCCCTTCTTCAGGATCGGGAGTATTTCGGGTCTTGCTTTTATTAATTGATTTAGATTCTCCATTTGACTTTTTAACGGCTTATAATAGCCTTTGTTTGCGTTGAAAATCAAGGTTTTTTCCGCTATATTTGAGTCTGTGATTATAAATTGGTACGGCGGCGGGTGTTATAAGGTGCAAACTCCCGGTTTTGACGTCGTAATTGACCCCGAATCGTCCGGTTCGGGAAATCGCTTGAAAGGCAACCTTACCATCCGGACTTCAAGCAAGTTTAGCGCGGATAACATATCTATAAATAATGTAGCTGAGGACGAGATCATCGGCCCCGGCGAGTACGAGATATCCGGAGTGAAGGTGAGAGGCGCTGGTGTTTCTGGCCCTTCGGACGAAATTCACTCTGTATATAAGGTAGTGATCGATGATGTATCGATCGGAGTTCTTGGCGATATCGATATTGAGCTTAATGAGAATGCTCTCGATGTCCTTAGTGAGATAGACATCCTACTTGTTCCTTCGAACGGAATGACTGGAAAGCTGGTTAAGTCGATCGAACCGAAGATAGTGATTCCGGGATGGGGCGACGCAAAGACCGCTATGGGCGAGATGGGTCAGAAGCCTGAGCCGGAAGAAAAACTGGTGATAAAGAAGAAGGATCTCGAAGGAATGGAAGGTACGAGGCTAGTCGTCCTCGAAAAATAATCATTGATTGATGGAGCAGTCTAACGAAAACAGAGTAAAGCCGAGAGAGATAACTGATGAACTTCGCGAATCATTCCTTGATTATGCGATGTCCGTCATTGTCGATCGCGCTCTTCCTGATGTGCGCGACGGTCTGAAACCGGTTCATCGCCGTATTCTTTGGGCGATGTGGGATTCCGGTCTTACCTCCAGCGCGAAGACGAGGAAGTCCGCGAATGTTGTCGGAGAAGTACTTGGACGCTATCACCCTCATGGTGATACTGCCGTCTACGACACTATGGTCCGTATGGCTCAGGATTTTTCCATGCGCTATCCGCTCATCATCGGTCAGGGAAACTTCGGTTCAATCGATGGCGACGGTGCGGCAGCTATGAGGTATACGGAAGCTAAGATGGCAAAGCTTGCCGAAGAGATGCTCGTTGATATCGAGAAGAAGACCGTCGATTTCATGCCGAACTATGATGGTATGCATCTCGAGCCTAAGGTTCTTCCCGCGAAGATTCCGAATCTTCTTTTGAATGGTTCGGTTGGAATCGCGGTCGGTATGGCGACTAACATTCCTCCTCATAACCTTAGTGAATTGGTTGATGCTCTCGTAAGCCTCATTGATAATCCCGAAAGCACCTCAGAAGATCTAATGAACTTCGTAAAGGGTCCCGATTTTCCGACTGGCGGAATAATCTACGATCGCAAAGCTATAGTTGAAGCCTATTGCACCGGAAAAGGTAAGGTGACTATGCGCGGCGTAGCCGATGTTTCGGATAAGCAGATAATTATTACTGAGATCCCTTATCAAGTGAATAAGTCGGAGTTGATCATCAAGATGGCTTCGCTCGTTCAGGAGAAAAAGATAGAAGGCATCAGGGATATCAAAGATGAATCGGGTAAGGATATCCGCATCGTGATTGACCTCAAAAACGATTCCGTTCCGCAAAAGATACTGAATCAGCTCTATAACCTGACCGATCTTCAAAAGGACTTTCATCTTAATATGCTTGCCTTAGGTAAAAATCTTAAGCCACAAGTCTTTTCGCTTAAGGATATTCTCGCCGCTCATATCGAGCATCGCAGAGAGATCGTAAAGAGAAGGGCGGAGTTCGATCTTCAGAAAGCTAAGGATCGTGCTCATATCCTCGAAGGTCTTGCGAAGGCGATCGACATCATCGATGAAGTTATAGCAACCGTTAAGAAATCCAAGGATAAGGCGGATGTAAAAGTTAACCTCGTTAAGAAATTCGCTTTTACTGAGATCCAGGCGGAAGCGATCGCCGAGATGAAGCTCTACACTCTTGCCGCGCTCGAAAGAGGCAAAATAGAGGACGAGCTTGCCGAAAAGAGAAAGATCATTAGAGAGCTTGAAATCTTACTAAAGAGCGAGAAAGCGATGATCGCTTTGATCCGCTCCGAATATGAGGATATGAAAGAAAAGTACGGCGACAATCGCCGCACTAAGGTCGTCGCTTCGGGACTGAAAGAATTCAGCGATGAAGATCTCATTCCTGAAGAAGAAGCTCTTGTCACTCTTTCGCTTGGAGGATATGTGAAGAGACTTCCTCCTCAGAGCATTAAGAGCCAGCATCGCGGTGGAAAGGGAATGATCGGATCAGAGCTTGCTGATGAAGATGTGCTTACGCATTTTGTCTCCGGCAATACTCACGACAACATTCTCTTTTTCACCGAGACGGGAAAAGTCTTCCAGACGAGAATCTATGAGATGCCGGCTGCAAGCCGCACTTCGAAAGGAAAGGCGATTCACAACTTCCTCGAGATCCCTTCCAATGAATCGATATCAGCTATCGTCTCCTACTCCGGCTCCAAGAAGGGAGTGGAAGGATATCTCGTGATGGCGACCGAATCGGGCATCATCAAGAAGAGCCCTATTAAGGACTTCGCGAATGTGAGGCGTAACGGCATCATCGCGATCAACCTGAAAAGTAAGGATCGCTTGATCGGCGTGAAGCTCTCGAGTGGAAAGGATCAGGTGATGCTTGGCACAAAGAAAGGTCTAGCTATCCGCTTTAAGGAATCGGATGTGAGATCCATGGGTCGCGCTTCTTCCGGAGTGAAGGGCATAAGTCTTCGCGCCGGAGATAAGGTCTCTTCCTTCGATATCGTTCCTTCCGTCGTGAAGGAAGCAGTCTTCCTTAGCGTCATGTCTAATGGTTACGCGAAGAGGACTGATCTCAAGGAATATAAAGTCCAAACGAGGGGTGGAAAGGGAATAATCACCGCAACCATCACTCCGAAGACTGGAGAGCTTGTCACTTCGAAGGTTATTACCAACGAAGAGGAGATCGCCGCGATCACCGTTAAGGGACAGATCATCAAGACGACTGTCGATTCGGTTAGAGAAACCTCAAGGGCCGCCCAGGGCGTCCGCTTGATGGATCTTTCTTCCGGAAGTGACAAGATCGTCGGGATTGTCTGTTTATAAGAGTAAAAAGCAAAAGCCGCCCATAAAAAGGCGGCTTTTGTCTGGGTCTGGTCTCCTAACAGTTGAAAATAGCCGCATATAGTAATAGAATCGGCTCCTAGGTTTTCTGTTATAATTATCCGTGATGAATCTTTCGCGTAACCAACTGATAATCATCGGAGCGGTCCTCGCCGTCATTATTATCATTTCTTTCGTCGTTTCCGGTTTTGGCCGCCGTTCTCCCCAGGAAAAAGCTGAATTGGTCTTTTGGGGAACTGACGAGCAATCGGCCTTCGTTGAGGGATTTGCTGATTTCCAGTCGGAAAACCGCGGCATCACGATAGACTATCGCAAGATATCGGAAGCTGACTACGAGAAGGCTCTCGTAGACGCTCTCGCTGCCGGCAATGGCCCGGATATATTTATGTTTCACTCCGACTGGGTCGGAAAGCATGGAAATAAAGTGGTTCCATTCACTGAGGACTTTATGACCCCTAGTCGCTTTGCTGATCTGTATCCTCAGGTTGCCACTCAGGACTTTATTTCTGGAGATAAGATATATTCTCTTCCTTTATATATAGACACACTCGCTCTTTATTACGATAGAGATGCTTTTGACAGGAAAGGTGTTGCTGTTCCTCCAAAAACATGGACCGAACTCGAGAGATCTATCTCACTGAAAGGGGTGACTGCCGCTATCGGCGGATACGCTCCTCTTTTGAAGAGAGCTCCCGACATAATGTCTGCTCTTCTCCTTCAGTCCGGAACGGATCTGAATACGACTACTAAGTCTTTTATCCAGCTTTCTTCTCTTGCTGGAGAGAGGGCTTTTACCTCTTATCTCAAGTTCAAGGCTCCTAAAGAGGATTCTTTTTCCGGTTTTGCCGGAGGAAGAATAAACGTTATTTTCGATTATCACGGCTCCCGCTCTCTTATGAAGGATAAGAATCCTTTTCTTAACTTTGGTGTCGCTCCTTTGCCACAGCTCGATTCCAATTCTCCTGTCGTCGTTGCTGATTACTACGGACTTTCCGTTTCGAGTAAGTCCGTGAATAAGGACGCGGCGATGAGTCTCGCCTCCTTCCTTACTTCTGATGCGACTGCCGCCGATAACTATGTTCGTGGTGCCAATCATCCTCCTGCTCTCCGCTCGCTCATAGAGCGCTATGCGGATCATAACGAGCTTGGTATCTTCGCGAAGCAGGCTTTAATCGCGAGAAGCTGGAATTCCCCCGATTCTTCCCAGTCGAACAACATCCTTAACGAGATGATAAAAAGCGTCATCCAAGGATCGACTATGGAGAACGCGCTCCTCAAGGCAGAGAGCGACATCAATCGTATGCTGTATAATAAGCAATAAATAAACATGGCCTGTCCTAAAATATGTTCTCCTGTCCCTTTCGACATGTCGAAAGGCATAGTGCCTCAGAATGTTCAGACGGTTGATGCCGCAAGCGATGTCTGTTGGTGCGATATAATCCAGCTTGGAAATAACATCATTTCTTTCGCTTTCAGTCTCTCTATCATCATCGCGGTCCTCTTCGTTGTTTTCGGTGGCTTTGTATTTATGACTGCAGCTGGAAACGAAGCTAAGATCAAGAAAGGAAAAACCTATATCAGATCCGCTCTTATCGGTGTCGCGATCGTCTTCGGTGTGACGATAATAATAAGATCTGTATTCATGGCGCTCGGCGCCGACATGTCCCTTCTTCCTTGGTAGGAGCTTTTGTTATAAAATCACAACTATGAAAGCTAAGCGCTTTTTAAGCATTATCGTTCTTGTCGCCTGCCTCTTCGTATCGGCAAGCGCGGCTTACGCCTACGATCTGGATAATCCGAAACACCTGGGATACGAACAGAAAAACCCTGTTGGCGGATCAGATAGCCCCCCTCCGGTCGGAGGCACTACATCTAATCCCACCGGTATCAAGATAGTTAATCCTTTGGTTGGTGGAGATATGACAATCGACGAAATTGTCGAAAAAATCATCAACTTTCTTCTCTTGATCGGCGGACCTATCGCCGCGCTCATGTATGTCTATGCCGGATTCCAGTTCCTGTCTGCTGCTGGAGATGCGAAGAAGATAAACGCCGCGAAGCAAACGATAATCTGGACTTCGATCGGTGTCGCCGTTCTCATCCTTTCCTTCGGCATTGTGCAGATCGTCAAAGACTTGCTCTCAGTCTAAGTTAGACAGCCCAGTCCATTGTTTGATATTATTACCGAAAGAATCAAAGGTCGCCTTACTACCCAAAATAACCCAAACGGAAAGATGAAGTTTGCTAATATAATGCCTTTTATCGCCGTGGCAGCCACCACTCCTCCGGTGACCCCAAGGAAAGACATCACGAGTCTCACTGATGTTAAAACCGTCATTGATAATATAGTTGGTTGGGTTTTTGCCCTCTTCTTCGCTTTGGCCGCCTTCTATATTCTTATGGCCGCATACGATTACCTTACGGCCGGAGGTGATTCCAAGAAGATAGACTCGGCTAAGACCAAGATCATTTACGCCGCCGTCGGTATTGCTGTTGCTCTCATAGCGAGAAGCATCACCGTCGTCATCGAAAATTTCATTTAGCGGAAAAGACCCCGGACAAAAGGGGTCTTTTTTATGGATAAAAAATAAGACCCGTTCTTTATGACGGGTCTTTTGTGTTTCTTGTCTGTGGGGTGTCAGACATCACTCTGCGAATTCGACGCTTCCGGATGCTGCTTCGGTAGTCTTGAAATACCATCCGCCTGTTCCGGTTGACCAGATGACATTTGCGATTCCTGCTTTATAGGTTTCGGAGTAATTGTTTCCTCCTAGCCAGAGCCTGAAATCCTTGTCGGAACGTACGATGAGCTTCTGTCCTTCTGAGACTTCGCAGATGAATGTTCCTCCTTCATCATTCGGGTTAGTCGTAAAATCGATAATGATATTATTCTGTGCGGCTGGAGCCTCCGATTGGGAAGGTAGTATGTCGGATATTGCCTCTTTCGTATTCTCGAGATATTCGTTAGCTGTCTTCGGCGCCTGTATAGGTCCTCCGAGGAGAAGTAATACGGACATTCCGATCGCGATAAAGGTCATTATCTTGATTATCCAGCGGTAGGTTCCGGACTTTCTGTTGATGCCGGAGAAGTGCAGGAAGATTGTAACGAATATTGCAGCCAACACGACGAAAAACCATAAGGGTTCTGTGTGTATTGGTACGATATATAGATACAATCCGATGAGTAACTGTCCTGTAAGGATTATGAAAAGCCATTTTCTTAAGCTCTTCAGGATCCCTTCTTTTCCGGTAAAGACTGCGGATGTTACGACGGGTTCTGCTATGGCGAAGAAAAACAGCATCGCTGCGACACAGATTGTTCCCATCACTACTACGCCAGCCTTCATGTTTAGCATGCCGAAAGTGAATGATATGGCGAGCCAGATAGCCAGATATCCGATGAGAGCGGCCATGAAGCCTCTCGCTATCGAATTTCCCTTGAACCAGATCGCTTTACCGAGATTCAGTATTCCTTTTCCGGCATTTACCGCTCCGTTATTCGGATTGGTTGAGTAGTCGTTAGTAGTTACTGCTTGTGCGAATTGGTTCAAAGCATTTGCTCCTTGATTCAAGGCATTATTTGCGATAATTGCTGTTTGTGGAGCATATTGTCCGATGACGGCAAAGATATTCTTTGCTTCTTCGAAAACACGCTTGAAGAATTGCGGTACCTTGTCGTCATCGAGCATCGCCATTGCCTGGTCGAATGCTTGAGGATGATCCTTTGCCTGATGTCCGAGGCCTTGGAAGATTTCCATACGGTCGTCTTCTTCGCCTTTTTCGGACAAATACTTATAGAGGGTGGTGAGAACGGTAATCATCTTGTTCTCGTCTCCCTGTTTGTAGCTGACTGCTTGATTGTAAGGCACGGTCAGGCAGAATTGCCTAAGTTCATGCGCTTTCATAAGCCCTTCGTAAGCTACTGGATCGATTCCTTTGAGGCTGCCGATGAATGCGAACAATTCCGAACGATATTCGGAAAAATCCTTTTTCAACTGTTCAGTCCCCTTATCCTTTGCTGTCTTGATGAGATCTTTCAGAGCTTCGACTATCGCTGATGCGATTGCCTCTGCTCCGATTTCCTTTGCGAACTCTTTGCTCATACTTCCTATACTCATGAATCAACACTCCTTTCAAATTTGGGTTAAGGTCTCTAATTTGCAAATATTGGATAAAGTTCCTTGTGACGATAGATAGAAGTTCCTTTGACTCCGAAGATCACTTTTCTCGGAACATCTCCGATTTTAATCTCCAGATTGTAGCTTCCTTTCTGGTCTGTCGTAGCTTCAATTATTCTCTTTTTGGATTTTGGGTTCTGTAGGTCGTGTATAAACACGTCTGCTTGTACCCCTATTTCTCCTTTAAGAACCTGAAGATTGATGAGAAAAAGATTTCCGTTTCTCGTCATAGTAATCATTAGTTCGTCGCTTGGCGGCGGATTAACAGTCTTAATCTGATTAGCTTGCTCAGTCATATTGGATGCGCCCCTTTCTATTTTTAATGATCTGTCCTATCCCTGATCATTATCAGGATAATTTAATTATTAACATAATTATTAGTATTTGTCAACACAATATAGTTAAAATCTGGCTTTTCGTCTTATTTTTGGCTATATTTGGCTGAGTTAGTGTTTGGGTAGGTGGCGGAACTGGTATACGCGTACGGCTTAGGACCGTATCCGAAAGGTTGAGGGTTCAAGTCCCTCCCTACCCACATTTATCTTAAAGGAGGGCTTGAACGCCGGACTGAAGGTTTTTAGTAGAAAACCGAAGGAGGCGGTGCCCAGACTGGATGCGAGCGACGGCGAGCATTCAAGTCGCGGGCAAGTCCCTCCCTACCCACAATATATAAAAACCCCTGATTTCCTAGGGTTTTTCTGTTTTTATCTTAAAAATCGCAGAGGACTCCGGTCCGCTGAAAGTTATTTCTGTATCTTTGCCTTCTTCTTTCAAAGAATCGATAATTCAATCAGATTATGAAGATTACCGTCGATGATCCGGAATATCTCTCATATATGTCATCAGAAGGCATCTCTCGTATTGATTTTGATGCTCATCCGGGAAGATATGATTTTTCTCTTGCTGATAGTCGTATCGGCATAGATATCTACTGGCCTTGGGTTTATGTCGTTTCTGGTCGTAATTGTCCCATAGATTCTTTAACCGGCACTCTTTCCGCTCTTCGTGTTTCCGATTCTCCTTGTAAGAAGGCTTGTCGATTTGCAGAGATAGAGAGTTTCGAGCCGTCTGTTTATCCGAATATCCAGAAAGGTAACGCAGTCTGGATGTCGACTGAGACTCTTTCTTTATATGTTCCTTTTGGCGGAAGATTGATCTATCAGCCGATCATTCCGGTCTAGTGATTATGTAATAAAAAAAGCGGCGTTACTGCCGCTTTTTCTTTTTTTCTTTTTCTTCCTCTTCTTCGTCCCGTCTCTTTCCGTGGAAAGCCTTATGGACATCTTTCAGTTCCTGATTGGTCAGGTGAGTGTATACCTGAGTCGTCTGGATATTAGCGTGGCCGAGCATCTCTTGTACGGACCTGAGATCCGCGCCGTTTACGAGCAAGTCGGTTGCGAAGAGATGTCTTAGTGTATGTGGATGCACCTTTTGCGGTATGCCCGCTTTTCGTGCGTAGTGATCGATCAGTCTTTGGACGGATCGGGGAGTGATCCTTCCGATCACTTTTGGCGGTTCGTTTGTCGTGAAGCTCACGAACATAGCGCTCTCGGTATCGCCTCTTGCGTCGAGATAGTTTTTGATCGCTCTCTTCGCTCCGTCGGAGAAGAAGATAATGCGTATCTTGCCACCTTTTCCTCTTACGGAAAGTTCACCTCTCTCGATATTGATATATCTTTCGAGTGCGCAGAGCTCGGAAACACGGAGACCGGTGGAAAAGAGCGTCTCGAGCACGGCTCGGTCGCGAAGAGCCTTTATCGAGCTTCCTTCTGGAGCGGCAAGCAGCCTCTCTAGGTCGGCATATTCGATTATCTCTATCTGCCTCATTGGCATCTTCGGTAACTCGATCTTCTCCGGAGAGAGGACGGGGTAGTCTCTTTTTATGAGGTACTTCAGAAAATTGCGGATACTGATTATATAGTAAGCTTGGGTGTTTTTCTTGAGCTCGGTCTTTTCGGAAAGCTGGACGCGGAAGGCTCTGATACGGTCGTTCGTGATATCCGTCGGCTTTTCGATGCCCATATCCTTGAAAAAGCGCTTTAAAGACCGCTCGTAGACGGCTTTCGTCTTCGGGGAACGGTTCTTTTCTATTTGGAGATAGTCCAGATAGTCTTTTAGTAGTTTTCCGATCTCGCTAACAGGCATTTATGCCTGAATTATACCCCTATCCGTCGCAAAATGCTTTAGCCTTTTATAGGCTGGGGAATCCTTTCTTATCCTACAGTTTCTATCTCTGTGAGTAATATTTAAAAGACCCCAGGCTCTCTTGCGCTAATCCAACTTTTAATGTAAAGTCAGAGCAATGCTGACTCGCAAAGTAAAAGCGAATATCGTTAAGGAAGCTCAGATAAACGAGAAGGATACTGGCTCCGCAAGCGTCCAGGTTGGTCTCTTAAACCGCCGGATCGACGAGTTGGCCTCCCATCTGAAAAAGAACCCTAAGGATATTCATTCGAGGCGGGGTCTCTTGAAGATGGTTTCTAAGAGGCGCAAACTCGAGAAATATTCTGCTATCAAGGCCAAAAAAGCCGTTTCTGTTTCTAAATAACAAATATGGCGCTTACTCCTAATCCGGAGCATCGTGTGGGTGTTTTTATCGATATACAGAATCTGTATCATTCGGCGAAGCATCTTCATGGCGGAAGGGTCAATTATAAGGCCCTTTTAGAGAGTGTTGTCGGAGGAAGGCGCCTTGTTCGTGCTATAGCGTATGTAGTAACAAGCGATCCTCAGACCGGTGAGGACGCTTTTTTTGAAGCTTTAGAGAATGTGGGAATAGAATTAAGAAGCAAGGATCTTCAGATTTTTGCTAGCGGTTCCAAGAAAGCTGATTGGGATATCGGTATGGCTATCGACGCTGTCCGTATAGCTCCCAGCCTTGATGTTGTGGTCCTCCTGACCGGCGACGGCGACTTCGTCTCTCTTGTCGAATACCTTCAGACTGGTCTCGGTAAGATAGTCGAAGTGGCCGCCTTTGGTCCTGTGACCTCCGGCAAGCTCAAAGAAGTAGCCGACAAGTTTGTCGACATTGAAGACATGCCTAAGGTTGTCTTCAAGACCGCCAAGAGCCGCGGCGGCATTATAAAGAAAGAAACAAAGAAAAAAGATGGACCTGGAGAAGAAGCGTTTCGAATTGCCCGTCGCGGGAAGGACTCTGACTATTGAGGTCTCTAGACTCGCTGAGCAGGCTAACGCTGCCGTTCTCGCCACTTATGGCGAGACTGCCGTACTTGCGACAGTTGTAATGGGTAAGGAAGACAGAGATGTCGACTTTATGCCGCTTGCCGTTGATTTTGAAGAAAAATATTATGCGATAGGAAAGATACTGGGTAGCCAGTATGTTCGTCGTGAAGGCCGCCCCTCGACTGAAGCCGTCCTTTCAGGACGCGTCATCGATCGCGCTGTCCGTCCTCTTTTCGATAGCAGGCTCCGCAGGGATATTCAGATCACTGCCACCGTCCTCGCTTATGATGAAGAGAACGATGCCGATTTCGTCGCTCTGAACGCTGTTTCCACTGCACTTCTTATATCCGATATCCCGTGGGGCGGCCCGATTGCCGGTCTCGCTTTCGCGAAGTTCGGTAACGATATCGTTATTAATCCCACTGTTTCGGAGCTCGCTTCGCGCGCTGCCGAAAAGAAGTTTGCGAGCTTCATTGCCGGTCGTAATGGTGAGATCAATATGATCGAGCTCGAAGGTTTCGAGTCTGATGAGGGCGAGATTATCGCTTCATATAAGGAAGCTCTTACTGAGATCCAGAAGATCTGCGATTTTCAGGATTCGATAGCGAAGGCTATCGGCAAGTCAAAGGATTCATCTGTCATAAAAGAAGGAGACACTTCTCTCAAGGAAGTCATTCACGCTTTTATTACGGAAGGTAATCGTCTCGATACCGCTGTCTATGTGAAGGGTAAGAAAGAGAGAGAAGATAATCTCGATGCTCTATTTAAGGAGCTCACCGCTCATCTTACGGGAAAAGGTCTCGACGAGAAGGCTATCAAAGAAGCCGCTTATCTGTTCGATCTCGAGATAAACGATACTGTTCACGCTAATGTTCTTGGCCTCGGTAAGCGTCCTGATGGCAGGAAGCTCGATGAGATTCGCGATCTTCACGCTGAAGTCGCTTTTCTTCCTCGCGTTCACGGATCAGCCGTATTCGTTCGTGGTAACACGCAAGCTCTCGCCGTCGTCACTCTTGCCGCTCCCGGCTCGGAGAAAGTGGTTGAGACTATCGAGCACGAAGGCAAGGAATCTTTCATGTTAAATTACAACTTCCCTGGCTATTCTGTTGGTGAAGCTAAATCGTATAGGGGACCGGGTCGTCGCGATTTCGGTCATGGCGCTCTTGCGGAAAAGGCTGTCCGCGCCGTTATGCCTTCAAGGGATGATTTCCCTTATGTCGTTCGCGTCGTTTCGGAAATTATGTCTTCGAACGGATCTTCCTCCATGGCTACTGTCTGCGCTTCCTGCCTCGCTCTTATGGATGCGGGCGTGCCACTTAAGAAGCCTGTCGCTGGAATCGCTATGGGTCTTATGTCTGGGAAGCCCGGAGAATATAAGATTCTTACCGATATTCAAGGGCCTGAAGATCATCATGGCGACATGGACTTCAAGGTTGCCGGAACCGAGTCTGGCGTTAATGCCATTCAGATGGATGTTAAGATCGGAGGCGTCTTGCCCGAAGTCCTTCATGAAGGACTGACCCAGGCTAAGAAGGCTCGTCTCGAGATTCTTGCCGCCATGGCTAAGGCTTTACCGACTCATCGTCCTGAACTTCCTAAGAATGCACCGAGGATTACCGTTATCGATATTGATCCCGCAAGGATCGGTGAGATAATCGGCCCTGGCGGAAAGATTATCAACGGCATTATCGGCCGTACCGGCGTCACTATCGATATCGACGATATCGGTAAGGTCTATGTTGCTTCGAAAGATAATGCCTCGATGGAGGCAGCTATCAAGGAGATTAAAGATATCCTTCGCGAATTCAAAGTAGGAGAGATAGTCGAAGGAAAGATCGTAAGGATATTGGAATTCGGTGCGATCGTTGACATCGGCGGAGGTAACGATGGAATGGTCCATGTCTCCGAGATCAAAGAAGGATTCGTTAAGAATGTTACGGATGTTCTTAATATAGGAGATTTTGTGAGAGCGAAGATCATAAAGATGGATGGAGGAAAGATAGGCCTCTCTATCAAGGCTCTCGCGGAAAAAACTCCAGAGAAATCAGAATAATTATCAGAGAATCCGCCCATCAATGGGCGGATTTTTGTTGTATCCGTTATCCACAAAGTCTTTTCTCTCATAAATTGCTATCATTAGAGTTATGAACGGAGAAGAAATGAATCCCGTAAAACCTTCATTCGGCGCTTCAGAAGGAGGACCGAATCCTGCGCCCTTAGGTTCCGGAAATAATCTATCTGGCGCGATGAATAATCCTGCGCCTGTATCACTTAGTTCTCAGAGTCTTTCTAATGAGCCTCAGTCTGGAAGCGCTTGGTCTCCGAGCGCTATTCCTGCACCTGGGCCTATCTCGTCTGGATCCGCTATGTCGAGCGTTCCCGTTCCCGTGCCCGCTCCGGCGCCTGCGCCTCAGCCGGCTCCCGTGCCCGCTCCGGTGATGCCTCCGACTGCCGGTCTTTCGGGCATGCCTATGCCTACGGCTCCTCGCCCGAACCCAGTCATCCCTCCGATTCCTGCTTCTAATACTCCCGTTCCTCCTCCTCCGGTTGTAGGCGGTGATGTTGAGGTTCGCACCATGCAGTCCGATATCGCTTCGGTAAAGACTTCTGGTGGATCCGAGCCTACTCCTCAGATGTTCTCTCCGTCATCTCTTACTGGAGAACCAGTATTCGATCCGAAGACTGCCGCTACTAAGAAGAAGGGTGGTGCCGAGAAGATAATCATTTTCGTCGTTATCGGGCTCATTATGGTCGGCGCTCTTGCCGCTGCTTTTTTTCTTCTTAAGGATCTCTTTATTCCCGTGACTCAGACTCCTGAAGCTCCGGTTGAGAATATGCCTTTCGGAGAAGTTCCTCCTCCTCCGGCTGCTCCAGAAGGAGAGAATCTCCCTTCGGCAACCGTTCCTCCTATTGAGACTGTTCATGCTTCATTTTTCACTCTTGCTGCAGATCTGATCGAAGAACAGACTTTCAAGGAATTCACTGTTGATGCCTTAAAGGCTGTCATTCCTGCGAAGGAAGCTCTGGCTGATGGATCTATCCGCGAAATCGTTCTGAAGACTGAAACAGGATTCGTCGATTTTCCGTCTTTTATGGCAGTGATGATTCCCGATATCGTTACTGAATCGGTCAAAGAGAACTTTGAAAACGACTTTACCTTCTTTGTCTATAGGGACAAGGGTACTGATCTTATCGGCTTTATCGCCAAAGCGAAACCTACGATCTCAGTCGAGTCGTTTGCTGCTATGGGTGGCATCGAGACTTCGAATAATCTTCATAACTTTTATCTTACCGACCCTGGCACTATCGGCGTCTTCAAGGAGGGTACTGTAAACAGCCAGTTTATCCGTTATGCTTCTTTCTCCAAGGCTGGCTACGCTTTTGATTACGGCTGGCTCAAGGATACGAGTGGAAATAGATATTTTGTTGTTTCTTCTTCGTATTCAGGAATCAAAGAAGCTGTTAAGCGGGCCGGATTCTAGCCTAATTGACCGAAATCGGTCAGTATGGTTAAGTAGAAGAATATTGAAAGCCCCGCTCACCGCGGGGCTTTCAAAAAAAAGAAAAATTAAATAAAAGGTCAGTAAAACTTAATAATATAAACAATGGATTCGAAAATGGATTTCAAGCAGATAGTCACGATAGTCAATCAGATCGCCAAAGAAAGAGGGATCGACGCGGAAAAAGTCCTTTCCGGAGTCGAAGACTCTATCGCGACTGCTTATCGTAAAGAATACGGCGAAAGAGGAGAGGTTATAAAAGCGAAGATAAACTCCGAAACCGGAGATGTCCGCTTCTGGCAGGAAAAGGAAGTCGTCGATGAATCGACGGTTCGTATCCTTACCGAAGAAGAACTTACCGAAGAAGCTGCTGCTGCTGAAGCGCGCGCTACCGAAGGCACTCCCATCCCTCTAGTAGTTGAAGAGGAAGAAGGGGAAGACAAGCTCCCTCGCTATAATTCCGAGAGGCATATATTGATCGAGGATGCCAAGAAGATAAATCCGGAGATATCTCTCTCCGATATTATGGAGTTTCCTTTGGAAGTTAAGCTTGATTTCGGACGCATTGCCGCTCAGTCGGCTAAGCAGGTGATCTTGCAGAAGTTCCGTGAAGCAGAAAAAGAAGCCGTTATCGGCGAATATAGGCATAAGGAAGGGAAAGTCATTTCTGGACTTATCCATCGCTTTGACCGCGGTAATGTCTTTATCGATCTTGGTAGGGTATCGGGCATCATGTTCTCGAATGAAGCGATTCCTGGAGAACGATATATTCCGAATGAAAGGATGCGCTTCTATGTGGTTGCCGTTCAGGAAAATCGCAGAGGCCAGCCGGAAATAGTCCTTTCGAGAGCTCATCCGAATTTCATTACTAAACTTTTCGAGATGGAAGTCCCGGAAATAGCTGATGGCTCCGTAGAGATAAAGGAAGTTGCTCGCGAAGCTGGAAGCAGGACAAAGATCGCTGTCCATTCCAATGTACCCGGAGTCGATCCTATCGGCTCTTGTGTCGGTCAGCGTGGTACTCGCGTCATGGCTGTCACTAACGAGCTTGGTGCGGAGAAGATAGATATTGTTGAATGGTCGGAAGATCCAGCGAAGTTCATCGCTTCCTCGCTTTCTCCTGCTCGCGTCGTCGATGTCGAGGTTTTACCTAAATCTGAATCGAAGGTTATCGTTCCCGAAGATCAGCTTTCGCTTGCTATCGGAAAAGGAGGACAGAATGTCCGTCTTGCCGCGAAGCTTACCGGTTGGAAGATAGATGTCCGTTCGGAAAATAATCCAGAAGAGGCTCAGGAAGATGGAATCGCTGATTCCGAATATGAAGTTCCGGTTATCTCCGATGATTCGGCTGAAGCTTCCCCCGAAGAAGGCGTTTTGATCCCTAAAAAAGAAGAGGAATAGTCCCCTCTCTCATCAGGAAATAGTAATATTTACATCATGAAGGATTTTAAGAGACCATCGATGGATTATCTGATCCCCACGGTAATCGAGAAGACTACCTATGGCGAAAGAGCCTTCGATATATATTCAAGACTATTGAAGGATAGAATCGTCTTCCTTGGTGGTGCTGTCGATGATAATTCAGCAAACTCCATCATTGCTCAGATGTTGTTCCTTGCGAACGAAGATCCGAAGAGACCTATCAAGCTCTACATCAACTCTCCTGGCGGAGTCGTCACTTCTGGAATGGCTATCTACGACACTATGCAGTTTGTTAAGCCTCCGGTTGAGACTGTCTGCGTCGGAATGGCTGCTTCTATAGCCGCCTTTCTACTCGCCGCCGGCGAGAAAGGAAAGCGTATTGCTCTTCCGAACTCGGAAATATTGATTCATCAGGTGATGGGCGGAGCGGAAGGGCAGGCGGCTGATATTGAGATTGCCGCGAGACACATTTTGAGGACGAAGGCCAAGGTTAATCAGCTTCTCTCGAAGATGACCGGTCAGCCGCTTTCGAAGATCGAAAATGATACCGACCGCGACTATTGGCTTTCGCCTGAAGAGGCTAAGGAATACGGAATAATCGATGATATCGTCAAAAAAGCAAAGTAAGGAGACTCTTATCAATCGTCTTCTCGAAAGAGGAGTGGAAGATATAGTCGATAAGGATCGTTTGAAAGAAGCTCTTTTCGGGAAGAAGAAGCTTCGCGTAAAGTTCGGCATAGATCCGACAAGTCCTAATCTCCATCTTGGTCGCGCTGTCCCTTTGAGGAAACTCCGCGACTTTCAGAACCTCGGTCATACCGTCGTTCTGATCGTCGGCGACTTCACCGCTCAGATAGGCGATCCCTCAGATAAGCTCGCGAAGCGTCCGATGCTCCAGAAGGAAAAGATCAAGGAGTATCTAAAAGGTTATAAGAAACAGCTAAACAAGATAATCGATCTCTCTAAGGCTGAGTTTCATTTCAACTCGAAGTGGCTCGGCAAGCTCGGTTTCCAGGAGATCTCGGAACTCGCCGAATGTTTCTCTGTCGGTCAGATGATCGAAAGAAGGAATTTTAAGGATCGTTTCGAGTCTCATGAGGAAATCAGTCTTCGCGAATTCATATATCCTCTGATGCAGGGTTACGATTCTGTTGCTGTTAAGGCGGATGTCGAGATTGGTGGATTCGATCAGCTTTTTAATCTGAAAGCTGGTCGCGTCATCCAGAAGCACTACGGAGAGAAGCAACAGGATATTATGATCTTAGGCATGCTTGAAGGCACGGACGGAAGAAAAATGTCTTCGAGCTGGGGGAATGTGATCGCTCTTACTGATTCGGCGGAAGATATGTTCGGTAAGATCATGTCGCTCCGAGATGAGTTAATAATCAAATACTTCACTCTTTGCACCGATGTCTCCGAAGAGGATATCTCGGAAATTGAGAAGAGGCTCGCGCTCGGAATGAATCCGCGCGACGCGAAGGTGATGCTTAGTAAGGAAATTGTCCGCCTCTATCACGGCGTGGATGCAGGAGATAAGGCGGCGGAAGAATTTGATAAGGTCTTCCGTGGTAACGAGCTTCCTTCTGAGATCGAGGACTTCTCTTTCGGAAAAAAGAAAGGGGAGCTTATGGAATTGCTTATCTCTTCCCATCTTTGTGCTTCGAAGAGCGAAGCAAGAAGGCTCGTAGAGCAGGGAGGCGTTAAGGTCTCTGGCTCTAAAGCCTCTGACATATCCGAAGTATTTTCTATTCCTGCGGATGGATTGATCATTCAGGCGGGAAAGAGGAAGTTCGTCAGGATAATAAATTAGGCACTAAAAAGCCGCGCGTGAGGCGCGGCTTTTTAGTGCCTACTGTCATCTTTCTGTCATTTCGAGCGACCCGTCTCGCTGACCTATCTCGCCGAGGCGGAAGCGAGAAATCTATTCTTTTATCTTTATCCTCGCAATAGGCGTAAGCCTATTGAATGTCTTCTCTGTTTTTCTTCCTCTCTGTCATTTCGAGGACTTCACCAAGAAACATCATCTCGCCCCCTCTGTCATTTCGAGGCTCCGCCGAGAAATCTCATCTTTCTTATATCCACTAGATTTCTCACTCTGTTCGAAATGACAACCATTTATTATTCCGAGCATATCCCTTTTGTCGTTTTCTCCCCCTTTGTCATTTCTTTCCTCCCTCTGTCATTTCGAGGCTTTGCCGAGAAATATCATTTTCTCTTTATATTTATTAGTTGCAACAGGCGTAAGCCTGTTGAATGTCTTCAGCTACTAAAAAATCCCTTACGGGATTTTTATTTGGTTACTTCTCCGATCGCCTTCATGACGACAGTGAATAGTTCGTGGGGGATAGTCTTCGATTTTACGAGGAACTTATCGGCTCCCAATTCATATGCTCTCCTTTCTGTCTCTCTGTCGGCTAGATTCGTGAAGACGATGACGGGCATAGATGCGAACTTCGGATTTGTCTTTACTAGTCTCAGTATCTCGAAGCCGTATTCTTTTTCCGGAATCTCTCCCTCTTCGTCGGATGATCCTCTCGGCAGCCTGAGGTCTAATATAAGGACATCGGGAATATTATCTTCGGTAATCCTCTTAACGGCTGCCCCGTAGTCGGGGATGGTTTCCAGCTCGAAATCGAATCCCGGATAATCTTCCTCTTCGATCATTTTCGAATCCTCAAAGAGAGTTCTGAGGAGGGCTTCGTCTTCTATGAATAGAGCTCTTATTTTTTTTGTTTCCATTCTAGTTTTGGTATTGTTGCCGTGAACTTTGAACCTTGATTGCGACCTTTACTTTCGGCATATATCGACCCTTTGAGGGAATCGATTATCTGCTTCACTATATATAGTCCTATACCGCTTCCTGTCGGCGTTGTCTTGGTTGCTTCCTTTCCGCGGAAGAACTTTCCATAAAGGTTTTGGGTATCTTCCTCTATTAGGCCGATTCCGGTATCGGATACCTCTATTGATATTCTATCTTCTAATCCGTTCACACGCACATCTATCCTTCCGGAGGCAGTGTATTTTATAGCGTTATCGACGAGATTAGTCACGATGATTCCGAAGTAGGTTGGATCGGTTTCTATCTTCGTGTCTCCCGACTTTTCTATCGAATATGCTAATCCCTTTTCCTTCAGCTTATCTTCGAAGTCGGTAGTGAATATGTTTTTCGCTTCTTCGAATGCATCTATATCTTCAGGCTTCATTATCATCTTCCCCCCTTCGACTTCCAACGCTTCGATCATATTGTTTACTATGTCGGCAAGCTGATCGGAAGCTGAAACTATCTTTTTCTGTATTTCTTCCTGTTTTTCCGGCGTGAATTTCTTATATTGTCCCGTCTTCCACATATCGAGATATCCGATCATGACAGACATCGGCGTTCTGATCTGGTGGTTGATGATCCTTAGGAAATCAGTTTTTATCGCGAGAAGCCTATTAAGGTCTTCGATGTTCTTTTCTAGCTGTCGCGTCTTATTCTCGATTTCGTGAGCCATGAAGTTAAAGGTCTCTCCGAGCTCTCCTATCTCACCATCCGAGTTTTTTATTTCCGCTCTGGTTTTGAAATATCCCTTCGCCATCATCTTCGATGCTCTCTCTAGCTCGTATATCGGAATAGTCATCTTCTTCGCTATTACGGAAGAGATGAAGAAAAAGACAGTCAGTATGATGGCTTCTATAGCTATGAAAGCTAGAGCAAAAGGTCTGACATATTTAGCGAGGGTACTTATCTTTATATCGAGCCGTAAATCTCCTAAATGTTTCCCCTCGGAGGTCAGGGGAATTATTACCTGACTTATATCTTCTCCATTTATCCGTATCCTCGCGGCATAAGCTTCTCCCTCGATTGTCTTTAATCTGGCATCTGCGTCCCTGAGGTTAGTCAGCGTTCCTTCGAGTGAATGGTTGTTGTGATAGAGAATCTTTCCTTCAGGGTTGGTTACATAAGCATCCGATATATCGTTAAAAGTCTTTATCGTGTTTTCCAGTCGGTCGCTGACTCCTGCTATCTCCTGTAAGGCGAATCCTAAGTCGAGTGACGATTCTATCGGAACCTTTATCGCTTGCCCGATAGCGCTCGCTTTAGACTCGATCGCGCTCATGTAGTTGTTGGTGATTATTATGAAGGCGACAAGACCGCTCGAGACTAGAGCGGCGATCGTTGAGGCGAATATGAGCCAGATTATCTTTTCTCTGATTCTGTTTTTCACTTTGTTAGTATCTTATCCCTCCTATCGTTTCGTATATCTTTGTCGCGAGGCCTAATATATCTATCGATATTTTCTTATTAAGAAGCTTCGCTCTCGCGGAATTAAAAGCGATATCTATTTTTTTGGGATCGGTTATCGCTATTTCTCCCGGATTTTCTCCGTTGAGTACTCTGGCGATTATCTCGCCTACATATATCCCTGTCTTATAAGGCGATATTCCCGTTGCGGCGAAGAAGCCGTCTTCCGCGTGGAAGAGCAGAAAGCCTATCTCCGGTATCTTGTTGTTATCGATCGTCCATTGGACCACATCGGCAGCCGGCACCACTTTATTGTCCGCGTCTGTCAGTTGGTGATAGCTGAGTATTCCGAGTATGTCAGTGTTTCCTTGATGATCTTTTATTATCTTTTGCCAATCGGCAAATGTCTCTGCTTGGAGTATCTCTGTTATCTTTACTCCTATATCGGGATAGTTTACGGCATCCTTTTTTATCTGTTTCACTATCGAATCGGAGCTTTCAGACGAATCGGCGACAAGTATCGCCGTCTTCGCGTTCGGTAGTAGTCTCTTCATGAGCGCGAGTCCCTGAGATACGGGGAATATTTCGAGGGCGCCCGTTATTTTATGTCCCGGATGATCGGCGGAGTCTATGATCGATCTTAATCTCGTTGGATCGGAATTTATTCCAGAAAACACGAACGGCAGTCCGTCTGATTTGTGAGTGATGATCCAAGGAACGGCGACATATGTCAGCGCGTTATCATCGTTTATAAAAACTAAATCAGGCTTATATTGGTTGATGAGGTCTTTCGCCTGATCAGCCCTCATCTGTATCTCTCCTTGGAGGATATAGGTATTCTTCGTATCCATATAGAAAGACTGGATCTCATAATCCTTATCTTTCACTAATCCCTTCGAAGCGAGTCCTTCGATTATTCCTTTTTCCGTATCCTGATTCCAGCCCCATTCCTTATGGTAGCTGTGTATCGCGAGTATCTTCTTGATATCACTATCTGCCTTTCTCTCCTCTTCTACTGGCCTCTCGAATGTAACCTTTATAGGGCTCTCGCGGAAAAGGAAGAGAAAGGAGATAGCGACGAGGATGGCCGCGAGTCCGATCCCCAGTGCTAGATATTTATTCATCTTTTGATGTACTCTCTGCCACTGATTATATCATGGTCTTTATCACTCCTTCTTGACGCCCTTTCTCTAAGGATTGAAAATATCCCTCGTAAGTCGCTTCATTTATCAAATAAGCTATGGAACAGGACAAAAGAAAAATATTTTTGTGTTTTGTCGCAGGTCTATGTCTCATTGTCGCCCTATTATTCGGCGCGCGTGATATGAGTTTTGAAAAAGAATCTTTATCCGGAGGAATAGGAAGTTTTTTTGACGGAATCGCCGAACGGATAAAGTCGTCCTTATCTTCCGACAAAGAAGTGTCTTCGGAGGGAAGTATCTTTTCTAGCGAAGAAGGATTTTTGGAAAAAGAAGATGCTCTTCCATATGAAGCCGCTCTCTCATATGAAGAGGCGATGATCAAGGCCGTCGAGAAGGCTTCACCTTCCGTCGTTTCGGTCATAGTCTCGAAAGATGTTCCTGTTATCGAACGCTGTCCCGTCTCTGATCCTCTTTTCGGCAACATCTGGGGAGGTGGGCTCTATATTCCTTGCCCTTCCCCCTCGGGAAAGACAGAGACGAAGAAGATTGGTGGTGGCACAGGCTTCGTTGTCTCTGACGATGGTTTGATTCTCACAAACAAACATGTAGTCTCGGAAAAGGGGGCAAGTTACACCGTTTTCTCGAGCGAAGGCGATAAATATGAGGCGAAAGTCCTTGCAATCGACGACTTTGAAGATCTGGCGCTCATGAAGATCGAAGACTCCGATCTTCCGGAACTATTTCTCGCTGATTCCGATTCTGTTCGCCTCGGTCAGACGGCGATCGCGATCGGTAACGCTTTGGGTGAATATAAGAATACGGTTTCTATGGGTGTGATCTCCGGCCTCTCTCGTTCTCTTTCAGCGACCGCCCCGTCGGGCGAGATAGAAGATATAGACGGCGTCTTTCAGACTGATGCGGCTATAAACCCCGGCAACTCGGGTGGACCGCTTTTAAATCTCAAGGGGCAGGTGATTGGCGTAAATACGGCAGTCGCTTCCGGAGCGGAAAATATCGGTTTCGCTATTCCTTCGAATAAAGCCCGTCGCGTGATCGATTCGTATAAGAGAACCGGCAAGATCACTTCGGCTTACCTCGGTATTCGCTACAAACTTTCGGAAGAAGGTCTCGTCATATCAAGCTCTTCCTCTGGCAGCGCTATCGTCGCCGGTTCCCCGGCCGAAAAAGCCGGACTGAAAGAAGGGGATATCGTGATCGAAGGGAACGGCCGCGAGCTTTCTCTCGATCAGACCCTTTCTTCTCTCATGGCAGAACTCAGTCCTGGAGACATTCTCAGTCTCAAGGTTATGCGCGGAAGCGAGACTAAGGATTTCCGTATTCCGCTCGAAGAAAGAAAATAGCTAAAAACCCGCCTTAAGGGCGGGTTTTATTGTTAAATCAATACTAAGTAACACTGAAATGATAAGTAAGATAATGTTAAATGATAAGATTCCTATCTTTCCTCAAAATATGCATTTTATGAGGATATTTGATGTTTTATGATAAATGTTATAATCTACAATAGATAAATAATTAATAGAGATGAAAGAATATTCTCTGAAAATATATGATCCCGAATGGGGATCGGAATTGGCAAATACGATAATTGAGCTTGAAAAGCTAAGGGTCAAGCGTCTTTCTGGACCTGTTCCTTCGCATGTTTTTTTTCAATTGAAAGAAATATTTCAGATGCTCGAAAGTCTAGGATCTATGCGCATAGAGGGGAACCGTACAACCTTAGCTGAATACGTCGAGAAGAAGATTGGTGGGGCATCCTCTATTAAGAAAGATGAGCGCTTCATTGAAGTATCAAACGGAGAAAAAGCAATAGACTTTATAGAAGAACACGTCAAGGAAAACACGATCTTTGACCGTGCTTTTATTTCCGAGATTCATAAGATGCTTATTAATGGCTTAACACCTCCCCCGGAAGGAGAAGGGTCGAGATATCCGGGAGAATTAAGGCGTATAAATGTTGCTATAAATGGATCAATCCATCATCCTCCGGACAGTATTAAGGTAGCTGACTATCTTGATGAACTTCTTAGTTTTATTAACGAACCGGTTGCTTCCCAATACCATCTGTTGGTAACAGCTATAGCTCATCATAGGATGGCGTGGATACATCCTTTCGATAATGGTAATGGAAGGATAGTTAGGATGCTGACCTACGCCCTCCTTATAAAACAAGGATTTCAGGTAAAAAGCGGTCGTATTCTTAATCCGACAGCTATCTTTTGCGTTGATAGGGAAGAATATTACAAGATGCTTTCTGTTGCCGATCTTGGAACTAAAGATGAAATATTGTCCTGGTGTTCTTACGTTCTTAGTGGATTACTTAGAGAAATAGAGAAAATAGATAAGCTCCTTGATCTGAAGTATATGACTGAGGATATTTTTAACCCCGTTCTAAAAGACGCGGAAGAGAGAAGATATATTACTCCTGACGAATCAGCTATCTTGAAGAAAATTGTTTCTAACCCGGATATGCTTGTTCGGTCTGGCGAATTAGAGTCTGTTATAGGAGAGGAGTCCCCTGTTCAAAGATCCAGAATTCTTAAGAGGCTAAAAGAGAAAGGAATGATAGCTCCACTAAAGGAGAAGGGAAGAATATATACGATCAGCTTCTCTAATAATTTTCTTCTCAGATCATTGATATTAGTGCTTCAGGAAAAAGGATTCATTCCTCAATCATTGAATGACATGAGGGGGTAGTAATTATTTGACTCATTCCCTTATATGTCGTATTTTTGCCAGATTAGAGTAAATCTCTCCGGTAAATGACAACGGAACCCCGATTTGCGATAATCAGATAAGCAGATGGATAACAACTCTTTAAATCGCTTTACCATAAAAGCCCAGGAGGCCCTTCAAAATGCGCAGGACATGGCTTCTTCGGAAGGTCATGGCGAGTTCAGGGCTCTTCATCTTCTCGCCGCTCTTATGCAGGACAGCGACTCGCTCGTTCAGCCTATCCTTGAGCATGCTGGTGTTGAGCTCGATGACCTCTTCGTTGATGTGGAGCGCGACATGAAGCGCTATCCGAAGACTCTTTCGTCAAGCCCTGCTTCTCAGCTTTATCTTTCTCAGGAAACTATTCATATAATCGATGTCGCTTCCCGCTTCGCGAGAGCCAGTAAGGATGAATTCGTCTCTTGTGAGCATCTCTTTATGGGTCTTGTTGAGGTAAACTCTGCCGCCAAGAACCTGCTTGAAAAATATGGCGTAAAGCGCGATGCGGTCCTTCGGATCCTCGCTGATATTCGCGGAAATGTTCATGTGACGGACGAGACTCCCGAATCCAAGTTTCAAGTACTCGAAAAATACGGGGAAAATCTCACTGAAAAGGCAAAGGCGGGTAAACTGGATCCTCTTATCGGCCGCGACGAAGAGCTTCGTCGAGTCCTTCAAGTTCTCTCTCGCCGCACGAAGAATAATCCCGTCCTGATAGGCGAGCCTGGCGTCGGAAAGACGGCTATCGTCGAAGGATTGGCGCGTAAGATCGTTGCTGGAGATGTCCCCGAAACCCTTAAGGATAAGGAAATAATTTCTCTTGACCTCGGCTCTCTGATCGCCGGAACCAAGTTCCGTGGCGAATTCGAGGACCGTTTGAAGGCTTTCATAAAGGAGATCAAGAACGCGAACGGTCACTACATCCTCTTTATCGACGAGATTCATACCATAGTCGGCGCCGGACAGGCGGAAGGAGCGATAGACGCCTCTAATCTATTGAAGCCGGCTCTTGCGAGAGGAGAGCTCCATGCTGTTGGAGCCACGACTATCCGCGAATATCAGCGCTATATCGAGAAAGATGCCGCCCTGGAGCGCCGCTTCCAGCCGATCATGGTTGAGGAGCCGAGCCTAGAAGACAGCGCGAATATCCTTCGCGGTCTTAAGGAGCGCTACGAGACTCATCACGGTCTCCGTATCACCGATGACGCGATCATCTCTGCTGTCTCTCTTTCTAGTCGCTATATTACCGACCGCTTCTTGCCCGACAAGGCCGTCGATGTGATTGACGAAGCCTCTGCCGCGAGGAAGCTTGAGACCGATTCCATTCCTCATGATGTTGATAAGCTGAAAAAAGAGATCACAAGCCTTGAGATCGAGCAGAAAGCGCTTGAAAATGAGACTTCGAAGATAAAACAGGCGAGGCTGAAAGATATTGCCGAGAAATTAGAATCTTTGAAGGGAAAGTTCGATGAGCTTTCCGCCGAATGGTCTGCTGAAAGAATGGCTGGCGATAATGCCAGAAATCTCCGCCGTCGTATTGAGGAATTAAAGCGCGATTCGGAGATAGCCGAGCATAACGGAGATTTGGAAAAGGTTGCCGAGCTTCGCTACGGCTCTTTGCCGCAGGCCGAAAAAGAGTTTGCCGCCTATGAGAAAAAATATTTCGGCATGAAGAAGGGAACCTCTAAGTTCGTTCGCGAAGAAGTGGGCAAAGAAGATGTTGCCGAAGTCATCGCCCGCTGGACCGGCATTCCTGTCTCCAATCTCTTAGAGTCTGAAGCTGCAAAGCTTATCCGTATCGAAGATGAGCTTTCGAGCCGTGTTGTCGGCCAGAAAGAGGCTATTTCCTCGATTTCTAACGCTTTGCGCCGTGCTCGCGCCGGCCTTTCAGACCCGAATCGCCCCTTAGGATCATTCATGTTTCTTGGTCCTACCGGTGTCGGAAAGACGGAGCTCGCGAAAGCTCTCGCGAAGCATATGTTCAATAAGGAAGACGCCATGATCCGCATCGATATGTCGGAATACATGGAGCGTCATTCCGTTTCCCGCCTCGTTGGTTCCCCTCCGGGCTATGTAGGCCATGAGGAAGGAGGCCAGTTAACCGAAATCATCCGTCACAAGCCCTATTCCCTCATTCTTTTTGATGAAATCGAGAAGGCTCATCCGGAAGTCTTTAACTTGCTTCTTCAAGTACTCGACAACGGCCGTCTGACTGATTCTAAGGGTAAGACTGTGAACTTTAAGAACACCATCATCCTCATGACTTCGAATGTCGGCTCCGAGCTCGGCAAAGAAGTCTCGAAGATAGGCTTTGAAAGCGACAGTCAGGACGAGATGGAAGCTAAGGAAGAGGACTATAAGAAGAAAGTTACGGATGCTCTCAAGGATCACTTCCGCCCCGAATTTCTGAATCGTCTGGACGACATTATTGTCTTCCATTCGCTTACGAAGGGAGATATCGCGAAGATCGTCGATATTCAGCTTGACCTCGTTCGTGAACGCCTCGAAGAGAAGGGGATCAAGATCGCTTTCGATGCCGCCGCTAAGAAATATATCGCCGAGAACGGCTTTGACCCCGAATTCGGTGCCCGCCCTATCAAGCGTCTCATCCAAAAGGTCGTTTTAGACAAGCTTGCGGATCGCCTGATCCGTGGTGAAGTAAAAAATGGTGGAAAGATTAAGATCGGCATGGAAGGATCAGAGATCAAGATCAGGGGCTAAGGCGCTTGGACTAGCCGTCTCTTCTGTCTTCTTCTCGCCCATCGTTACGGGAATCGTAGGATTCATCTTTTACTTCTTCCCGTACGCCTTTTCGTTCGACTTCTTGGGTTCGCTCATAGTCCTCGGCATCGTCTTCTTCTCGCTTCAGGGGGTAGTTTCTATCGCCTTGCTTGCGACGATCCTTGCCGCCTTATTCTTTATCCTTCTCGGAGTAAAGAATGTCTTCTTCCTGAAGCGCAAAGAGGGCTTTATCGCATTCTCCGTCATCGTTTCCCTCGGTATCCTTACTGCTTTCTTCTCGGGGCATCTGTCTCTCGTCGTTAGTGGCTTGGCCCTCGGACTGCTCTTTAAAGACTTGCTTAAGGGCTTTACCAACTTCCCGGGACGCCAGATATTCCTTTCTTTCGTCCTCGGTTTTGTCTCGATCGAGATCCTTTGGGCTCTTTCGTACCTTAGTCTTTCTCCTTTCGTTTCCGTTTTTTCCGCTTCGCTTATGATCTTCCCTATCGCGATCGCCCTCTTCGCTCACTTGCGGGGAGAGCTCTTCAGGGGAAAGCTTATCCCTCGACTCATTTCTATCAGTTTTACGGGACTACTTCTCGCTTTCATGGGAGTCTTTGGAAATTAAAAATCGCCTTCAGGCGATTTTTGTTTAGTTTGACTTATTCGCAACTAATGTGTTTCTTTAAATGCTATTCTTAAATCAATGAGTAAGGCTTGTTTAAAGAAAAAAGCCCTGTCTCCAGAAGATAAGCTATCGGAGCTCATTAGAGCCTGCATAATCTATGGGGCGGACGACGATGGAAAGATAGCTAAAACCAAGCTAGCTAAGTTGGTATATCTTTCTGATTTTGCCTACTTTTACGACAATCTGAAGCCGATCACTGGCGTTGAATACAGAAAATTGAAATATGGACCGGTTTCTTTGTCTTATTTTGATAAACTGGCTGATTTGGAGCGGAGTAAAGATATAGAAATCAAAAAAGGGGGTGCTGAAATGATTTCTTTAAAGGGCGACCAAAAGAAAGTCTGCCTGAATGAGTCGGAAATAAGCCTTATAAAAGCGGTTTGTGATAAGTGGAAGAACAAGCCGACATCGACCATCGTTGATTTTACTCATGATCAATTTCCTTGGAGTGTTGCTAGGGAAAATGAGCTCATTCCGTACAGCCTGATTACTCAGCAAGATGCCTCCACAGTTTTCTAGTGGGGCGATATGATGTTGTTTTTGATCCTTTTGCCGGAAAGCACTTCATAAAGGATTTTAGAAAAAAATATAAGAAGAGGTGGGATATCACTAAAGAAGCTATTAGCTTCGCTTTAACTGCTTTATCCAATCTTGAAGGAAGAGGGGTTTTGGATAAGATTGGCCCCAGCTGTTTGGGAACGATTATAGCCAAATACGACTTTAAAGTTGATAAGGATGATAAGTCGCCCAAAACGAGTGGAAATAGATGTATTTTAGATATATCGAACGATAGTATGACCGTTAGAGTCTTATTGGTTTACGGTAAGCACAACATCGACCTACCTGAAGGGCAAGAGACTAAGTGGTGGAAGGATATTATTGAAAAAGAATTTGGATTATTTCTAGTTTAAAAAAGCCGCCCTCCGGAGCGGCTTTTTGATTATATCTTCTCTGTCATTTCTCTCCTCCCCCTGTCATTTTTTCTCCCCCTCCTCTGTCATTTCGAGGCTCCGCCGAGAAATCTTATTCTTCTCTTTGTCATTTCAAACAACCCCCCTCTTTTGTCATTTCGAACGCAGTGAGAAATCTAGTTTCTTTAGATTTCTCGTCGCTTCGCTCCTCGAAATGACATAAAGAAGGGCTGTCATTTCGCCCCCTCCCTCTCTGTCATTTCGAGGCTCCGCCGAGAAATCTCATTCTGCTTTGCCTCGCCGAGGCGGAAGCGAGAAATCTAATCTTTCCTTTTCTGTTATTCTTCTCCCTCTGTCATTTCGAGGCTCCGCCGAGAAATCTAATCTTTTCTCGCTATAAAGTAGGTGTCCGAGTGTCAACTTGCACCCCCCGTTCTTTTGATATAAAACACTTATGTGAACGCCGAGGTAAGGAACAGGATCCAGGGCATCGCAACCGCGATTTTCAAAGTGGCCTCCGTTGTTGGCCATAATGGCCTGCGCCTCGGTCTTGAGTCCGCCGCCGTCTCCTTAGCCTCTTCGGCTACCAAAGGAACAATCTCGGCTGCGGAGAATCTTATCGCTCTTGGCCGTAATGTCGGCGAGATAAAGAGCATCAATGCAGTCATCCTTTTTGAGGAGCTAAAAATCGTCCGCGAGTCGATCTCTGAGGCAAGGGGAGCCTCTGCTGATATTGATATATCTTCCTACCTCGAAGTCTCCGCTTCGCCTAAGGAAAAGGGTTCTAGGTCATCTGTTACCTCCGGCAAGGAGAAGATTGCCTCCTCGGCCAAGTCTCGCGACTTGTCCTCTATGGGTGATTCGGCCATATCTAGAGAGTCTGATAGGGAAGTGGCTAACAGCGAACATAAGGCTCGTGGTTCGGCCAACTCGGACAAAGTCTTCCTATATATAAGAGAACATGGCCAAGCTCGCCTAAAGGAGCTAGAGGCCGTGTTCCCGGACATCTCCGGTAGGACTATCCGTCGCATGACTGAGGGCTTGATCAAAGACTCCAAAATTGAGCGCGTCGGCAATCCCGGCCCGACCAGTTTCTACCGTGTCCGTAAAAGTTATATGACTGCCTCTCCTGAGGCCGCTCCGGCTCCTGCCTCTTCGGCTGGCGCTGTTCCTGCCCACCTGACCCCCCTTCAGTCCGTTATCGGTAACCCTGGCTACCATCTGGGAGCTTCCGAACCGGTATCTATGCCGGTCCGCAATATAACCCCAGATAACAGCTTTTCTCTCCGAAACCCCTTCTAAACAAGGGGTTTTTGGTCTTTTGTCCTGAGTTTGTCGAAGGATTGTAACCTCCCTGCTTCTTGTTGCGTTATCTTAGTTAGGTCGATATAATTCGACCGTTCGTTAGACAGACGAACATTCAGTCTTGCGTGAGGCGGGACTGTACGAATCAAAGGCTTTTTTCTGCTATTTTGCAGAAACCAGAGCCCGCGCATATGCGCATTCGTTTATTGCCGCCTCGCTGGCGGTCTTTTTTTACCCCACTGTCATTTCGAGGCTTTGCCGAGAAATCTTATTCACCTGTCATTCCGAGGCTTCGCCGAGGAATCCCGTGGAAAAGAGGCAGTTGAGGTAGAACAGACCACCATTCAAATTGCTGTCAGGATCTCCTTATGGACCAAGCTTGTCTACTGTCCTCACAAGTCAGGCGGCGGGTCGGTTGGAAAGTACGGAAGATCATCCGATAAAACAAATAATAAAAACAATTTTTCTTTTTCTGTAACGAAATAACAATGACTAATTTTGCTCGTAAGATTGGCGCTGTCGCCATCGCTTTGGGCGTTGTCGCTTCTGTTGCCCCTTCGGCCTCGGCTCAGTCCGCTACCGATCTTCAGGCTCAGATCGCAGCCCTCATGGCTCAGCTTCAGTCGCTTCAGGGCACTGCTACTACGACCTCGACTTCGTACACCTTCACTCGCGACCTCACCGTGGGTTCGACTGGTAACGATGTTAAGGCCCTCCAGCAGTTCCTAAACAGCAACGGTTTCACCGTTTCTGTATCCGGAGCTGGATCAGTCGGCATGGAAACCTCTTACTTCGGTAACGCTACCAAGGCCGCCATGATCAAGTTCCAGGCTGCGAAGGGTATTACCCCTCCTGCCGGTTATTTTGGTCCTAAGACTAGAGCTTTCGTAGCTACTATGTCGACTACCACTACGACCACCACTACTACTACCACTACGACCCCTAGCGCTGTTCCGTTCTCCGTAAGCCTTGCTTCGGATAACGCTGCTTCCGCTAATGTTCAGCGTGGTTCTGCCAACAATCCCGTTTTGAAGATCAAGCTTACCGGTGGCGCTACTGCTACTACCATCACTGGCTTGGTCCTCGAGTCCTATGGCACGACTGAGGCTACCGGTTCTACCGATGTCTCTGCCGTTAAGCTTTATGACGAGGATGGTATTCAGCTTGGCAACAATCGCACTCCTGCCGGAAATGCCCTTAACTTTGTAATTGTTCCTGCCTTGACGATTCCCGCCAATGGCTCGAAGACCATCACTGTTACTGCTGACATCGGCTCTACTGCGACTGTTATGGCTTTAGCCCGCTACGGCGTCGAGTCTGCCTCTGGCATCCTCGGTGGCGCTACCTTCTCTGGTAGCTATCCCGTAATCGGC
This sequence comes from uncultured Candidatus Saccharibacteria bacterium, assembly GCA_964601595.1. GTDB lineage: Bacteria > Patescibacteriota > Minisyncoccia > UBA6257 > Colwellbacteraceae > CAZRNY01. The sequence goes on along the minus strand of CAZRNY010000006.1, from coordinate 922 downwards.
AATAGCTTCACCATCGTTCCTGCTGGTCAGCTTGGAGGCGTTTCTGTCTCCCAGTTCGGATCTCTTCCGAAGACCTCTGTTAAGGTTGGTGAAAAGGACATTACCCTCGAGAGATTCAATGTTTCTGCTGGATCTAACGAAGATATTGCTGTAAATCAGATCACTCTTACCAAGTCTGGTAATGCTGCTGACTCTGCTGTTACTAACCTTCGCCTCAGGAAAGTTGGAGAGACTGCCGTTTTGGCCGGTCCTCTTAACTTCTCTAACAAGAAGGCTACCTTCAACCTCACCAGCGCTATCAGTCTGACCAAGGGCTCCTTTGTGAACCTCGAAGTCATCGGCGATATCGTTGATGGAACTGCCTCTCCTATCGCTGCTAACGTCGCGGTTGGAGGTGTTATTGCTCGTGGTATGACTTCCGGAACGAACATTACTTCGACCGGTTCGACCACTGCTAACAACATCACTATCGGCAACGAAACTGTTACTGTCTCTATGTCTGTCTCGCACCCTCAGGGAGCTGACAGCTTCATCATTAAGACCACTAATAAGAAGGATCTTGCTAAGTTTGATGTTCGCGCCAACGGAGGCGACGTTATCTTTAACACGATTAACGTCAAGTTCGCTGATGCTACCGACCCTCTTACTACTAGCAATTATGTTTCTTCTGTTGGTATCTATGATGGAGACGCCCTCATCTCTGATCTCTTGAGTGTTGATGACGAGGCTGCTGCTGGTCAGGACTTCGCGTTGAATTACACGATTCCTGCTAACACGACCAAGACTTTAACTATCAAGGGCATCACGAACACTCTTACTGCTGCTGGTGATACTTTCACCACCACTTGGAGTGGCTATACTGGCTACGGACTCGCCTCTGGCGAAGCTTTGACCAGCACTGCTGATGTCAGCACTACGAACA
>CAZRNY010000005.1:0-43960 GCA_964601595.1 uncultured Candidatus Saccharibacteria bacterium | reverse complement strand
GGTAACGTTTGATCGATTATGTGTCACCATTTTGGACGGCCGTCCAAAATGGTGACACCTCTGGGGCGAGTCTTCATGTGTGGTATTTCGGTCTATTGGCTATTAGAATTATCTTATAATCGCGATGGATAAGGAAAAGAGCTTAAAGGTGGTAAGTAAGGAGAATCTCTTCTGGACTGTCTGGAGAAAAGGCATCCTGCTTAAGGGATCTTATATCCTAGCGGGAACTTTTGTCGGTCTTTCGGCTATCCTCGCTTGGCTTATCCCTGAAGGATCTTTTATCGTCTCTAAGTCGGCTATCGGCTCCGGAAGTGACCTTGTTTCCCTTGTAATTACCTCCCTCGCGGTCGTTCTCGTCGGATTTGGTATTTCCATGGTCTCTTTGGAGCGGGACAGGGTGGTGGCCTATATCATGGGCCTCGTAAGCGTGGCCGTTTCTACCCTTATCCTGGTTAAAGTTGCATCTGTATTATACTTTTGGTAACATAACCCCCATGTTCGCTGTCATCGAAACCGGAGGTAAGCAATACCTTGCCGAGCCGGGAAAAAAGCTAAAGATCGAAAAGCTCGAAGCCATAGAGGGCAGCGATGTTGTCTTCGATAAAGTACTCGTCCGGGAGAATGAAATCGGCCGTCCTTACGTATCGGGCGCGCAGGTTACCGGAAAGGTTCTGAAGCAGGGAAAGGGTGATAAGAAGATTGTCTTCAAATTCCACTCGAAGAACCGCTTCGATAAGAAGAAGGCTCATCGCCAGTTTTTCACTGAAGTTGAAATAACCGGTATCAAATAAAAACATATATCCGCCGACAAGGCGGATTTTGTTTTTATTTCAATGATAATCAAAAACCGCCTCCGTCGGCTGGCGGATAGCGGTCTTTTTTGATGATGATTACTTTCTCCCGTTTATCGCGGCTCCTAATGTTTCCGCATCGGCAAATTCTATCTCGCCTCCGGTCGGCATTCCTCTGCCGAGTCTCGTTATCTTTTCTGCGACAGGGGAAAGTTCGGCGGCGATAATATCCGCGTTTATATCTCCTGCAGTCGTCGGCGAAATGGCGATAATAATCTCATTCACTTTTCCTTTAGGAGTCTTTGCGATTCTCTCCTTAAGCGAAGCGACTCTTAATTTATGGATCGTATCGAGCGCCCCTATCTTCTTGATATCAGAGACGACGAGATAGTTACCTCGGAATTCTCCGCTCGATTCGATCGATATGAGATCGGTCTCTTTCTCGATAACGGCTATTAGTCCTCGGTCTCTCGACTCATCGGAGCATATAGGACACATATTTCCTGCCGAGTCATGAGGGTAGAAACAATTGACGCAGGGGGAGAACTTGGAAAGGGTCGATATCGAACGGGACATCGTCTCGATGAATGACGATCCTCGTCCCATAAGATGGAAAGAGATCCTTATTGCTTGTCTCGGTCCTATTCCTGGAAGTTCAGAAAGGGTATCTACTAGCGGCCTAATTGAATCCGGTATTTTCATGTATTCTCTCGATGTTCGTGAAGTGGGCGGATTCCTTATCGAATCTCACTTCTATTATTCCTAGCGGTCCGTTTCTGTGCTTTGCGATATGGATTTCGGTGAGTCCATCCTTCTCAGGAGGAAGATCGGTCGATTGTTCATAACGCCAGGCCGGATGGAGGAACATGACGACATCCGCGTCCTGTTCAATTGATCCAGAGTCTCTGAGGTCCGAAAGTTTCGGTACTTTATTTTCTCTCTGTTCGACTCCTCTCGAAAGCTGGGAGAGGGCGAGAATAGGAACATTTATCTCTCTCGCGATTGTCTTTAATCCTCTCGATATTTCTGTGATTTGCTGTACGGGATTATCCAATCCTTTTCTCGGCTGTATGAGCTGAAGGTAGTCGATGATTATGAGTCCTAGATTCTTCTGTTCCGCCTGGAGTCTGCGTGCCATCCTTCTTATCTCGAGAACGGTCGGGTTCGGGGTATCGTCGATAAATATCGGCGATCTCGAGAATTTGTCGAAGGTTCCCTGTATCAATTCGAAATCGAGATCATCAAGCTTTCCGGTGCGTAACTTCCAGAGACTTACCCCTGATTCAGCGGAAATAAGCCTGTCGATGACCTGCTCCTTAGACATTTCGAGTGAAAATATGCCGACACCGAAGCCGCCTCTTGTTGCGGCATAGCGACCTATATCGAGCGCGAGCGAAGTCTTTCCGAAGGAAGGCCTTGCTCCGAGGATGATGAGATCTGATCGCTGCAGTCCCGAAAGAAGATTGTCGAGCTGAGTGAATCCGGTCGGTATTCCGCGGAGGGATCCGTCCGAATGGCTCATCTTCTCGAGTCTCTCATAGGCGGCTTGAAGCTCGTCTTTGACTGCGGTGAAATTTTTCGAGACAGACTTGTTCGTTATCGAGAAGACTTTTTGTTCGATCGCATCGAGTAGTTCATCTATGTCTTCCGTTTGGTCGAATGCTCTCTCTGTTATGGAATTCGAGGTATTGATGAGATCGCGGAGAATCTTCTTTTCTTTGACTATTCCTCCGTAGTGGGCGATATGGGCGGCGGAGGGAACCATAGAGACTAGGTCTGCGAGATATCCCGATCCTCCTATTGTTTCGAGAAGACTCTTCTTCTTGAGTTCGGAAGATACGCTCATGATATCTATCGGCGCTCTCTTTTCCCATAAATCTAAGACCGTCTCGTATATCGTTCCGTTCCTGCGATCATAGAAGTCATTAGGAATGAGCTGGTCGGCTATATTGCCGATCGCTTCCTTATCTATCATAAGGGCACCCAAAACTGACTGTTCGGCCTCTAGGTCCTGTGGTGGCAGTTTTATATCCTTATGATCGCTCATTTCTTTATTCTTATCGTCGGTCCTTCTGCTGTATCCTCGACTAAATATCCTAATTGTTCAAGCTCTATTCTTATCTCGTCTGATTTAGCGTAGTCTTTTGCTTTTCTCACTTCTTCCCGGCTCTCAACTCTGGCTTTTATCTCGTCGGGAATCACTTCTTCTTCGAGGATGAGATTGAGTCCGAGAACTTCATCAAAGCTCTTGGCAAGCCTTTTTCTCGAAGATCGTGGCAATAGGGGATCCTTTGCTGTTTCCCATACGACAGCAAGAGCTTCCGGAGTATTAAGGTCGTTTTCGATCGCCTGGTCGAATTTTTTGAGATAATCGGATTCCAGAAATTGGTTCCTTTCTCCTTCTATGCCGTCATTCAGCTTCGTGCGGAGATTTTGCAGGGCGGAAACCGATCCGGAAAGAGATTCGATAGTGAAATTAAGCTTTGTCCTGTAGTGAGCACCTAGAACCAGATATCTGAAAGAGAGGGGATCAAATCCTTTTTCTTCTAAGTCCCTCAGAGTAAAGAAATTGCCGGCTGATTTAGACATTTTCTTGTTATCGACGAGAAGATGCTCGGCATGCAGCCAGATGTTCGCGAATTTTTTTTCTGTTGCCGCTTCAGACTGCGCTATCTCGTTCTCATGATGAGGGAACGCGTTATCGACTCCTCCGGTATGTATATCGAAGGTCTCACCGAGATATTTCATGCTCATCGCGGAGCATTCTATATGCCATCCCGGCCTTCCTTCCGGTATCTCGGGAATAGAAGTCTTCCAGGAAGGTTCTCCTTCCTTCTTCGCTTTCCAGAGAGCGAAGTCTCCCGGTTCCGCTTTCTCATATTCATCCTGATCGACTCTTGCGCCGGCTTTTAATCCTTCCTTATCTATTTTTGTCAGCTTTCCGTACTCGGGGAACTTACTGATGCTGAAATATATCGATCCATCTTCCGCCTTATATGCGATCCCTTTATCAAGCAGTTTCTTTATAAGTGTCGCCATCTCTTCTATGTGATCGGTTGCTCTGGGGGTCACTTCCGGCTTCTCTATGTTCAGTTTTTCGAGATCCTCGAAGAACGCCTTCTCGTAAGGTCTGGTGAATTCTTCGATCGTCATTCCCTTATTCTTTATCTCCCTGATGATCTTGTCTTCGACATCGGTGATGTTCATCACCTGGAGTGTGTCGAACCTCCCCCTTCTCAGCGTTCTCCGGAGGATATCTTCGAATATATACGTGCGGAGGTTCCCTATATGCACAAAGTTGTATACTGTAGGTCCACAGGTATAGAAGCGAGCAGTCTTCCCGTCTATCGGCTTGAAATCTTTTTCAGTTCCTGAGAGGGTGTCGTGAAGGCGGAGCATACGGCCATTATATCATTCAAGAGACAGGTAAACAGGTGAGGTTGACTTGCTCTGAGGCTAATCTAAAATATCCATTGAACTTGACAATGAACGAGAAAAAAGAGCAAATACAGGCTTCTCCGGATATCTCGCCATCCGAAGGGGGGTCGAGTGAAGAACTCGAGGTCTTGAAGCGCGAGCGGGAAGAGTATCTTGATGGTTGGAAGAGGGCTAAGGCCGAGCTTCTGAACTATAAGAGCGATGAAGCGACCCGGCTTAAAGAAGTCTCTCGTTTTGCCGTCGAAGATGTACTGAGGGATATGCTAGTCGTCATGGATAGTTTTGACCTCGGTATCTCATCCTTGAATAAGGACACTGAATCTGCCGCCGCTAAGGGAATGTATATGATCAGGGCGCAGTTTGAAGATTGTTTGAAGAAAAGAGGCCTTGAAAGGCTTGTCGTTTCGGTAGGCGCGCCTTTTGATCCGTCGATCCACGACGCAGTCGCCGTAGTGGAGTCGGATAAGCCTTCCGGAATAATCGTCGATGAAGTGGAGCGGGGATATCTTCTCCATGGGCGTTTGATACGCGCCGCAAGAGTCGTCGTATCGAAATAAAAGAATTTATTTAAATAAAAAATGGGAAAGATAATAGGAATAGATCTTGGTACCACCAATTCGGCTATGGCTGTCGTCGGTGCCGATGGTACCGCTGAGATAATAGAATCGAGCGAGGGATCGAGAACGACTCCTTCGATCGCTGCGATCAATAAGAGTGGTGAAAAGACTGTCGGTATCCTCGCGAAGAGGCAGTCGATCACTAATCCAGAAAACACTGTTTTCTCCGTTAAGCGTCTTATCGGAAGGAAATGGGCGGATTCCGATGTCGAGAAAGACATCAAATGGCTTCCTTATGCTACGAGAAAAGCCGATAACGGCGGCGTGGAGATCAAGATGGGCGACAAGTGGTATAAGCCTGAAGAGATTTCTGCTATGGTGCTTGCGAAGCTGAAGAGCGACGCTGAGATGAGGCTTGGTGAGACTATCGATGAAGCCGTCATCACAGTTCCTGCTTATTTCGACGACTCCGAGCGTCAGGCAACCAAGAATGCCGGTGAGATTGCCGGATTCAAGGTAAGAAGGATCATCAATGAGCCTACGGCTGCGGCCTTGGCTTATGGTCTGAACAGGCAGAAGAACGAGAAGGTCGTCGTCTACGATTTCGGAGGCGGCACTTTCGATGTATCTGTTCTTGAAGTGGGCGATGATACCGTCGAGGTCAAATCGACCGGTGGAGATACTCATCTTGGTGGAGATGACTTCGACAAGAAACTGAACGAATACGTTGTTGCCGAATATAAGCAGAGGGAGGGGATAGATATATCGAAAGATCCGCTTGCCCTCCAGAGATTGAAGGAGGCTGTCGAAAGAGCTAAACACGAGCTTTCTTCTGCTATGGAAAGCGAAGTTAATCTTCCTTATATAACTTCCGACTCTGCCGGACCGAAACATCTTCTTATGAAGATCTCGAGAGCTAAGCTCGAAGAGCTTGTTCATGAATATATAGAGCGAGCCGCAAAGCTTACGGAGGCTACCGTTAAGGAGGCCGGCTTCGCTCTTTCTGATATCGACGAGATAGTCATGGTTGGCGGACAGACTAGGATGCCTGCGATCCAGGAATCAGTTAAGAAGCTTTTTGGTAAGGAACCCCATAGAGGCACTAACCCCGATGAGGTCGTTGCTTTGGGTGCGGCGATCCAGGGAGGAATCTTCCAGGGAGACGTTAAGGACATTCTTTTGCTCGACGTTACTCCGCTTACGCTTTCTATCGAAACTATGGGCGGTATTTCTACTCCCATGATCGAGAAGAACACCACTATTCCTACGGCAAAGAGCCAAGTGTTCTCGACTGCATCCGACAATCAATCTTCCGTCGAGATACATATCCTTCAGGGAGAGCGTTCGATGGCAACCGACAACAAGACTCTCGCAAGATTCGTATTGGAAGGCATTCCGCCGTCTCCCAGGGGTTTGCCTCAGATCGAGGTTACCTTCGATATCGATGCGAACGGCATCTTGAGCGTCAAAGCCTTAGATAAGGCGACCAGTAAGAGTCAGTCTGTCAGAGTCGAAGCGCAGACCTCTCTTTCGAAAGAAGAGATCGAAAAGTTAAAGAACGAAGCTGCGGTGAATGCCGAAGCTGATAAGAAGGCGAGAGAGATGATCGAGGCAAAGAATAAGGGTGAAGCCCTGACTTATTCTGCAGAGAAGGCTTTGAAGGATGCTGGCGATAAGGTGCCTGCGGATATCAAGTCTTCGATCGAAGCTAAGATAGCGTCTCTCAAGGAAGCTCTTACATCCTCGGATGCCGAGCGCATCGAATCCTCGGCGTCGGAACTTTCTTCCGATCTTCAAAAGATAGGCGAGTCCCTATACAATAAGGGAAGCGATGATCAAGCTTCCGACACAAGCGGGAATTGATATTGATTATTCAATATGGAAGATCGCCTTCGTGGCGGTTTTCTCGGCAATATTTGCTGGTTTCTTCGGATATGGCGTTTCTTCTGGAGAAGTAGGGATAAGCATAGCTTTCGGCCTGCTTTTCCTTGCTTGTCTCACTCTTCAGCCTCTCTTTATCAAAGGAAGGCTGAATGTTCTGTTAGCAGCTCTGCTACAGACCGCGGCTCTCGGTGTTCCGATAATGCTCGTCAAGTCTGAACTTCCTCCTATTATTCTCGGCTTGGGTCTTGCAGCTGTCTTCTTATTCATCTTTTTCGGGCAGAACGCCGGAAGGATTGAATACGAGAATAATATTCGCATCATCTTCTCGAGGGTGACTGCTCCGGTTCTTGCTCAGTCTTTTACTGCTCTCGCGATATTCATCGCGGTGGTTGTCGGTATCCCTTTTAAAGGAACAGATCTTATCTCTGAAAAGGCGGTGAATATCATGGTCTCGGTCGCTTCTCCTCTTGTTGGTTATTATATCCCCGGATTCAATCCAGGAATGGCCACAAGAGAAGTAATCGCCATTTCGGCCAAACAATCCCTTATTGAAGGTGCTTTCAAGGATTGGGCCGCGATGCCTGATTCGAAAAAAGAATCGATCATCAATCAGACGGTTGATGATGCCGTTAAGTCCATGAAGGACAGCTTCGGCATTCTGATAGATCCCGATAAGACGCTCGAGGAGAACATAAGGGCCTTTTTGGATGATATGGTGGGTGCACCGCTCCGAGCGTTGAATCCATTACTCGTCTCTGCGGTCGCCTTCGCTTTCATCTTTCTTTTGATAAAGGGACTCGGATGGGTTGTCCATTATCCGGTAATGGGATTTGCTTTTTTCCTCTATCAGCTCGCGCTTTCAAGCGGTTTCGCTTTTCTTACTCTCGAGACGAGAAGCAAGGAAGTTATAGTGCTCAAATAGTATTTAATGAATAAGGATTACTACGAAGTATTAGGCGCCTCCCGCTCTTCGAGCGAAGAGGAGATCAAAAAGGCTTACAGGAAGCTGGCCCATAAATATCATCCCGATAAGCCTGAAGGAGATGCCGAGCGTTTCAAAGAGATAAACGAGGCATATCAGGTGCTTTCGGATAAGAATAGCCGTTCGAAATACGATCGGTTCGGTTCGGCTGCCTTCTCTGGTCAAGGAGAAGGTAATCCGTTCGGAGGTATGGGTTTCGATTTCAATAATATAAATATGTCCGGCTTCGGCGACTTCTCGGATATCTTTGAAGGCGTCTTTTCTGCCGCTGGCGCAAATGGCGGAAGAGGTAGGAAAAATCCGGTAAAGAGGGGTAATGATGTCGAAGTTAGAATATCTATCTCTCTCGAAGATGCTGTTTCCGGCACCGAGATACCTCTTTCTTTCAGAACTTTCGTGAAATGCGATAAGTGTGAAGGAAAAGGATTTTTTCCTGATAAGGGGGTCGTGAAGTGTAAGTCTTGCAATGGCGCAGGAGAGGTAAGAGAGGTAAGGAGGACTATATTAGGAAATATAGCGACGGTCGCTTCTTGTCATGCGTGCTCTGGTATCGGCGAGATTCCTAATGAGCCTTGTAAGACTTGCTCTGGTATCGGGAGAAAGCAGGGTGATAGGAAAGTCGAAGTAAAAGTGAAGCCGGGAATCGCCGATCAAGAGGTAATCAAGATTTCGGAAATGGGTGAAGACGGCGAACGCGGAGGCGCTTCCGGAGATCTTTATGTTCGGATCGCTATAAAGCCTCATTCGGTATTCAAGAGAGTTGGCGATGACCTCCTTATTTCTAAGGAGGTGGATATGATGGATATCATTGCCGGAACGAAAGTGAGATTGACGACTATCAAGGGTAAGGGGGTGGAAGTCGATATTCCTAGAGGATGGAATATGAAGAATGACCTGATAGTAAAAGGAGAAGGCGCTTCTTCTAAGGGTAATATGGTTATTTCGATCGAGGCTATTGTGCCGAAGAAGCTCGATTCGAGGATTAAGAAAATACTTGAAGGAAAGAACTCTGAGTGATAACATTTTCTCCGTATCCGCCCGTAACTCAATGGTAGAGTAGCTGCCTTTTAAGCAGTAAGTTGGAGGTTCGAGTCCTCCCGGGCGGACAAGGAATTTATACCCTAGAGGTATAAAAACCTTCGCCCAGGGGGGCGAGAACGCCGGACTGAAGATTTTTCACCAGAAAAATCGAAGGAGGCGGTGCCCAGACCGAGGCTCGCTGTCGAGTGAGCCGAGAGTCGAGGGAGAGTCCTCCCGGGCGGACAAGGAATTAATGCCCTGAAGGCAGATTTCTTCGCTAGCGGGGTATATGCTCTGCAAGCGGAAAGGCCAAAAAAGTGAAATAAGCGATGAAACTCAAGAAAAAAATACTTGCACTGTTTCTTTTTCTCGGTTTAGGCGCCGCTGCTTTCATCTTCTCTCTTCCATCTGGATCGACGGAAGTAGTAGAGGGTGTCACGGTGCCTGACCTGTATCTGAATAGTTTCCTCCCTTGGAGACTGGGTCTGGATCTCATAGGCGGAAGCGCTCTGGTCTACGATATAGACCTGAGCGGCGTCGAGAGAGAAGATTGGAAGGTTGTTACCTCTAACCTCAAGGATGTCATCGAAAAGAGAGTCAACCCGAGAGGAGTTTCTGAAAACCGTGTCAGAGTCGTCGAGAAAGGCGATAAGCGGCAGCTTTTGGTTGAACTTGCCGGGGTAAAGGATATTGAAGAAGCCATCAAGCAGATCGGCGATACTCCTGTGCTTGATTTCAGGGAGAATTGCTCTGAGATAGAGGGAGGTATCATCTGTCAGAAGACCGAACTCACCGGACGCTTCATAAAGAAGGCGACTTTCGGCTCGACTGGGCAGGGGATATCTGCTCCTATCGTTAACCTCGAATTCGACGAAGAAGGTGCTAAAATCTTCGAAGACGTTACCGGAAGGAATGTCGGCAAGCCTCTTGCTATTTTCCTCGATAACGAACTGATAGACGCCCCGCTCGTAAATGAGAAGATTATCGGCGGAAGCGCTCAGATCTCGGGAGGGGATATGACTATGGAGTCTGCCAAGAAGCTCGTCGATCGTTTTAATTTCGGCGCTCTTTCTGCTCCCGTCTCTCTCGTTAATCAGCGTACGGTCAACTCGACCGCTGCGGCCGATTCCCTTACGAAGATCCTTATCGCGGGCGCCATCGGCATAATTGCCATCATGTTATTTATGGTGATCTGTTATAGGACTCTTGGGCTTATATCTTCGCTTTCACTCATGCTTTACATAGTCTTTGCTTTAGCGATCTTCAAGCTCACTCCTGGGTTTACTATGTCGCTTGCGGGAATGACCGGATTCATTCTTTCTATCGGCTCAGCTGTGGATGCGAATATCCTCATCTTCGAGCGTTCTAAGGAAGAGATGAAAAAAGGTGCTTCGAAGCTTGCGGCTATCGAATCCGGCTTCAAGTTTGCTTGGAGCTCGATCAGAGATTCAAACGTCTCTACTATAATCGTTTCTCTTATCCTTTATTTCTTCACGACGAGTTTCGTGCAGGGATTTGCTCTCACGCTCGCTATCGGTATCCTTGTTAACCTCGTTACCACTTACCTTGTTACCAGGAATATCTTAAAGGTCTTGATCAGGAATAAGGTGAACTCTTAAATCCATGAAACTGAAAATAATAAAGAATAAGAGAATATTCATTTCTCTTTCGATTGTATTCGTCTCTTTGGCTGTCGCTTCGCTTCTTGCCTTCGGTTTGAAGCCGGGAATCGATTTTAAGAGCGGTTCTATGTGGCAGATTAAAGCCCCAGGAGCCACTGAAAGCTCGATTAATGAATTCGCCGTTTCTGAATTGAAAATCGAAGATCCGATTATTGCTTACGACAAGATATCCGATTCCTATTCGCTTGTCTTCAGGGAAATATCTCCTTCAGAAAGGACTTCTTTCAATGAAGCTCTGAAGCAGAAATTCCAAGGAGCAGAGGAGATGGACTTTAGTATGACTTCGCCTTCCGTTTCCTCTGAATTAAAGAATAAGGCGGTTTGGGTAGTCATTCTCGTCCTTGTCGTCATCGCGCTTTATATCTCTTTTGCCTTCAGGAGCGTTTCTTGGCCTATCAGCTCGTATAAGTACGGAATAGTCGCGATCATTGCGCTTGCGCATGACGTTACTATCGCTGCCGGCGTTTACGCCCTTATCGGCCACTTTGTCGGCATCACGATCGATACCAACTTTATCGTTGCTCTTCTTACGATCGCCGGATTTTCGGTTCAGGACACTATTGTCGTCATGGACCGTATCAGAGAGAACCTTTTGGCCTCTAAGCATAAGGAAAACCTCTCGGATATAGTGGAAAAGAGCCTTGGAGAAGTCTTTAAACGATCTGTTATTACTTCGGTTTCCATTATGCTCGTCCTTGCCGCTATCGCCCTATTTGGTCCTCTTTCGGTCAGATACTTCGCTCTTACTATGTTTGTCGGAATGTTCTTTGGCACCTACTCGTCACTTTTCGTCGCGAGCCCGCTACTGGTTCTCTGGCATCAGCTTGACAACAAGTTCAAAAAATAGTAAATTACTCCACATGAAGCTTTCGGCCATAGATTTCGACAATCTCATAAAAAGGCTGATAGAAACCGCCGAATTAGACGACAGGAGCGCCACTATCATAGATAGGCGCTTCGGTCTTAATTCTCCAGAAACCGCCACTTTGCAGGAGCTGGGTGCCAAATATGGCGTTACCAGAGAGCGTGTTCGTCAACTCGAATCGCAAGCAATAAACGGTGTCAGGGGAAATATTGATTCCTTCGGGGAACTCAAGGAAATCAAGGGTTTCGTCAGCGAACATCTTTTTTCTGTCGGAGGTCTCCGTAAGGATGACTTTCTTGTTAACGAGATACTTGCCGTCTCCAATGGATCTGAAAATCCCTCCGTTTTCGGTAACTATATGAGGTTCGTCTTCAAGGTTCTTGAATATCCTAAGTTTTCTCCTGAAAATGAAGAAAACCATGATTTCTGGTACTCGGACGAGGAGGCTGTTACGAAGATGAGGGCTATCGTTGGTAAGATTATTGATGACTTGAAAGGAGTCGAATATTTCGACGAGATTCTTCGTCTCGCTATCGAACCACATAGCATCGCTATTCCCGTCGCTTTGGGATACATTTCCGTTTCCAAACACATCGGCGTCGGCCCTTATGGAGACATCGGTCTTTCTCATTGGGAAGAGATCAATCCTAAGACTGTCCGCGCGAAGGCCTTCCTTCTTCTGAAGAGGTCTACTGCTCCTATGCACTTCACTGAGATCGCGAAGCTTATCGGTTCTCACGCGCCGACCGTTCACAATGAGTTGATCAAGGATCCTCGTTTTGTTCTGGTGGGTCGCGGTACTTACTTTCTTAAAGTAAAATAAGACTCATGGATCTGATTTTTGGAGTATTCGGAAACGTCGCAGAGAAAATGATGTCTCTCTTCGTTATATTTTTTTGGATCTTCGCCGCGTTTCTGGTTGGGAGATTTCTTTTGGATTTTCTTAAGAGATGGTGGCTCGACGAAGTCCAAAAAAGTTTTACCGCAAAAATAAAATATGTACTTCTGGAACTTAGGTTCCCGAAAAATAACCTGATTTTTCCAAAGGGAATGGAGCAGGTTTTTGCGAATTTCTATCAGATATACAGTTTTGGCATAAAGCCGGAAAGTAAATGGCTGGAAGGCCAGATGGAAGAGAAAATCTCTGTGGAGATGATTTCTTCGAAAGATGGCATAAGATTCTTCGTCAGAGTCAATAAGAATTACAGGCAGCTCGTCGAGACTGCCGTTTTCGCACAATATCCGGATGTCGAGATAGTCGAGTGCACCGAAGACTATATCAATGAATTTCCAGCCGATCTTCCTAATGAAGAATACGACATCATGGGCGCGGATATGATTCTCGCAAAAGACAGCGTCTATCCAATTAGGACCTATCCTTACTTCTTCGGTGAAAGAAAATTCGAAGAGATGGAAATTGATCCGATCTCTTCCATTGCTGAAGCAATGTCTGGCCTTAAGTCGGACGAGAAGATGTGGATCCAGATCATCATTCGTCCCGCTGGCAATATCTTAAAGAAGGCCGCCGATAAGGCGATTGCAAAGATGATGGGAAAGAAAGAAGAGAAGAAGGAAAACGAGCTTATCCCGGGAACTTTCGAATTTACCAAAAACCTCATCTATGCTCCTATTCAGTCTCCTGAGTGGGGTGGAAAGACTCCAATGGAAGATAAACCGAAGAACCTCGGTCCTCTCGAAGTTGAGATTGTGAAAGCTATAGACCGCAAGGCCTCGAAACTCGCTTTTGAGACGATGATAAGAGTCATCTATATCGACAAAAAAGACGCTTTCACTAAGGCGAATTTTGCCGCTATCACTTCTGCTTACCAGCAGTTCAATACTCAGAACCTCAATTCCTTTCGTCCTGCCGCTCTTACTTTCACGAAGTCTCCTAGATTCTTCTTCAAGAAAAGTGGGCTATTAAAGAAGAAGAAGAGGATATATGTCAATTATATCAGCAGGGCTTATACCATCTTTTCTAATGTAGATCTCATGTTTAAGAAAAGGGTTCCTCCTTACTGTATGAATATTGAGGAATTGGCTACGCTGTTTCATCCGCCGATTACCAAGGTTTCAGCTACCGGACTTAGATCTATCGATACCAAGAAGGGAGCTCCTCCGGCTAATCTTCCGATAGAAGAATAAAAACTTAAAAGAAAGACGAAATATGAGCGACAACGATATCAATTTTTTCGGAAAAGCGAACTTCAGGAATAAGCAGGTCCGTTTCGGTATTAAGACCGATGATCGTCGCCGCCATATGTATTTGATCGGAAAGACCGGTGTGGGTAAGACGACACTCATGGAAAACATGGTTGTCGAAGATATCCTTGCTGGTCGCGGCGTCGGTCTCGTTGATCCTCACGGACAGTTTGCCGAGAAGATTCTCGACTTTATCCCTCCTGAGAGGATAGATGATGTCGTCTATTTCAATCCTTCCGATTTCGAACATCCTGTAGGGTTCAATCCTCTTGAAGGATCCGGAGGTCAGGGGCATCTTATTGCTTCAGGTATTATGGGCGTCTTCAAGAAGATTTGGCCGGACGTTTGGTCCGCTAGGATGGAATACATTCTGAATAACACTCTTCTTGCTTTACTCGAGTTTCCGAACTCGACCCTACTCGATGTCATGAAGATGTTGAGCGACAAGTCTTTCAGGGATAGAACTATTGCTTCGCTTACCGACCCTATGGTCCGTAATTTTTGGGAGAACGAATTTAATAAATACACCGACCGATATGCTTCTGAGGCGATTGCCGCTATTCAGAACAAGATCGGACAATTTATCGCGAATCCTCTTATCAGGAATATCATCGGTCAGCCGAAGTCTTCCATCGATATGAGAGAAGTGATGGATTCTGGAAAGATATTCATTGCGAACCTTTCTCATGGAAGGATCGGTGAAGATAACGCCGCTCTTCTTGGAGCGATGCTTATCACTAAGCTCCAGCAAGCGGCTATGAGCCGCGTGGATGTTCCTGAATCGGAACGCCGCGACTTCTTCCTTTACATCGACGAGTTCCAGAACTTCTCGACTGATTCTTTTGCTGTCATTCTTTCGGAAGCCAGAAAATACCGCTTGTCGCTCATCATGGCGCATCAGTATATTGAGCAATTGAACGAGAATGTCCGCGCCGCTGTCTTCGGAAACGTCGGTACTATGGTCTGTTTCCGTGTCGGTGCTGGTGATGCTGAGTTTTTGGAAAAAGAATTCGCGCCGGAGTTTACCGAGAACGATCTGGTTAACACTGCAAAGCATAATTATTTCGTAAGACTCATGATCGACGGAGTCGCTTCGCGCCCCTTCACTGGAGAAAACCTCCCTTGGCTTTCAATGTCTGAAGGAAAAGAGAGCTATAAGGATCTCATTATCGAAGAGAGCCGCCGCAAATACGGCGTAGCTAAGGCTTCGGTTGAAGCTAAGATGTCTGAGAGATGGAAAGATAAAGAAAGCGTCGAAGATCGAGCTGGCCGCAAAGGCGAGAAATCCCTCGATGAAGTCCTTCGCCCTGTGCATACTACCGTTCATAATCCAGTCCATACGCCTCTTCCTCCTAAGGAAAGGAAATCCGTTTCTATGGAAGAACTAAGAGAAGCTCTCGATAAGGCAATAAGTGGGAAGAAGGTTGATGATATCGTCTCCGAAACTCCCGATGCTCCTATTCCCGCAACTCCTCCTTCGCCTTCTCCTGTCGTTCAAAATTGGTCGGAAGACGATGATTAGTGGATTCGAAGAAAAACAAAGTAATTAGTTATCATGATTTCTTATACTGAACTGAAGAAGGGGATGATAATCCTCTGGAATAATGAGGTTTATGAGGTGACCGATATTGCCTTCATCCGTATGCAGCAGCGCAAAGCTGTGGTGCAGAGCAAGCTTAAGCAACTGAAGACCGGTAAGGTCGTAGACAAGACCTGGCAGGCTTCGGACGCCATCGAAGAGCCTAATTTCGAGAAGAAGGACATCATGTTCCTCTATTCTCATAAAGGAGAATTCTGGTTCCAGATGATAGGTGACGCGAAGAGCCGTTTCATGGTTGCGGAGGATATTGTCGGAGATGTATCGAGATACCTGAAGCCGAATACTCCAGTAAATGCCTTCATGCTTGATGGAAATCCGATCAAGATCAATCTTCCGATCAAGATGGACTTCAAGGTTACTGAAGCCCCTCCGGCCGTTAAGGGAAACACCGCCCAGGGAGGCGATAAGTCCGTTACGATCGAAACCGGAGCGAAAATTACTGTTCCTCTCTTCATCAATGAAGGAGATATAGTAAGGATCAATACCGAAACCGGCGCCTACTACGAGCGCGTCGAAAAATCCAAATAGGATATTCTGGAAACCCCGCATCACGAGTGCGGGGTTTTTGGTTAGGGGATATAATTAATAGTGAAGATTTACTTTATTCCATTCAATGAAACCAGTCATTTTTTACAGATCGATCTTTGGTGGAACGCGGAAGGTAGCCAATCGTCTTGCGGAATTGTCGGAAGCGAAGCTACTTAGGTTTGCCGATTTTAATAGGGAAAAAATCAGTGACTGTGGCACTGTCGTCGTTATGTCGGGGACCTATGGAAATACTCTTCTTCTGGTTCCTTTCCTTAAAAATCATATCAGGGAGATGCAGGGCCACAAGCTCGTCATTGTTTCTTTTGGCGCTATACCGGAAGGGCTGAAGGGTAGCGAAAACTCCTATCGATCGATTCCGGAAGATATCAGGAAGAATTCTTCTTATTTCAGGGTTGTGGGAAAGATCGGCACTCCGGAAGTGGAGAGCAAACTGAAAGAGATAATCAGTTCGCTCTAATAAGCGACGCTAAGGATGAATAAGTCAGGAATCAAGAGAATGGTCAATTGGATCGGGGGTTTTACCCTCGTTGAACTTCTGATCGTCATCGCCATCCTCGCGATTCTTGCGGCTGCAGTTGTGATTGTTCTTAATCCATCCGAGCTGATGGCGCAGGCGAGAGATGCGCAGAGGACAACTGATGTTAAGGCAATCAAAGAATCAATAGGGCTATTAATTGTTGATAATCCAACAGCCTCCCTTGGATTAGCAAATGTCACATATGTTTCTCTTCCTGATACTTCTGCTACCTGTGCGAACATTACTGGTCTTCCTATTATTCCCACAGGATGGTCATATAATTGCGTCACCTCAGCTAATCTGAGGAATATAAACGGTTCTGGTTGGATTCCTATTAATCTAACATCCTCTAATATCGGTTCGCCTTTGGCATCTCTTCCTATAGATCCTATTAACTCCGTGACTGATGGAAATTATTACGCTTATGTTGCCTCAGGCAGTTTGTATAAGGTTTCCATGGTAGCTGAATCGGCTAAGTATCTTGTTATTGGCAAGAATGACGGAGGACTGAATGAGGCGGTTTATGAAGTTGGTAGCGGGATTCAGCTAGCTCCTTTTTCTTATGGTCCAGCTCTTAAATATTTTTCTGACTTCAAAAATTGGACGGCTTCCGGAGGGGCTACTATTGATTCCAATGGAGTTGCCCATTTCACAGCTTACGGCCAATCGATAAGAAGTCCGTATGTCCCTGTAGGAGGAAGCTCCTCTTGGAGAGTGAATGCTAGTTTTTATCAGACGACTCAATCCCCATATCTCTCATACCAGCCTAACGGAGGAATGTTGTGGGGTTCTGATTACTTTGGCTCTAATTTCCAGTCGGTTACCAATACGAGCGGTTATACAGGAAATGGGAATGCTCAGGTCGTTCCTCTTAATTCCTGGCAGAGTAAGAGTTGGAATGGTGCGGGAGGACCGAATGTTTATTATCTGAGAATAACTATACGCTCTGATGCGACGTATACTCCTACTTCTATGGATATCAGATCACCTTCTTTCTCTTATTGATTAGATAGTGACGATTTAGCCTTTTTATTGCTATATTCATGTCCTAAATGGAAAAGCGTAGGAAAACTGCATTCGTAGGCTTGTCCGGGGGAGTAGATTCCTCCGTGGCGGCTTTGATGCTCCTTGAGCTTGGCTTCGATGTCGTCGGCGTATATATCCGCGGATATAACATCGATGGCTGTTCTGAACTTGATGCCGAGTCGGCTCGCCGCGCTGCCGGTCATCTTGGTATTCCTTTCTATGTTTGGGATATGGAAGAGGAGTACAAGAAAGCGGTTGTCGAATATATGGTTGAGGGATACAGGAACGGTATTACGCCGAATCCTGATGTCATGTGCAATAAGGAGATAAAGTTCGGTATTTTTCTGAAGCGTGCGCTGAAGATGGGCGCCGATTTCGTCGTAACAGGCCATTATGTGAAATCGGTCTTCGATGAGGACAATGGAACGGTTCGTATGTTCCGTTCAGTTGATGATGATAAGGATCAGTCTTATTTTCTTTGGACTCTCGGCCAAAAGGAGCTTTTGAAGACTATCTTTCCTGTCGGCTGGTTCGATAAGAAAGATATAAGGAAGATCGCAAAGGCGGCGGCTTTACCGAATGCGGCACGCAAGGATTCTCAGGGGGTTTGTTTCCTGGGGAAGGTCTCGATGCCCGACTTCCTAAGGCGGTTCATAGAGCCGACTCCCGGAGAGATAGTTACGACTTCCGGAGAGGTGATCGGCAAGCATAAGGGTCTGCCTTTCTATACGATAGGTCAGAGACATCTGGGTTTAAGCGGTCTTACTTGGGGAGAAAAGGGATCCGGAGAAAGGAAACCTATCTTCGTTGCGGCAAAAGATCCGGAAAAGAACATTCTTATCGTCGCCGAAGGGGAAGACGATCCTGCTTTATTCAAAGACTTTGTTTCCCTTTCGTCGGTTAATTTCATTTTGGATAGACCGACTGATCATTGGGTGAAGGTCAAGGCGCGAGTCCGTTATCGTCAGTCTCTTTTCGATGCGACCTTGATTAAAGAAAAATCAGGCTGGGTTCTCCGTTTCGACAAACCTGTCCGCTTCGTCGCTCCCGGACAATCGGCCGTCTTCTATTCTCAAGAAGGCGAAGTGATCGGAGGAGGAGTCATCGTCTGACATGATATTATTATTCCCATGAAAAGGGTTCTCTTTGTCATAGCGCCCGAAAAGTTCAGGAACGAAGAGTATTTCGTTCCCAAGAAGATATTGGAAGATGGGGGAATCGAAGTCGTTACGGCCTCGACTAAGAAAGTCGCCTCTGGCTTCATGCTCCGTCGCGCGAAGGTGGATGTATTGATTTCTAATGCCTCGATGGAAGGCTTTGACGGTATCATTTTCGCCGGCGGTCCCGGAGCAAGAGTTTTCTTTGAAGATAAGCAGGTTATGGATTTAGTTCGTGATGCTTATTCGGCTGATAAGATTGTGGCTGCTATTTGTATCGCTCCAGTCATCCTCGCTCATGCCGATATCTTGCGTGGCAAGAAGGCGACTGTCTGGTCCTCAGAAGAAGACGCGACAGGGATAGACGAGATATTGAGAGGAGGAGCGCAGTTCGATTCTGCTCCGGTCGTCCGTGACGGATCAGTCATTACTGCTGATAAGCCTTCTCATGCTAAAGCCTTTGGAGAGGCTATTCTCGAAGCTCTTTCCGAAAGATAGGCTCTATCCGGATACGATATTGTTTGCCATATGCTCCGGATTTGTGTCCGGAGCATTGTTTTCTGGAATAAGTGGTCATCCGACCTTTTTCTTTTCTGTGCTAGCCGCCGTCATCTCGACCGTATTCATTCTTGTAAGGAGAAACCCGGCAAGATGGCTTATATTCATATTTTTTATCTCTTTGCTTCTTGGATCTTCGTATTTTTTTCTCCGTATTCCAGAAAAAAAGATTCCTGATGATCCTTTATCTGGCATAGTCATAAGTAGTGTTTCTTATTCGAAGGGTATCGCTTCTTTCGGTTTGAAAAGTGATAGTGGTTCTTTTAGGGTAATCTCTCGATCGCCTATCCCTATAGATTGCGGTGATAAGATATTTATTTCCGGTATAAAGGAAAATGAAACAGATCCTTCGACGATCGCTTTTCCACAGAATCTGAAGATCGTAAAGAAAGGGTCTTGTCCCGTTCTTGACCGCTTGTTCTCCTTAAAGGAGGGGATGATCGATAGCTTCTTCAAGACGATGCCTCCTGCGGAAGCTGGCCTTGCGGCAGGAATAATATTCGGCGATAGAACCCATATTCCGGAGAAGCTGACTGAAGCTTCGATAGATACCGGCACGGTCCATATCACAGCTCTTTCTGGTTACAACATAAGCGTCATCATTGCTCTTTTCATCCCTTTATCGCTTCTTTTTCCGAGGAAGATACGCTTTGCGGTTGTTTGTTTCGGAATAATTATCTTCGTCATGATGGTTCAGGGCGGGTCGAGCGTCGTGAGAGCGGCCGTAATGGGTTCTCTTATTTTCTTCGGCAAAGGAGAGGGGAAGAAAGCAAGTATGAGGAATCTTATCGTTTTCTCCGCTTTCGTCATGACTCTCTTTGATCCTTCGGTTGCCGCTTTCGATCTCGGCTTCGAACTTTCGTTTCTTGCTCTTCTTGGTATCGTCTATATCGCTCCGGCCATAAAGAGGTTTATTTTCAAAGAAGAGAGGGGGAATGCCGTTTCAAATATTGCTATCGATTGTTTTGCGGCAGAGATATGCGTTTTACCGCTTCTTCTTCTTAAATTTGGATCAGGTACGATCTTTTCCATACTGCCGAACATCCTTATCGTCTGGACCATTCCCTTCGCGATGCTCTTCGCTTTCCTTTCGGGTATCATTTATCTCATCTGTCCGGCCTTAGGCGAGATAATCGGTTTTTTCGCTTCCGCCATACTTTCGTATGAGATTAATACCATTCTTGCTTTTGATATGTTTCTTTGACGCGGTTCTCGGTATCGCTCTCTTTTTCTGTCGCCCGATTCCTCAATCGGTAAGCGTATTGGATGTGGGTCAGGGAGCAGCCACTCTTGTCTCCTTAGGCGGCGCGTTCGTTCTCATAGATAGCGGTGTGGATCAGAATATCGCCTTCGAGGTGGAAAAGATCATGGGCTACAGGCGACATATCGATGCAGTAGTGCTTTCTCATCCTCACTCCGATCATTACGGCGGTCTGGAATCGATCTTTAAGAGCTATAAGGTAGGCGCTTTTATCTATGATGGTGAATCGGTAGACTCCGATACACTAAATAGGGTGATCGCTGAGGCGCGGAAAGAATCCCGAGTGGTAGCTATCTTAGATCATGGTTCTATCTCGTTTAAAGACTCTCGTATCGTTTTCCTCGAAGCGAAAGGCAAGAAGGGAGATCTGAATTCGGAATCAATCATTGCAAAAGTCTCTCTGTTCGGATTTTCAGCTCTCCTTCCTGGCGATATCGGCATAAAGGAGGAGTCGTATCTGGTTTCGAAGGATAGCATCGTGCTTGATGCGGATATCCTTGTCGTTCCTCATCACGGATCGGCCGGATCTTCCGGAGAATCTTTTATCAAGGCTGTCTCCCCGGAGGTCGTCGTCTTCTCGCTCGGTAAAGACAATCGTTACGGATTTCCGAAAAAAGAAGTGGTTGATCGCTTCGTATCTCTCGGCATTCCAATCATCCGGACGGACGAGTCCGGGACCATCGTTTTGTCCCTGAAAGACAGCGATTCTCTGAATATTAGGAGGCTCGGCGGAGCGTTGCCTTAGGTCTTCCTGATGCTATACTTCTGGCTATGCGTACCCTCATAAAAGAGCTTCCGGAAAAAGTGGGGGAGAGGGTAGTTCTCCAGGGCTGGGTTCATACCCGTCGAGACCACGGGAAGCTTATATTTATAGATCTTCGCGATAGGAGCGGGCTGGTTCAGCTCGTATTTGTCCCTAAGAAGGAAGACAATGTCGTTCACGAGATTGCTTCTTCTTTGAGGTCGGAATGGGTTGTCGAGATAGAGGGTATGGTCTCAAAGAGGCCTGATTCGATGGTTAATCCGGATATTCCGACCGGAGGCATTGAAGTGCAGGTAGAGGCCTTAAAAATCCTTTCTGAGGCAAAGACGCCTCCTTTTCCAATCGATACTGATGGTAAGGAGATAGGCGAAGATATCAGGATGCAATATCGCTACCTCGATCTCAGGAGAGAGCGTTTGGCGAAGAATATCAGGAATAGGTATAAGGCGATCAAATTCTTCCGCGATTTTTTGGGAGAACGCGATTTTATGGAAATAGAGACGCCGATACTCAGCAAATCGACTCCGGAAGGAGCCAGAGACTATCTTGTCCCTTCAAGACTCTATGCGGGTGACTTCTATGCTCTTCCTCAGTCTCCTCAGCAGTACAAGCAGCTTCTGATGGTTGCCGGAATGGAACGCTATTTCCAGGTAGCCCGCTGTTTCAGGGATGAGGATACGAGAGGCGACAGGCAGCCCGAGTTTACACAGCTCGATATGGAGATGAGTTTTGTCGAACAGGAGGATGTCATCTCTCTCGCTGAAGAGATGTTTATCGGGGTGGTACAGAAGCTTTATCCCAATAAGCGCATTCAGTCCATTCCTTTTCCTCGCATGACTTATAAGGATGCTATGGAAAAGTATGGCACTGACCGTCCCGACATCCGTGAGGATAAGAACGATCCCGACCTCCTAGCTTTCTGTTGGGTAATCGACTTCCCTTTCTTCGAGAAGACCGAAACGGGCGGCTGGACCTTCACTCACAATCCTTTTTCCGCTCCGAAGCCGGAATATATGGCTGATCTGATGGAAAAGAAGAATGTGGGTGACATATTAACCACTCAGTACGACATAGTCCTTAACGGTTATGAAGTGGGTGGTGGCAGTATCAGAAACCACACTAGCGAAGCCTTGACGAAGGTTTTCGAGATCATGGGTTTTTCCGAAGAACGCGTCAGAGCGAACTTCGGCCACATGCTTGAAGCCTTCGACTATGGCGCGCCTCCGCATGGCGGAATCGCTCCCGGACTCGATAGGTTGGTTATGATTCTCGAGAATGAGCCGAACATCAGGGAAGTCATCGCTTTCCCGAAGACCGGCGACGCGAAAGACCTTATGATGGGCGCCCCTGCGGGAGTCGAAGCGTCCCAACTTAAGGAACTTCACATCGAATTGAAAAAATAATAAAAAAAATAAGATAATTTTCTCATGGATATTAAGAAGGAAAGAGTATTGGTTGTCGTTAAGCCCGATGGGGTTCAGCGTGGTTTGGTTGGCGAAGTCATCTCTAGATATGAAAGAGTCGGGCTTAAGCTTGTCGGAACGAAAATGCTCGTTCCTGATCCTGATTTCGTCGAGAAACATTATCTGATCGACCCTGAGTGGCCGTTTAAGACTGGTACGAAGACGATCGCTTCATATCATAAGAAAGGGAAGACTCCTCCTTCTGAGGATCCTCTCGAGATAACGAAGATCGTTCTTGCGAGTCTTAAGAAGTATCTTTCTTCCGGTCCTGTTGTCGCGATGGTCTGGCAGGGTGTAAACGCTGTCGGTATCGTGCGCAAGATTGCTGGTGCAACCGAACCTCTTTCTTCGGATGTTGGAACGATAAGAGGCGACTATACGATCGATTCTTATGAGCTTTCCGATTTGGATGGCCGCTCTGTGAGAAACATCCTTCACGCTTCCGGCACTCCGGAAGAAGCGGAAAAAGAGATCGGGCTCTGGTTCCCTGAAGGAGGAATCCTCGACTACCGCTTGATAAATGACGCCATGCTCTACGATGTCAACCTGGACGGCATAATGGAATAATCTGATAAAAGACCCCCTCATATGAGGGGGTCTTTTTGTTATTCTATTGCATTTTAAAATGGGCAGGGCTAGGCTCTTAATCAGTTATTTTCCTAATTCAAGGAGGTGTGGGTTATGAGTAAAAATGTTCTTAATGATCTTCAGATGACTCTCCATGCGCTGTCTAGTTGTTGTAAGGCTAGAGCATATTATGTGAAGGATGATCCTGATTTCTCGGAAACCCTGATAGGATACCTTAAGAGTATTCCCGACGACAGAAAGGTTTACGAACTTAAGGCCTTCATCGAGGATATGATGGAAGAGAGTGGCCATTGCGGTATGTGTCTGGAAAACTTTCTGGAAAACATCGCATTGGATACTCTCTGCGCAAGAGATCGTGAAGAGCTTGCAAACTTCGTAAGGAATAGATTTCTTGTTCCTATTTCTCAATAACCTAGAGTCCCAGATCGAAGCCCTCGTTTATGACGAGGGCTTTTATAATCTCTAGTAAAAATCCGAGGGCATTAGCCCGCGGATAAATGTTAGCCCGGAGCCCTGAAGCTATTGAAGGGCGGAGATGATTATATAAGCCCCAGCAATTTCGCGATCCTTTTCCGCTTTTCAGGAAAAGTAGTAATATCGCGAAATTACTGAAAGTGCGAGAGCCCGGGCTTTTATTGGAAAATGTTTTGTGCTTCGCCTGTGGATTACTTTAATCGAGTAATGATTATCGGCCTTTATCGGGCATTGTACGCCGGAGTCCTGAAGTTATAATTAAGTTATCTCGCTTTAACATAGATTCCGGATCGAATCTTGTAGACAGGTAGGCCAATATCATTGGTTCCCGTGGGAATCAGTTGCGGCCCGCCAATCTGGTGAAAGCCGGGGATATCTACACTTAGAGTGAGATCACAAAGCGCCCTGTACATAGGGCGTTTTGTGATTTTGTGGATACAGAAGAATCTTGTATTAAGAGGCAAGCTCGCATATTATTTATCAGTTCGGGCTGTAGTATAACGGCAGTATGCACCCTTGGGGTGGGTGTGACCCGGGTTCAATTCCCGGCAGCCCGACAAAGAAAGCTGGCTTTATGCCAGCTTTTTGATTCGTAGCCGGGAATTGAACTGAAAGAGGGTCGGAGAAAACCGCATAGCAGTTTTCTCCGTTGTGGAGGTATTGGAACCGCAAGGTTCCAAGGCGCAGCCGACCGAAGGTCGCAGCGAGCAGTTCAATAGTGAAACGTCCCGGCAGCCCGACAGAAAAAAAAGACCAACTTACAGTTGGTCTTTTTTGTTGGGATGTCGGGATGATTAAGCATAAGACCTTCTATACCTCTCTTTAGTGTCACCATTTTAGACGGCCGTCCAAAATGGTGACACCTACTAAACTGACTTTTTCCGTCAAAATCTCGTAATTCCATAGCGAGACGGCAATAGCGCCAGTCTTTCTTAATCCTTAAATATCGTAACGAGACGATCCTTTTACGAGCGAAGGTTCATTTCTCTTGAAATCTCGTAATTACGTAGCGAGACGGCAGTAGCACGAGTGAAGCTGTACTTAAAGCGAAGCGGGTACTGCGAACGAGTGCTATTGCGTCGCAGTAGTAATTACGAGATTAAAAAAACCTCTCCTAAGAGAGGTTTTTTGTTAAGCAGTGATCTGAAGCTTGCCGACAGTCTTTAGGCACGTAGTGCAGGCGACAACGCGTCTGCCAAGAACTCTCGTGGGCTGCAGGTTAGGCTGCTTCCTTTTTTTAGGGGTAGGGTTGTAATTACCGCGAAGCTTGATTCTTTGCCCGCGCATAATAGAGCCCTTTCCACAGATTTCACACTGACGCATGAAAGATATACTATAAGATAACTGTTTTTCTGTAAATATCTGATTTAAATGGACCCAATATACCAAAAAATATTTATCTATCTTGTTATCGTCATCTCGGCCGTCGTTCATGAATATGCGCACGGCCTTGCCGCCTACGAACAAGGGGACCCGACCGCGAAGGAAGCCGGAAGACTTACTTTAAATCCTCTAGTTCATCTGGATCCTATCGGAACAATCCTTATTCCTATGTTTTCTCTTTTCTCTGCTGGTGCCTTTATCGGCTGGGCAAAGCCTGTCCCATATAACCCTTATAAACTGAAGGGGAAAAATGCTGAGATGAAGGTTGCCTTTGCCGGTCCTGCCGCGAATTTTGTGATCGCTATCTTTATGATTCTCGGCTTCGCTGGTCTTAGAGCTCTTTCTCTGACTGATGCTCTTGGCACGGGTTTCATGGAGCTTATTGCCGCGATTGCTTATGTAAATATCGGATTAGCTTTCTTTAATCTTATTCCTGTGCCTCCGTTCGATGGTTCGAAAATTCTCGCGAGGGTGTTTCCGAAAGCGGCCAGATGGATAGATTCCCTTGGTTTTATGGGAATAATCATCGGTCTCTTTGTGGGAATATCGGTCGTTCCATATATAGCGAATATCTTTTTTTATCTCCTTACGGGGTTTGGAAGGGTATTCATCTAGCTTTTTATTGACACGAAGAACAGGTTATTGATATATTACGCAACGTGCCAACGATGAATCAGCTCCTCAAAAAGGGGCGGAAAAAATCTATAAACAAATCGAAATCGCCGGCTCTCGGGCGTTATTTTAACACCCTGAAGAATAAGCCCGTCGATTCGTCGTCTCCGCATAAGAGAGGCGTCTGTCAGAAAGTCTTCACGACTACCCCTAAGAAGCCGAACTCCGCACTCAGAAAGGTGGCAAGGGTTCGTCTCACTAACGGAATGGAAGTTACCGCTTACATCCCGGGAGAAGGACATAATCTTCAGGAACACTCTGTCGTATTGCTTCGCGGCGGAAGAGTAAAAGATCTTCCAGGTGTTCGCTATCACATTGTTCGCGGAACTCTCGACACTTCCGGTGTTGCAAATCGTAAGCAGCAGAGAAGCAAATATGGAGCCAAGGCTGCCAAGAAGAAGTAACTTCAATGAGAAGGAAAAGGAATTATAAAAGGGAACACGCTCCGGATGCTAAGCACAGCAGTGTAGCTGTCGGAAGGTTCGTAAATTATCTCATGTACGATGGAAAGCGTTCCATCGCTGAGAATAATCTCTACGGCGCGTTCGCTGTCATAGAAAAAACCAATCAGAATCCTATAGAGGTGTTTGAAAAGGCCTTGGATAATGTGAAACCGATGGTCGAGGTTGTCTCGAAGAGGGTCGGAGGCGCGAACTATCAGGTTCCGCGCGAGGTTCGTCCCACGCGTCAGTTCATGTTGGCCTCCAAGTGGATCATCCTGGCTGCCCGTTCTAAGAAGGGTAAGTCGATATCCGAAAAGCTCGCTGAAGAGCTTTTGGCCGCCGCTAACAATGAGGGTGCTGCTATCAAAAAGAAGCAGGACATCCACAGAATGGCGGAAGGAAACAGAGCTTTCGCTCACTTTGCGGGATAACCTCGGTTATTCCGCTTTTTCTTTATCTGGAATCACATCCTGAGCTTATCGAGGGACTGATTCACTTTTTTCAACTTTCAAACCCTTAAACAATGGAAAGCAAGTTTTACCCAACAGAAAAAACCCGAAATATCGGCATCACTGCTCATATCGATGCAGGCAAGACGACTACCTCTGAAAGAGTTCTGTTTTACACAGGCGTTTCTCACAAGATAGGAGAAGTGCATGAAGGCGCTGCCGTCATGGACTGGATGGATCAGGAGCGTGAGCGCGGAATCACTATTACCTCCGCCGCCACCACCTGTTTCTGGATTCCTAGCTACGAGAAGGGAAATAAAGCTGCCGAACACCGTATCAACCTTATCGACACCCCCGGACACATCGACTTCACCGTTGAGGTTAAGCGTTCTTTGCGCGTCTTAGACGGCGCTGTTGTCGTTTTTGACGGCGTTTCCGGAGTTGAGCCTCAGTCTGAGACCAACTGGCACTACGCCGATGAATATGGCGTTCCGAGAATCTGTTTCATCAATAAACTCGACCGTATCGGAGCTTCTTTCGATAAGAGTTTCAAATCCATTTTGGACAGGCTTTCCACTAAAGCGATCGGCATTCAGATGCCTATCGGCGAGGAAGCCGCTCTTGAAGGCGTGATCGACCTTATTGCTATGAAGGCTTATCACTTCGAAGGCGACAGGGGAGAAAAGGTTGTTGAGGGAGAAATTCCCGCTAATCTCCTCGAAGAGGCCAAGAAGCGCCACGCAGAGCTCGTAGAACGCATCGTAGAGAACGATGAGAAGCTTATGGGTGATTATCTTGATGGAAAGGAGATCTCTTTCGCTGACCTCAAGAAGACTCTTAGAAAGGCGACTCTCAGCCTTTCTATTATCCCTGTTCTTTGCGGAAGCGCATACAAGAACAAGGGTGTTCAGCTCATGCTCGATGCCGTTGTCGACTATCTTCCTTCTCCGAAGGATCTTCCTCCAGTAAAGGGACACAGTTTGAAGGATGACTCCGAGATAACGAGACTTCCTTCCGATGACGAACCGTTTGCCGCTCTTGCTTTCAAGATCGCCGCTGACCCGTTTGTCGGATCCCTTACTTTCTTCCGCGTCTATAGCGGAAAGATTACGAAGGGTAGCTATATCCTGAACTCCACTAAGGATAATCAGGAACGCGCCGGACGTATTCTTCGCATGCACGCGAATGATCGCGAAGAAGTTGATGAGCTTACTGCCGGACAGATCGGCGCTCTCGTAGGACTCAAGAACACTACGACCGGAGATACTCTCTGCGACCCCTCGAATCCGATCATTCTTGAAAGGATCACATTCCCTGAGCCCGTTATCAACGAAAAGGTTTCTCCTAAGTCGAAGGCTGACCAGGAAAAGATGGGTATCGCTCTTCACCGCCTCGCGGAAGAAGATCCTACCTTCAGAGTTTCTGGAGACCCCGATACTGGCGAGACTATCATCGCGGGCATGGGAGAGCTTCACCTAGAAGTATTGGTGGAGCGCATGAAGAGAGAGTTCAACGTTGAGTGCGATGTCGGTCGCCCGCAGGTTGCCTACAAGGAAGCTATTTCCGGAACCGCTGAGGGAGAAGGAAAGTATATTAAGCAGACTGGAGGACGCGGACAGTACGGACACGCATGGCTCAAAGTCGAGCCTATGGAGCGCGGACAAGGATTCGAATTCATCGATGCGATCAAGGGAGGTTCTATTCCTAGGGAATACATTCCTGCGGTCGAGAAGGGAGTCAAGGAATCGCTTTCGAAAGGAACGATTGCAGGCTTCCCGATAGTCGACGTGAAGGTCACCCTCTTCGATGGTTCATACCACGATGTCGACTCTTCCGAAGCCGCTTTCAAGGTTGCCGCTTCCATGGCATTCCAGGAAGGTATCAAGAAAGCGAAGCCTGTCATCCTTGAGCCGATCATGAAAGTTGAGGTTCTTGTACCGGCTGAATTCATGGGTGACATCACCGGAGACATTTCCTCGAAGAGAGGAAAGATCGAAGCGATCAATGATCGCGTCAACATAAAGGTTATCGATTCGATGGTTCCGCTTTCCGAGATGTTTGGATACGCGACGAAGCTTCGATCGATGACTCAGGGTAGGGGATCTTTCACTATGGAGTTCAATCATTACGAACCTGTTCCTAAGAACATCGAAGAAATGGTTGTTTCCGGAAAGAAATAATAGCGATTTTTTCCCTTTAAATAAGGAAAAAATCCTTGACACCCCGTCAAGAGGTAATATAAAATCCATAAGTCGTAAAAATACAAAAAACCTTAGTAAATGGCAGAGAAGTTCGAACGCACAAAGCCGCACGTTAACGTCGGTACCATCGGTCACGTTGACCACGGAAAGACTACCTTAACGGCCGCTTTGACTCATACCCTCTTCCTCAAGGGTCTTGCCAAGAAGGAAGAGAAAGTCGATCAGATCGACAATGCTCCTGAAGAAAAAGCTCGTGGTATCACGATTGCTCTTCATCACTCCGAATACGAATCGGAAAAGAGACACTACGCTCACATCGATGCCCCTGGTCATGCTGATTACATCAAGAACATGATCACCGGTGCCGCTCAGATGGACGGAGCTGTTCTCGTTTGTTCCGCCGCTGATGGCCCGATGCCTCAGACTCGCGAACACATTCTTTTGGCTCATCAGGTTGGTGTTCCTTCCATCATCGTCTTCTTGAACAAAGTTGACATGGTTGATGATCCAGAACTTGTCGACCTCGTTGAGGCTGAAGTACGTGAGCTCCTTTCGAAGTATGGTTACCCGGGCGATATTACACCTATCATCCGCGGATCTGCTTTGAAGGCTCTCGAAGCTACTGACAAAGATGATGCCGCTCTCGAGCCCATCATGCAGCTCGTTGAGGCCATGGATAACTATATCCCTGAGCCTAAGCGTGAGACTGATAAGCCTTTCCTTATGCCTGTTGAGGACATATTCACTATCGAAGGCCGCGGTACTGTTGTTACCGGACGTATCGAGCGTGGTATCGTCAAGATGGGTGAGGAAATCGAAATCGTCGGATTGAAGGACACTGTTAAGACCGTCGTTACCGGAATCGAGATGTTTAATAAGCAGCTCGAGGAAGGACAGGCCGGTGATAACACTGGAATTCTTCTCCGCGGTATCAAGAAAGAAGATATCGAACGTGGACAGGTTCTCGCTAAGACTGGATCCGTTACTCCTCATTCCGAATTCGAAGCTGAAGTAATGCTTCTCTCGAAGGAAGAAGGTGGACGTCACACTCCGATCTTTGGCGGCTACAAGCCCCAGTTCTATATTCGTACCACCGACGTTACCGGTGAGGTCGTTCTTCCTGCTGGCATGGAGATGGCGATGCCTGGCGATACTATTAATGTATCGGTCAAGCTCATCGCTCCTGTCGCTCTTGAAGAAAAGCAGCGCTTTGCCATCCGCGAGGGAGGCAAGACCGTTGGTGCAGGTGTTGTTACCAAGATAAATAAGTAGTTTTCTAGATCCATTGGACAAGTTGAGATTAAGGATAAAGTCTTACGATCAGAGGTTGATTGACAACTCCTGTCGTCAGATTATCGATGTCCTTGCGCGTTCGAACGCCGATGTTCTCGGTCCGATTCCTCTGCCTACGGAATTCAAGAAATATACCGTCAACCGTTCATCGTTTGTTTACAAGAACAGCCGTGAACAGTTCGAGATGAGGATCCATAAGAGGATCATCGACATTCTTAATCCGAACCAAAAGCTGATGGAGTCGCTCTCCGATTTGAACCTTCCCGCGGGAGTAGACATCGAAATAAAAATGGTTTAATATCTGAGGCACCTACACTAAGGTTAGGTAATAGCCAAAGAGCGAACGATGACCGAGGCTATCTCGGTCATTTTTCGTGAGTGAAGGGGAAGACAAAAAAAGATAAAAAAATGAAGATAATCGGGCGCAAAGTGAGAATGGATCAGATCTTCTCAGAAGCCGATGTCGTTCCTGTCACATGGGTGGCGATCGATACGGTTCCTGAAGAAGTATCCTTCACCTCTGGCGCGACAGTCACGGTTGTCGGGATCACGAAAGGTAAGGGCTTTCAAGGAGTTGTGAAACGTCACGGCTTCGCAGGTGGGCCTAAATCTCATGGTCAAAAAAACCGACTCCGCGCTCCTGGTTCCTTGGGACCGACCGCTCCTCAGCGTGTCATCCCGGGCAGGAAAATGGCTGGTCGCATGGGCAGCGACAGAAAAACCCTAAGGGGTGTTGCTGTGGTCGAATGGAATGCCGAAGGTAAGCTGCTTGCCCTCAAGGGCTCAGTCCCCGGCAGGAGAGGTTCCATAGTCGAGATAATCGGCTAGGTCCTTCGCAGAAAATAATAAAATCATACGCAATGAATATCGATTTGTATGACAATTCGGCGAAGGTAATCGGTAAGACCGATATTCCGGAACGCGTTTTTGGCGTTTCCTGGAATCCTGACCTCGTTAAACAGGCTCTTGATGCTCAGCTCGCGAATGCTCGTCAGCCTTTGGCTCATACCAAGGGAAGAGGAGAAGTTTCGGGTGGAGGAAAGAAGCCCTGGAAACAGAAGGGCACTGGAAGAGCTCGCCATGGTTCCATTCGTTCTCCAATTTGGCGCGGTGGTGGCGTAGCCCACGGACCGACCAATGAAAAGGTCTTCGCCGTTAAGATAAATAAGAAGATGAAACAGGCGGCTATCTTTACCGTCCTTTCGAGAAAGCTCTCGGATGGAGAAGTTAAGGTAGTTGATTCTCTCGTCGTTGCAGAACCTAAGACTAAGCTCATCGTGAAAGTTATTTCAGCCTTCATGGAAAAGCCTAGCGTCCTTATCGTTCCTAACAAGGAGAACAAAAACGTCTATCGCGCTTCGGCTAACCTGCCTAAGGTTAAAAGCTTGGATCCACGTTCTCTGAACGTTTACGATCTTATGCGTTATAAGAACATCCTCATTGAAAAGGATGCGGTCGCGGCAATCGATGAACACTATCATGCGATCTAATAATCTCGTGCGGAATGTCCGCTTAACCGAAAAAGCTGAGCTTATGAAAGCCAGCAACAAGTTCATCTTTGACGTGTCGAAAGATGCGAATAAGAACGAGCTGAAGAAGGCTATTGCCAAAACCCACAAGGTCGAGGTTCTTGCGGTTAATATTGTAAGGACTAAGAAAGGTAAGAAGGCGATCGTTACCTTGAAGCCTGGAAATACCATCAATGAAAAAGTTTAATCCAACTACTCCGTCCCGCAGGCATATGACGATGCCGGATTATAAGGTTCTCTCGAAGGTTCGTCCCGACAGGAAACTTATGACCTCTCTTCAGGATTGCGCGGGAAGGAATCATAGCGGCCGAATCACTGTCCGCCATCAGGGAGCCGGCAATCGCCGTCTCTATCGTATGGTTGATTTTGTGCAGGTAGATAAGCTTAATGTATCCGCCAAGGTGGAAACTTTGGAATACGATCCTTACAGGACGGCTTTTATCATGAAGCTGCTCTTTAAGGATGGAGAAAGAAGGTATGCTCTTGCGCCTCACGGCGTAAAGCAGGGCGACGAGATCACTATCTCTGAAGCTGGCGCCTTGAAGCCGGGGAACAGGATGCGCTTAAAGAACATTCCTGTCGGCTATACCGTCCATAACATCGAACTGAACCCTGGAAAGGGAGGACAGATCACCAGATCTGCTGGATCTTTCGCGGAAGTTCAGGGACATGACTCTGGAATCACTCATCTTAAGATGTCTTCTGGAGAAGTAAGAAAAATCCTTTGGGATAGCTTTGCCTCTCTCGGACAGGTATCCAATCCTGACTGGCATCTCGTAACGATCGGAAAAGCCGGCCGCAGTCGCGGTATGGGCATCAGACCTACGGTGAGAGGTACTGCAATGAATCCTTGCGACCATCCGTATGGTGGCGGTGAAGGCCGTCAGCCTAGAGGAACCAAGCGCCCGAAGACTCTTTGGGGTAAGGTTACTGGAGGAAGGAAGACTCGCGATGGAAAGAAATGGTCGAATGTCCTTATTGTGTCGAGAAGGATCAAGAAAAATAGGAAATAACCATGAGCCGCAGTTCTAAAAAGGGTCCATACGTTGACCCTAAGGTTCTTAAGAAGGTTGCCGCGTGGGATCAGAAGACTCCGATAAAGACCTGGGCGAGAGCAAGTGAAATCGCTCCGGAAATGGTTGGATGCATCTTCACTGTTCATAACGGTAAGAACTTCATCGAGTTCCGCGTTACTGAAGAAATGGTCGGACACAGGCTCGGAGAATTTTCTCCTACGAGAAAGTTCGTCAGGCATGGTGGAAAGATCCAGAAAGAGGCCGCGAAGGCTGCTGCCGCTCCGGCTAAGCCTGCCGCTAAGAAATAACGGTAAACATGAAGGAAGTAACGGCAAAACTTAAGAGATTAGACATCACGCCTCGCAAGACGCGCGCCGTTGTCGATCTCATCCGAGGTATGCAAGTCGCCTCGGCCGAAGCGGAACTCATGTTCCGTAAGGAAAGAGCGGCTGGTCCGATATTGAAGCTTCTTAGAAGCTGTATCGCGAACGCCAGAAATCAGAACCTCGATGTCGACAAGCTCGTTGTTTCGAGGATCGAAGTTGGAAAGGGTCCGAGAATGAAGAGATGGCTTCCCCGCGCTCGCGGAATGGCTACTCCTCTCCACAAGGATTTTTCCCACATCACTCTCGTTCTTTCTGAGAAGGAGGGTGTTAAGGCTAGATTCACTATTGCTCCTAAGATCAGGGTTTCGAAAGAGACTTCTGCTCCTAAGAAAAACATGAGAAAGGCCGCCCCAAAAAAGTCGAAGACGGAAGGCGAAGCCAAAGTAAAGCCCTCAAAGGCCGAAAAGGTTAAGGCCCCGATCAAAAAGACTGTCAGAAAGACATCCGTTTAATCGCTATGGCTCACAAGATAAAACCAAATTCTTTCAGACTCGGCATACTTCGTAATTGGAGCTCCCGTTGGATGACTTCGGACCCGAAGAGGGTTCGTCAGTTCCTCGAGGAGGATGTCGTTATCAGGCGAGTTGTGAATGACAAGTTGAAGGCCGCTGGCATCATGTCGATAGACATCGAGCGCACCGCGAATGCCTACAGAGTCTTCATTAAAGCCGCCCGCCCCGGACTCATAATCGGAAGGGGAGGTAAAGGCATCGACGAGCTGAACAAGGCTCTCATCAAGGCTCTGTCCAAGATGAGAAAGAGAGCTAAGATTGCAGGAGCTCTCCCTAACATTAGTTTGAATGTGCTCGAGGTTCCTCGTGGAGATATCTCCGCTCAGGTAACTGCTCAGAGCATCGCCTTTGATCTTGAACGCAGGTTCAAGTTCAGAAGGACCATCAAGAAGTACCTTGAGGAAATGATGTCTACTCGCGGAGTAAAAGGAGCGAGGATTAAAGTCGGAGGACGTTTGGACGGAGCGGAAATCGCTCGCGTCGAATCGCTCTCTGCCGGGTCTCTCCCTCTCACCACTCTTCGCGCCGATGTTGATTACGGCGAAGCGACTGCCTTCACTACTTACGGCACTATCGGAATAAAGGTCTGGATATACAAAGGTGAAGTCTTTCAGAGAAGAGAGAACGCCTAATTATTCCCATGCTCGTACCGAAGAAAGTTAAACACAGGAAATGGCAGAAGGGACGATCCCTCGGCCGCATGGTTGAGACTCGCGGAACCGAATTGAGCTACGGCTCGTACGGTTTGCAGGCTCTCGGCGGTACCTGGCTCACCTCTGCTCAGATCGAATCCGTAAGACGCTGTCTCGCCAACTTCCTTAAGAGGGAAGGAAAGGTATGGATCCGCGTTTTCCCGGATAAACCGATCACTAAGAAACCACCGGAAGTCACCATGGGTGCCGGTAAGGGTGCAGTCGACCACTATGTGGTCCCCGTAAAGCCTGGACGCATTCTGTTTGAAATGGACGGCGTTCCGGAAAAGACTGCGGAAAGAGCTTTCGAGCTCGCGGGACACAAACTCCCGATCAAGACCAGGTTTGTCAAGAAATAATCCACGATGAACGACAACTCTCAAAAAATAACTAGAAAGTTCGAAGGCGTCGTCGTATCCGATAAAATGGATAAGACCGTCGTCGTTCGTGTGGATCGCGTCGGTAAAGACGCAAAATACAAGAAAATCTTCCGCTTGAGCAGCAAATTCAAGGCTCATGATGCCGAGAATGCTTATAAAGTGGGGGATAAGGTCGTAATCGCGGAGACCAGGCCTATGTCGAAGGACAAGAGGTGGGTCGTCGTCGAAAAGATCGCTTAATTCGTCATGATTCAGGAAAGATCTATTTTGAAGGTCGCAGATAACTCGGGCGCTAAGACCGTCCGCTGTTTCCGCGTACTGGGTGGCAGCCGCAAGAGGTATGCCGGACTCGGAGACATCGTCGTCGTGTCCGTTCAGACTGCTGAACCCCGCAAAGGAACCAAAAAGAAGGATGTCGTTAAAGCGGTAGTCGTAAGGACCAGGAATAACATCCGCCGCAAGGGAGGTCTTTATGTCCGTTTCGATGACAATGCGGTCGTAATATTAAACGCCAAGAAAGAACCTGTCGGAACCCGTATCTTCGGCCCTATACCTAGGGAACTGAAGGAGAAAGGTTTTGAAAAGATCGTTTCTCTGGCGCAGGATATTGTTTAACTGACCATGAAGATAAAGAAAGGAGATACTGTTCTCGTGAGAACCGGAAAGGATAGCGGCAAGAGCGGCAAGATCGCTTCCGTTGATCCTAAGGAGAACAAGATAGTGATTCACGGCTTGAATCAGTTTAAGAAAGCCGTACGCGCGAGGAAACAGGGTGAGAAGGGACAAATAGTCACTATTGCCATGCCTCTCAATGCCTCGAACGTAGAAATCGTCTGTCCTTCGTGCGGAAAAGCTACGAGGGTCGGATACAAAGTCGAAGGAGAGGTGAAGAGCCGCTTCTGTAAAAAGTGCAAGAGCGTTATATAAGAACAAACATGAAGAAGAAGGAAGCTTCGCGCGTAGACGACACCAAAATATCGAAGATTGTTGTTTCGACGGGTGTTGGACGCATGCGCCAGCAGAATGCGCAATTTGACGATAAGGTCCTTCCGGAGTTGATCTCCGAGTTCGCTGCGATTGTTGGCCAGAGGCCGGCAAAGCGCTCAGCGAAAAAGTCCGTTGCGGGCTTTAAGGTCAGACAAGGAGAAGTAGTCGGCCTTGTCGCTACCTTGAGAGGTAAGAGGAAGAATGATTTCTTCACTAAGATCTCACAGGTAGTTCTCCCTCGCGTAAGAGATTTCAGAGGAATCAACGAGTCCCATATGGATGATCGCGGAAACCTGAATATCGGCTTTAAAGATCAGACCGTTTTTCCCGAAGTTAATCCGGAATTGTCGAAGGTAACCTTCGGCATCGAAGTAACTTTCGTGACGAACGCGCGTGACCGCGAAGAGGCTGCAGAATTTTATCGTCGAAACGGAATACCATTAGTAACCGCATAAACCCATGGCTAAAGAATCTGTAATAGCGAGAGCTCGCAAAAAGCCCAAGTTCCCATCTAGAGCGGTTAATCGCTGCTTTAAGTGTGGCAGAAAGCATGGGTATATGCGCGATTTCGGAATTTGTCGTATTTGCTTCAGAGAAATGGCGTCGGCTGGCATGATCCCGGGGGTAAAGAAAGCATCCTGGTAATAGCACTATGTACATCTACATGCTTAATAGGATAAAGAACACCCTTATGGCTGGAAAGCGAAAGCTTAAGGTTCCCTATGCTAAATTCGATTTCGAAGTAGCGCAGGCCCTTGTGAAGGCCGGGTATCTTGAATCCGCAGAAAAGAAAGGAAGAAGCGTAAAGAAGGTCATCGACCTCGATTTGAAGTTCGATGGAGAACTTTCCGCTATCAATGACATTCGCCTGGTAAGCAAACCTTCCCAGCGCGTCTATAAGGGCTACAAGGAAGTCCGCTATTCGAAGCAGGGTTATGGAAACTTTTTCATCACCACTCCTAAGGGTATTGTGACTGACAAGGAAGCTAAGAAACAAAAGGTCGGCGGAGAAGTGCTTTTCGAAATCTGGTAACATGTCAAAAATTGGTAAGCAGCCTATAGCGATTCCTGAAGGAGTCGAAGTAAAGATTGAAAAGGATATCATTTCTTTCTCCGGAAAGAATGGTGCCCTCACTGTCCCTTTGCTCTCTGGTATCGCGGCTAAGATAGAAGGAGGTGAACTCGTTTTTGCCCTTGCTGATGAAGAAAGGCAGTCCGCCGCTAATTGGGGTACGATCAGAGCTCTTTCCATGAATGCCGTAAAAGGTGTTGTGGAAGACTTTGTGAGAAGTCTCAAGATCGAAGGAGTCGGATATCGCGCCATTGTCGAAGGTAATGTTCTTACCTTGACCGTCGGATATTCTCACCCCGTAAAGCTTGAGATTCCTGAAGGACTTGCCGCTGTCGTCGAAAAGAACATCGTTAAGATTACTGGGCGCGATAAGGAGTCCGTTGGACAGTTTGCTGCTAAGATTAGAGCCGTACGCAAACCGGAGCCTTATAAAGGAACCGGAATTATGTATACGGACGAGATCGTTCGCAGAAAGGCCGGTAAGAAAGTCGCTGGTTCAAGCGGTAAATAAAAGCCATGAATAAGATCAAAGAAAAGAATTTGCGCGCAGAGCGCAGAGCTAAGCGCACGAGATCGAAGCTTTTTGGTACCGCTGAGCGTCCTAGGCTTTCCGTCTTTAGGAGCGCGAGCTACATCTATGCTCAGTTGATCGACGATTCCAAGGGACATACTCTTGTCTCCGGATCGACGAGAGGACTTAAGGGCACTAAGACTGAAACCTCCGTTGCTCTTGGAGAGATGATCGCTAAGTCCGCCAAAGAAAAGGGGATCGATGCGATGATCTTCGACAGAGGTTCTTACATATACCATGGTCGCGTAAAGAGCATTGCCGAAGCGGTACGCGCTGCGGGAATTAAGATATAAGAAAATGCCAGAGGTTCAGAACAACACCAGTAATCAGAGCGCCCCTGCTGCTGC
This sequence comes from uncultured Candidatus Saccharibacteria bacterium, assembly GCA_964601595.1. GTDB lineage: Bacteria > Patescibacteriota > Minisyncoccia > UBA6257 > Colwellbacteraceae > CAZRNY01. The sequence continues at coordinate 6,650 of CAZRNY010000005.1, read as the reverse complement.
CCCTAAACCGGCTGCTGCTGGAGCACCTAGCTCTGGAAATCGCGGTTTCGGTGGCCGCGGAAGAGGCCAGGGAGGTCCTGGCGGTTTCAGCAGACCCGGAGGCTTCGGTGGTAATCGCCCCGGAGGCTTCGGTGGTAATCGCCCCGGAGGTAGACCCGGAGGAAGAGGTCCCGGAAGGGGCCGCGACCGCTTCGAGGAAAAGGATGGTTTCAACGAAGCCGTTCTCGACCTTAGAAGGGTTACTCGCGTCGTCGCTGGAGGTAAGCGTTTCCGTTTCCGAGCTACTGTCGTCATCGGTGACGGTAAAGGTAAGGTAGGTGTAGGCGTTGCCAAGGGTTCCGATGTTCAGCAGTCTATTGCGAAAGCCAAGACCGCCGCAAAGCGCGCTTTGGTAACCGTAAGGATCGTGAATGGAACTATCCCTCATGAAGTCAAAGCCAAATTCTCTGCCGCGCAGGTAATTCTTCGCCCGGCAAAGGAAGGGCATGGACTCATGGCTGGAGGTGCTACCAGATCGGTAATGCTTCTTGCTGGAATAAAGGACGTTACTGCCAAGTGTATTGGCGGAACGAAGAACAAACTAACTAACGCTCTCGCTGCTATCGAAGCTTTGAAGCAGCTGAAGGCGGCTAAATAGAACCTATGCAGCTCCACGAATTAGAACCGATCCACTACAATAAAGAGGCGAAAAGGATCGCTCGCGGAGGTAAGCGTGGAAAGACTTCTGGCAGAGGCCAGAAGGGACAGAAGTCCCGCTCCGGACACAAGATTCGTCCTGCCGTCCGTGACTTGATCCAGCGCTTGCCTAAGTTGAGGGGTAAACATGCTAAAAAAGATTAAAGAGATATTCAGTATTCCCGATCTCCGGAAGAAGATCATCATCGTCGCCGGCTTACTTGTCTTTTTCAGGCTACTAGCGGCGATCCCCTTGCCGGGCGTGAATATTGAAGCTCTTAAGAATCTTCTCGAGGCGAACAGTATGTTCGGCTTGATGAATGTATTCTCTGGAGGATCGTTCGATAGTCTTTCGATCGCTCTTCTGGGAGTCGGACCGTATATCACGGCCACGATTATCCTCCAGGTTCTTACGATGATCTTTCCGAGGTTGAAGGAGATGTATTACGAGGAAGGCGCGGCCGGAAGGGCTAAGTTTAATAAGCTTAGCCGCTTCCTCACTCTGCCTCTCGCCGTCATACAGACCTACAGCCTTCTGACTTTTCTCGTTTCCCAGGGAGTCATACCGGCATTCGGTCTCTTGGATCTTTCCTTGTGGATGAATGTCCTCACGGCTGTCGCGGGATCGATGATTCTGCTTTGGGTCGGCGAGCTGATAAATGAACAGAAACTCGGAAACGGCGTTTCTCTTATCATCCTTGCCGGCATCGTCGCTGGATTCCCGTCTTCTCTGAAGAATGTCTGGTTCCAGGTTTCACAAGGATTGATGGGTGTAGAGACGGTGATCATATTCGCCATTCTCTCTCTCATCGTCACTGCGGCCGTTGTCTTCGTTAATAAAGGCGAACACAAGATTCCCGTTACTTATCCGAAGAGGGCAAGAGGCGGACACTTTATTGGCGGAGCTTCGAGTTATTTGCCGGTAAGGGTTAATCAAGCTGGTGTTATCCCGATAATTTTCGCGATTGCGATTATGTCCTTTCCTCAAATGGTTGGACAGATCCTCGCTTCGATCGCTCCTAACGGAGTGGTTATAAATGAGGCGATTATCAGGTTTATGAGCAATCAGTTTGCTTATGGAGCGATCTACTTCCTCCTTGTCCTAGCCTTTACTTACTTCTATACGACCGTCGTCTTCGACCCGAAAGAAGTATCGAAGAACTTAGGAAGGAGTGGAGGCTTCATCCCTGGAATCCGTCCCGGAGAGCCTACGGTCGATTATCTTTCGTCCGTTACCTCGAAAGTGACCTTGTTCGGAGCCGTATCGCTCGCCGTCATCGCTATCCTTCCGATAGTGACCCAGGCGTTCATCGGACAGAACTTCACTCTTGGAGGAACTACGCTGATCATCGTTGTCTCTGTTGCCCTCGAGACGGTCAATCAGATCGATTCGCAGGTGAAGATGAGAGAATACGATCCTACAGCCTAGATAATTATTTTCTTAAACCCCATGCCTTTCGGTATGGGGTTTTTGGTACTTGTCCTTAAACAATCCGTTCTGGATGTTCTATAATTAGCTTATTAATCTCATGGCAAGAAAAATATTCATTTTCTACGGACCTCCGGGCGCGGGTAAAGGCACTCAGGCGGCTACGATTGCCGAGACTTTCGGTTACGTTCATTTCGATTCGGGAAAATATATCGAGTCGGTAATCAACGATCCGAAGAACAAGAATAGTAAGGTCATACAGAAAGAAAGGAAAAATTTCATATCCGGCAAACTTTGCACTCCTTCTTGGATCGCGAAGATCGTCTCGAAGGAAGTGAAAGAACTGAATCATAAGAACCAGGGAATAGTCTTTAGCGGTTCTCCAAGGACTAAGGAAGAAGCTTTTGGCGTAGATGGTAAGAAAGGTGGTCTCATAAGACTGTTCGGCAAGCTTTATGGCTTAGAGAATGTATTCGTCTTTTTTCTTGATATTCCCGTTGAAGAATCCGTTAAGCGCAATTCGAAGCGAGGGCGCCCTAGTCTTGACGAGCCGGCGGTCATACGCGTAAGGTGTCGCGAGTATAAGAAGCTCACTTTTCCGATTGCGAAAGAGATGAAAAAGGCCGGTGTCAAGGTTATCCATATCGATGGAAAGCCGAGTCCGAGCGTTGTAAGGAAAGAGATCAAAAAGCATCTTTCTGCCCTCGGAGTAAAGCCTTCTAACTCCTAAGTTCTTTTATCTAAGAGAGCTTGGGACAGAATAAATGATCAAGCTTAAGACTGATTCTGATATAGAGATATTAAGACTCTCAGGAAAGATCCTGAGAGATGTTTTAGATCGTCTCATAAACGCCGCTCGTCCGGGAGTGAGGCTTAGCTTTTTGGATAAGCTCGCTTTCGACCTTATCGCTTCCTACGGCGGCAAGCCTGCTTTCCTTCACTATCGTCCCGAAGGCGCCGCGAAGCCCTATCCGGCTTCGATCTGCGCTTCCTTGAATGAGTGTATCGTTCATGGCATTCCTGATAATTATTCCCTAAAGGAAGGGGATATCCTGAAATTAGACCTTGGAGTCGACTTTAAGGGTCGTTTTACTGATTCGGCCAAAACGGTCATTATAGGCGACAAAGCGTCTAAGGATGAGCGGATGATAGTCCACGCCGTAAACGAGGCCCTGGAGGCTGCTATAGCCGTTTGCGAGGCTGGTAATAAGCTGGGCGATATCGGCGCTGCTGTAGAAGGCATCGCAAAGAAACATAATGTTTCAGTTGTCGAAGGATTAGCTGGTCATGGCGTCGGTTTCATGCCTCACGAAGATCCTCTTGTCTGGAACTATGGCAGAGCGAATACGGGCATGACTCTTAATCCCGGTCTCGTTATCGCTATCGAGCCGATGTTCTGTCTCGGGGATCCCGAGATAGTCGAAAACCACGACGGGAGCTATTCCACTCTTGATGGTTCCACCTCTGCTCACGCGGAGCATACGATTGCGATTACCGATTCCGGCTCTATAGTGCTGACCGCCTGATTTCCTTATTTATAAGATAGAGTAATCCTCTTTCTCCATAAGCCGCTCTCGCGGCTTCTTTTACGATGAGTTCCGGTTTCATGATCTCGTTATCCGTCTGGAGCATGAATAAGCCATTTGATCCCTTGAGGAATATATAGTGGTTATCCTCGTGCCAGAATGCGTCTTCGAGTGTGCCTACGGAAGATATGTCGAAGCGGAGGGATTTCTTCCTGTCTGCATCGTATATCTCAAGCATCGCACCTCTTTCGATCGCGATCTTTTTTCCAATGGGTGCCGGGAATATATCCGAATCTGCGGGAACATTTATTGAATCAGATTCCGAACGTAGGGTTAGGTTATAGAAGAAGAGGTTTTCGCCTCTCGTTATAACGAGTCCGCTACTGGTTCTCATTATCCTGTCGACTCCTTCTTCGACGAGCGAGATGGAATCCTGCTTGAGGTCGATCGCGTAGAGCGCCGCCTTGGTGCTTATGAAAAGCTTTTCGGGGTCATATGGGTGGAGAGAGAGCGTCTTGATCGCTACTTGTCCGGGAAGGTCGAGTTTTGATGACTTTAGCGTCCAGAAGGTCTCGTTGATGTTCACGGCCGCCGTCTTTCCTTCGAGAGGAACGAGGAGAAAACTATTTGTCGTTAAGTCTTTCTTTACGGTAAGAGCTCTTGTTTCATCGGCTGAGAGCATGATTACATCGTCTCCAGAGAGGGTATTATTACCGAAGCGCAGTCTGCCTACGCTGTCTTTGATGATGACGCGATCTTTTTCCGCGAAGAAGTCCGTAATATCGCCTTTAGCGACCGATTCGAAGACAGTAGGGAAGAGAAGTATCTTATCGAAAGAAACTGCCTTGAGCGGCCTGATTTCCGTCTCTATAGAAAAGGGGAGATAGCCGTCTTTCACAACTTCTATCTTATGGATTCCGGGGATGAGTCCGCTTACGAAAGTTCCGGCATTAAGTAATCCGGATTCGTTCTTCTTCTCGGCTCCGTCGAGATATATCTTCGCATCGGTCGGTTCGCTGCGGACGAACACACCGCCGCTCTCAGTCAATATTCTGTTAGTTAAGTCAAATCGGTAGCCGAAAGAATAGAGGACCACAGGTACTCCTAATATGAAAAAAAACAAGCATAAAGCTATGAAAAAGGCTTTTCGGGCGTGGTTAGACATGAGTGTCAGACGCGGTTACTATAATCGTAGCATGTTCACTAGACAAATCGGGATCGATCTTGGAACGACGAACACTGTAGTCTTTGCTCCGGGCAAAGGATTCGTCATTAACGAACCTACGATCGTAGCTTTGAATCTTCCTGACAATAAGGTGCTGGCAGTTGGGAGGGACGCAAAAGAAATGATAGGCCGCACCCCTGGAGATGTCTGTGCATATAGGCCTCTTAAGGATGGAGTTATCGCTGATTATTACATAACAAGGGCGATGCTTACTTATTTTATCAAGCGCGCCGCTGGAGCGTTTAATATTTTCCGTCCTGATGTTGTCATCTCCGTACCTGCGGGAATCACACCGACGGAGCGAAGGGCTGTCATCAATGCCGCCGTCGAAGCAGGCGCGAGGAATGCATATGTCGTACGCGAACCTTTGCTTGCGGCTCTCGGTGCCGGCATACCGATCAATTCTTCTTCCGGTCACATGATCGTGAATATCGGCGGAGGAACGAGCGAAGTTGCCGTTATCTCTTTAGGAAGCGTTGTCCGCTGGTCATCTCTCCGTGTTGCGGGAAATAAGTTTGACCAGGCGATCATCGAATTCGTTAAGAAAAAATATTCTCTCGCTATCGGTGAGCAGACTGCCGAAGCCGCGAAGCTTAATGCGGGTTCCGCTCTTCCGTTGAAGAGTAAGATCGAATTTGAGATAAGAGGCCGTGACTTAGTGAGCGGACTTCCGAAAGATGTAGTCATATCTTCGAACGAGATCGCCGAAGCACTGAATCCTTTACTTCTCGAGATCGCCGCTTCCGTACAGAACGTTTTTAACGAGACTCCTCCGGAACTTGTTGCCGATGTTATGGAAAAAGGCATTATCATTTCCGGTGGTGGAGCGAACCTGAGAAACATCGATGAATTTTTAAAGCGTATCCTTGGTGTCGAAGCTTATGTTGCGGAGGATGCGATCCTTTGCGTCGCGAAGGGTTCTGGGTTGATTCTGAACCATCTCGATACTTACAAGAAGACATTACTGAATAAGAACGGCTAATGCTGAAAGGAAGAGAAGCGGAACAAGGTGTCTTTGCGAGGCTTTCTTCAAAGGGCCTTGTTCCGGGTAGTTATCTCTTTTTTGGCGAAGAAGGTGTGGGAAAATTTTCTTTCGCTAAGGAGCTTTCGGCTTCTTTCGAATCGGGATCAAATACGCTTTCCGAATGCCTCACTATTTCTCCCGATGAAGAGAGGGGAAATATCGGCATCGACGCGGTGCGTAAAGTGCGCGCCTTCCTCTCGGAGCCGCCGGTACTTTCGTTTTATCGCACGGTCATCATCGAGAATGCAGATGCAATGAGTCCGGAAGCGGAGAATGCTTTTTTAAAAATCGCCGAAGAGCCGCCAAAGAATGCTCTCGTGATATTCGTTTCCTCGCATCCCGAATCGCTGTTGCCGACTTTGCTCTCGAGGCTTCGTAGGCTCTATTTCCCGAAAGTCCCCGAGAAGGACATAGCCGATCTTCTAATCGAATCCGGCGCTTCCGAAGAAGAAGCATTACAGATAGCGGGAAGATCGTTCGGTCGTCCTGGATTTGCTCTCGATATTTTTACCGCGTCGAAGTCGAAGAAAAAGAAGAAAGACGCCGATCCGGACTTTAAATTCGAGACGGATGCAGACTTCAGAAATTTTGTTCGTAACAAGCTTTCAGAGCTCTATGCCTCCGGCAAGGATAAGGAAGTGATCGCAGAGTTCTTAAAGAGGCTTGAATTGATTGGCAGATATAACGTAAACGTAAAACTTCAGTTAAAATCTATAAAATGGACCCACTAAAAGAAATGGAAGCGAAGATCACTGAGATCATCGCTTTTGT
>CAZRNY010000004.1:0-45874 GCA_964601595.1 uncultured Candidatus Saccharibacteria bacterium | reverse complement strand
GGGAGATAGACGGTTTCGCCGCCGCTGACCCAGCTCTGGTAGATAAGGTCATCGTAAGAAGGAATATCGTCTCCCTGAAAGCTCCTCGCTATTACGCCATATTCCTTAATCCCGCCGTCTCATCCAGGTTTAAAGATTCTGCAGTCAGATTTGCTCTTTCTGAGGCTGTTCCGCGAGAAGAGATCGTAAGCGGAATAATGAAAGGTTTTGCTTCTCCTTCCTATAGTCCCCTAAGCAACACTTCCGAAAAAGAATCGGAAGCTGTCGATATTTCCGGAATAGAAATATCCCTTACTGTTCCTGATATCACCCCTCTTATCTCTGTCGCTGAAAAGATAAAGCAGGCATGGGAAGAAAAAGGAGCCGTCGTAACGGTTGAGGTTAAGCGCCCTTCAGACGTTCAGGAAATCATTAAGAATAGAAGCTACTCCGCGCTTTTATTTGGCAATGTTCTTAGCGTAAGCGAAGACCTCTATTCTTTCTGGCATTCATCCAAGAGATTTTATCCGGGCCTGAACCTCGCTATGTGGAATGACCGCGAAACAGATTCCCTTCTCGAAGAGATAAGATCCGAATCAGACGCCTCAAGGAGAGAACTCCTTCTTGATAAGCTGAATGCTCGATTTGTTTCCGAGACTCCCGCCGTATTTGTCGCTTCTCCGGATTACATATATGTTGTTTCTCCGAGATTGAAAGGTATGTCTGATAGTGAAGTCACTACCCTTTCAGATAGGTTCCTCGGTATCTCCGGCTGGTATCTAAATACTGTCCGTAAGCTAAAATAACACCGCTTTCAGGTTTACATGCCGGTTTTCCGGCATTAGAATGCAATCGATTGGCCAAGTCCGGGCTTGCTCGGACTAACCCTGCCGGGATGGCGAAATTGGTAGACGCGCTAGTTTCAGGTACTAGTGCCCGCAAGGGCTTGGGAGTTCGAGTCTCCCTCTCGGCACATACGAATTAAACAGGATCACTGTCATTATTTCGTAAATTAAAAAACTGATCCGGTCTAGAGTCTCAGAGGGAGACTCGAACATCGGACTGAAGGTTTTCTACCAAGAAAACCGAAGGAGAGGGCGCCTAGACTGAATGCGAGTGTCGACGAGCATTCAAGTCGGAGGCGAGTCTCCCTCTCGGCACATACGAATTAAACAGGATCACTGTCATTATTTCGTAAAGCTGTTTCGCAATGATGTCTTAATACATCTCACTCAGTTCTCTATCTCGCTTTCATGGCGAAGATATCAATAAAAAACCCAAAAATAAAATGGAACAACAAAAACAAAGAAGGCCGCGCAAGCCTATAACTGGTCCCAAAAGGGAAAAAAGTGCGCCAAAAGATGCCTCAGGCAATCCTGATAATAAGACTGTTCGCTTCGCCGCTCTTGGCGGATTAGAAGAGATTGGAAGGAATATGGCTCTCTTTGAATGCGGAGACGAGATCGTCTGCATAGACGCAGGTATCCAGTTCCCCGAAGAAGAAACCCCTGGAATCGATTACATCATTCCGAATATTTCCTACCTCGAAGAAAAACAGAAGAATGTCAAAGCTCTTCTTGTTACCCATGCTCACTTTGATCATATCGGAGCCATCCCTTATATCATCGGCAAGATGGGTAATCCCCCGATATATGCCACTCCTCTCGCAAAAGAGATGATCGCTAAGCGTCAGGCGGAGTTCGTCAATGCTCCGAAACTCGATATCAGACTCATAAAGGAAGGAGATGTCGTAAGACTGGGAAAGAATTTCGAAGCGGAATTCTTCGGTGTCTCACACAGTGTTCCTGACACGACCGGAATCATATTGAAGACTCCCGTCGGCAATATGGCTACCTTCGCTGACTTCAAGATCGAATACGATGAGAAAGGCGACGCTGTGAATATCGACGCTCTCCGTGCTATCGCGAAAAAAGATATTCATACTATCTTCTTGGATAGCACTAATGCCGAAACTCCCGGAAAGTCTCTTTCCGAAAGGGTTGTCGAGAAAAATCTCGAAGACCTCTTCAGAAAAGCGGATGGACGCATTATCGTCGGAATCTTCTCCACCCTCATCTCCCGCATCGGAGAGATCATCAAAATCGCCGAAAAGCTAGATAGGAAGATCGTCTTCTCCGGAAGATCGATCAAGGACAATGTAGAGATTGCGAGAAGACTCGGCTACATCAAGATGAAGAAAGATACGGTCATTGCCGGCGAAGAGATCGACAAGCATAAGGATAATAAGATCCTTGTCCTATCGACCGGAGCTCAGGGAGAATCGAATGCCTCTCTTATGAAGATCGTTACTGGAGAGCATAAGTTCTTAAGGCTTAAGCCGGGAGACACCGTTGTCTTCTCTTCATCAGTCATTCCTGGAAATGAAAGAAGTGTTCAGGGATTAAAAGATAACCTCGTCCGCCAGGGAGCGATGATCTATCACTCCAAGATGATAGACATTCACTCCTCCGGACACGCTTCTCAGGAAGAGATAAAGTTCATTCTCGAGACAGTAAAGCCGAAATATTTCATCCCCGTACATGGGTACCTCTTTATGAGGACCGTTAATGCGAGAAATGGCGTCGAATCGGGAATACCAAAAGAGAACATCTTCCTTCCCGACAATGGAGAAATGGTCGAAATCAGACGCGATTCGATAAAGATAACAGACGATAAGATTCCCGCTGACTATGTTATGGTTGACGGACTAGGCGTCGGAGATGTCGGAGAAGTGGTCCTTAGGGATCGCAGACTCCTTGCCGAAGAAGGTATGATCGTCATCATCGCGACTATCGACCGCAAAAACGGCAAACTCATCAAGAACCCAGATATCATCTCAAGAGGGTTCATCTATCTCAAGGAAAATCAGAAGATTCTTGAAGAGATGAGATCGAAAGTGAGAGGTATCGTTAATAGAATTCCTCACGACAAGGACATCGATGCTGATTATCTGAAAACTCTCTTTAGGGATCAGATCGGACAATTCGTCTACTCGAAGACCTACAGGAGACCGATGGTTCTCCCTGTTATAATCGAAATATAATTTGAAAAAGCCGCCGAAAGGCGGCTTTTTTTGTTTCAATTGAGTATTGCTTATAGGGGTCTTATATCGCTAATATTCCTCTTATGGAAAAGCCTGTTGTCGTTAGCGGCTTGAAGCCGAGCGGCCGTATTCATATCGGCAACTATCTCGGAATGATAAAGCAATCAATCGCCCTACAGGACTCAGGCGATTATCAGTGCTTTTACTTCATTGCCGACTATCATGCATTAACTCAGAAGTATGTTCCCGAAGAAAAAAAAGCTGAGATAATCGACGCTGTCGTCGATCTCCTTGCTCTCGGCATCGATCCAGATAGATCCGTCTTCTTCATCCAGTCAGATGTAGCCGCTCACGCGAATCTGACTTGGCTATTGAATACCGTGACTCCCGCCGGACAACTTCAAGGAATGATCGAGTTCAGGGAAAAAGTGGAAGCTGGCCACCCTGCAAACGCTGGTCTTCTGAACTACCCCATTCTCATGGCAGCAGATATCCTCTCTTATAAGGCCGCTTTCGTTCCTGTAGGCGAAGATCAGAGACAGCACCTGGAACTGACAAGAGATGTCGCCCGTAACTTCAATCGCGAATTCGGAGAAACCTTTATCGAGCCGAAAGGAATCTATGTCGAAGGTCTCCGTATAAAAAGCCTTGATGATCCCTCGAAGAAGATGTCCAAGTCTCTTCCTAAAGGATGTATCTATCTCTCCGATTCCCCCGAAGAGATATCGCGTAAGGTAAAAGTGGCAGTAACTGATTCCGGATCGACTATAGAATGGAATCCCGACGAGAAGCCGGCTCTTTCTAATCTTCTTCTTATATATTCTTCCCTCTCGGGGATGAGTATCGAAGAGATAGTTAAAGAGCACGAAGGATCGAACTACGCGTCCTTCAAAGAAGCCCTATCGAACATCATAATCGATGCCTTCGCTCCTTTCAGAGAGAGAAGAGCTGAGATAGCCTCCGATATCGACTCCGTAAGATCCATAATGGAAGAAGGAGGAAAGAGAGCTAGCAAGATAGCCAACGCCACTCTTTCTGAAGTTAAGAAAAAGATGGGTCTCTTCTAGAAAAGCTAACGGAAACAAAAATACCCTTCCGCTATCCGCCAACTGGCGGAGGCGGAGGGGTATTTTTTTATTCGCTAAGATTTTCTTACTCCGATCCAAGAAGCTTCTTCATCAAGCGTAGTTTCGATGAAAGCCTTCGCAAGATCTGACTTCTTAAATTGTATGGAAGAGGCAGAAAGTATTCTCAATGTTTCTTCTTTCCGTGAAGAGAATATTCTTTCGAGCTTGCTTCCCGAAAGGAATACTTCCGCTTTTTCTCCTGGATTAAGATCTGCTTTCTGTCTTAGGTCCTGAATCATTCTTACCGCTTCACGGTACAATCCTTCATCGCGAAGATCGGCAGTTATCGTAAGATCAAGCGATCCCTCCCCCGCATCCACTTCATGAAAAGCTCTCTTTACATTCACTTCTTCTTCTACAAGCTTCATGAGATCTGTCTTCCCTTTCATTTTAGCTTCTGTGAACTTAAAGCTCATAAGAGGCTGTTTTACTTTGATGGCTGCCTCATTTCTCAAAGCTAATCCTTTTGCGCAGAGATCCCTTACGACAACCATATCGGCAATAAGATCGGTCTCTTCTTTAGACATCTTCTTATCGGTTACCGGCCAGTCTTCGAGATGAACCGACTCCTCATGCTTTCCGTCGGTAAGAGACAGATAGAGAGCCTCAGCTATGAAAGGCGAGAAAGGAGCAATCAGCTTCGCCGAATCAAGTAAGCAGTCATACAGTGTCTTTGCCGCCGCATAATAGTCCTCCAGAGAATCGGGACGCTGAAGTCTCGTTCTCGATCTCCTGATATACCAATTGGAAAGATCATCCAGAAAATCGATCATCGGTCTCGTTGCATCGGTAAGCTGATAGATCTCCATCGAATCGGTCATCTTGATTATTGTCTGTTTGAGTCTCGCTTTGATCCACTTGTCGATTACAGACAGCTTTTCCGGTTCCTTAGTGAAGAAAGTCGCCATATCCCTTCCTTCCGAATACATACGCAAGAAGTTAAAGGAATTAACGAGACGATCCATTACTTTGATCTTCGTTTCTGCAACTCCTTTATCAGCAAACCTATAATCTTCACCTATGGCAGTCGACGACAAAAGAAAGAACCTCATTGCGTCCGCGCCGAACTTATCAAAGATAAGCTCCGGCTCAGTGTAATTGCGAAGCTTCTTTGAAAGCTTTCTTCCAACCTCATCGAGAACTAATCCGTTTACGATTACATTCTTGAAAGCAGGATTACCTTTTCCTAAGCCTATGTTCTTTCTTGTAAGAGCTGTTCCAAGGACATGGAGCGTATAGAACCATCCCCTCGTCTGATCGAGTCCCTCAGCGATGAAGTCAGCCGGGAAGATCGATTCCACTTTCTCTTTATTCTCAAAAGGATAATGCCATGAAGCATAAGGCATCGCTCCTGATTCAAACCAACAGTCGAATACCTGATTAATCCTCTTAGCCTTTCCACCACACTTCGGACACTTAGCTTCTATGGAATCTATGAACGGTCTATGAAGATCGATCTTCCCTTCCGTGTTTATCGGAAGTCTTGCAAGCCTCATTTCCCTGACTTCTCCGGGATATATGAGCTTTTTTCTCTCTTCAACAAGAGCTTTGTCATCCATCCCCTTCATGGTTCCCTCAAGAACCCAAAGCGGATCACCATGACTCACTATTACGATCTTCTTATCTGAATCCTTAGAATCGATGTCGTAGAAAAAATCAACCATTCTCTTTCTAACTTCGGTTATCGTCTCTCCTCCTTCGGGAGCCTTATGGAACTTATTAAGATCTGACTCAATGAATTTTTCGAAGTCCTCGACAGGCATGCCGTTCATGACGCCGAAGTCATATTCCTTGATCCTCTCGTCAATTCGGAGCTCTGCCCCCGTTTCTTTCGCTATAGCTTCCGCGGTAGCAAGAGTACGTTTTAATGGTGAAGAGTAGATTATATCTACCCCTGATTTCTTAAGCTTCTTCCCTACTGCCTCTGCCTCTTTCAAGCCTTTAGGAGTAAGGGATACCGGTGTCTTTTCTGGAAAAGAAGAAAGTACATTCAATACGTTAGAATCGGCTTCACTATGGCGAACGATCCAATATTTATTTCCGGAAGATACCGCCGCTTTGGAAAGTTCCTCCAATCCACCTATCGCTTGATCATGACCACAATAATCACACCTCCAAACAGGAAGCGGAGCACCCCAGAATCTGTTTCTTGATATTGCCCAATCTCTTGCATCAGCAAGCCATTTTCCGAATCTTCCCGACTTTATATGTCCGGGAACCCATCTGATCTTGTCGTTATTAGAAAGCAAGTCTTCCTTCAGTTTCGTTACCGAAACATAAAATCCGTCGATAGGATAATAGAGAAGCGGTGTATCGCATCTCCAGCAGAAAGGATAGGAGTGAGTTATCTTCTCTTCTTTAAAAAGTATCCCCGTTTCTTTCAAATACTCGATTATTCCCTTATCTGCTTTTTTCACGAACTGTCCCGCCCAAGGCGTGACTTCGTCTTTCATCTTTCCTTGCTCATCGACGGTAAGGATCATCTGTATGCCGTTTCTCTTAGCGGCCTCCATATCTTCCGCACCGAAAGCAGGCGCTATATGCACTATGCCCGAACCGTCCTCAGTAGAAACATAATCAGCATGAATCACCCTATGCGCTTTTCCTTCCGGTTCGATAAAGCTGAACATCGGTTTGTATTCCATACCGACAAGAGACTCTCCTTTTATCTCAGAAAGAATCTCATATTTCTCTTCTTCCATAACCTTCTCTACGCGCTCCTTCGCGATGATAAGGATCTCTTCTCCTTTTTCGGTCTGTCTCGCTACTTTCGCATAGGTTATGTCGTTACGGACAGCTAAAGCTGCGTTTGCAGTAAGCGTCCATGGAGTTGTCGTCCAAGCTACGAAATAAGTAGGTGCAGGAACATCCGGCCTCTTCAGTTCAAACTTTACATATACTGCCGGATCTTCGGTATCCTTATATCCCTGATTTACTTCGAAATTAGAGAGAGGCGTTCCGCATCTCGGACAATAAGGAGAAACCCTATAGTCGGAATAGACGAGGTCTTGTTCCCAGAGCTTTTTGAAGACCCACCAGACAGATTCCATATAAGAGTTATCGAGGGTCGCATACGAGTTACTGTAATCAGCCCATCGCCCGACTCTCTTTAGGGTCTTCTGAAAATCTCCTACTGATCGAAAAACCGCCGCTCGGCAAGCGTTATTAAACTTCTCCATGCCCATAGCCTCGATTTCTTTCTTATCCTTGAGACCGAGTTCTTTCTCGATCAGGTTTTCTACCGGTAATCCGTGGCAGTCCCATCCGACGCGACGCTCCACTTTAAAGCCGCGCATCGTCCAAAATCTTGTTACTGAATCCTTGATGGTTGTCGCGAGAATATGTCCATAATGCGGTAGCCCCGTCGCGAACGGAGGTCCGTCATAAAAAGCGAATGATTTTTTTCTTTTTCTCTTTTCTATCGATTTTTCGAATATCTGACATTCATCCCAGAATTTCAGAACCTTTTCCTCTATCTCGGGAAGAGTGGTCTTTTCTTTGAGCATTAATTGTCGGAATACCGCTTTTTTATCAGATTGACGATATTCTCTGCTCAAATAAAACCATATAATAAGCGGTTTTTGAAGGGTTTGACCTTATTACTATCTTATAGCCTTAAGAAATATTTTTGCAGCTGCTTTTGTCTCAGATACCGTTGTCTTCGGCGAGAAACTTACCCTAAAAGACTGATCTGCTCTTTTATCCCCATATATGGCAGCCACGGTATGCCCCGGGCGCCCGGAACGCATACTGCAAGCAGAACCCCGAGAAATCATGAGTCCCGCCATATCACACATAGTTATTACTTCTTCCGATTTATTCTTTGGAACCCAGAGATTAAGGATATGAGGAGCGTCATCGCTTCCATTCTTCTTAACTATGGGATTCTTTATAGTCACTTCCTCAAAAAAAGCTTTCTTCGCTTTCTTTGCTCCATCGATATTCTTTTTAAATGATTTTGAAGCGATCTTTATAGCTTCGCTAAAAGAGGCTATCGCAGCAGTATTCTCCGTTCCCGCTCGTATATTGAATTCCTGGCTGCCGCCAGTCACTTGAGAAGCAACCATTAGTTTAGGATCGATCGATTCATGAAAGACGATCGCTCCCGCTCCTTTTATACCTCCTATCTTATGGGCGGATATGGTTACCGCTTGCGCTCCCAAGGCAGCCGGAGAAACATCTTCGAACCTTGCCGCTTGGACCGCATCCGTATGAAATACGGGATATAATCCTTCTCTCTTCTCGCTTACGAGCTCACCTATCTTCTTTATATCGGAAATACCTCCGGTTTCTCCGTTTGTCCTCGCTATCGATATGCAGACAGTCCTTTCATTTATCGCTTCCGCGACCTTTTTCGGATCAATCCTTCCTTTCTTATCAGGATTTATATATATGACTTCGACGCCACCCTCTTCCATATCGCGTGCTGTCTTCAATATCGAATCATGTTCTATGGTCGAAGTGATGATCCGGAGAGGAAGTTCCATTCTTCCTTCTCTCTTTGCTTTTTTTACTACTCCTCTGAGGATCAGATTATTAGCTTCCGTTGCGGAAGAAGTAAAAATAACCGAGCGAAATCCGGTCTTCATTATCTTCGCTATCTCGTCTCTCGCCTTATCTATGATATTTATCGCTTCCTGTCCTTTCTTATGTATGGAGGATGGATTACCGAACGAATCGTCATGGCAAAAGGAAGCGGCATCCACCGCTTCCTTTATTGCTGGCGTTGCCGCCGCGTGATCAAAATAGAGTATTTTCATCAGTCGCTTCCCTTACCTTCCCTTTCAGTTCGAGTGGAACCTTTATCAGATTATCGCTTCCTTTTTCCGGAAGCATGAGGTAGCCCTGAAGCAGAGCCAGATCATAAAGTTCTTTTGTAACCTTCACATCGTTACGACAATAAGACTCGAGCTCTTGTAGATTACCTTCATTCCAAAACTTGATCGCATCAAGCCCGTGATGTGTCTTGCCTATGCCGAGGTTTGTCATCGCAAGAAGGTCTAACCCTATCCTTTTTCCGAAAACAGCTTCGATCTCTTCGAGAAGGTCTAACCTCTTCAAAGCTCTCGTATTGAAGCTAAAGTATTTATCGAGCACAGGCATATCGAACCTGTTTATGCTGAATCCGACTACCAACCCGGCCGATTGTAATATCTTCCCAAGTTCCTGAAGATCTTCCTCCCAGAAACTCATATACTTATTGGAATTGTAGGAATAGACGCAAGTGAGAGACATATCGAGGTCCCTGATATTGTCCTGTCCGCCTACATCAAAAAAGGTATTCTTCGTCTCTATATCTATTACGATGACATCTTTAGCCATGGATTAGCGATTCTACCACTTCTTTTTCCCGTTTTAAAACAGCAGGATTTTTCGCCTCGATATTGATTCTAAGCAGGTCTTCGTTAGCTGAAGCCCTGACATTCAGCCAGAACTCCTTCGTTTCCAAGAATATGCCGTCTTTCTTGGATATCTTCCCAAATCTCGAATAGTGCTTTTCGAGTCTCATGAGCGATTCCTCCTTACTCTTGACGCTAAAATTTTTCTCGCCTGATCTGAAGTAGCTCGCGCTCTTTGCTGCTTCAGAAAAAGATATCTTCATCTTCGAAGCAGCCGTTATCACCATACAAGCGATCTCCGGAGCGGTATCAACATAAGCGCCGTTCATCTTCAGATAGTAATGAGAAGCTCTTTCCGCGCCGAAAGTGGCGTCTTCCTCTATCATCGCTTTTTTGATGAAATAATTTCCTACCTTGGTTCTTATAAGTTTCGTTCCCTTCTCCTTCGATTTTATTCCCCTCACTTCCCAGCCGACTCGGATATCTATCACTGCCTTCTTCGGCTTCAATATTCCGATACAAAGCCTCGTTATGGTATCTGGATCTATGTCATTACCCTTATCGTCTACGAACATCACGCGGTCCGCGTCTCCATCAAAAATAAGTCCAAGATCTGCTTTCTTATTCGCTACTTCCTGCCGAAGATCATCCATCGCTTTATCCATAAGCGGATTCGGTCCATGACCGGAAAAATTTCCGTCAGGATTAGAATTAATGAAAGAAGTCTTGATCAGCTTATTCCCTTTGAATACTTCTTTCATCAATTCTCCCGCGTATCCGTTTGAAGCATCCACCACAACCGAGATATTTCTCTTCGGCTTCAGGTACTTCTTCACATCACTTGCGTATTCTTTGAAGTAGTTCATTATTTTTCCAATTTCTTCATTGCGGCAAGAATATCCTTTCCGCTGATCGGCGACGCTTTCTTTCCTACAGTCTTCATTCCGTTCCATTCCTTCGGATTGTGAGAAGCTGTGATCATTACTCCTCCCGCAGCCTTGTATTTAACAACCAGCGCATAGAACATAGTTGTCGTCGCCGGTCCTACCTTTATTATCTCTCTGTCCTTAAAAGCCTTTATAGCTGTCTGATATAAAGAAGGAGAGCTGTTTCTTGCGTCGTGCGCGAGTACGATCTTTCCTTTCCCAAGCATCTTATTGTTGAGAAAGCCTCCTATGATCATGACTTCCGACTCTGAGAGGTCTTTTGGGTATATTCCTCTTACATCGTAAGCTCGAAATATCGATTCATTCATCTTGTTTCGTGAATTATAACCGTTTTTCCTTGGTTTTGCTTCTCCTAGTGCCTATAATTAGGCGGTAAGTTTTCTTCCTATGGCAAAAAGCAAACCGGCAAAGAACGAAGGAAAAGAAACCCCCTCCTTCGCTGAAATGAATCCCGAAGTAGTCCGAAGCATCTGGGGGGTTGTTCTTTTCGCTTTAAGCGTCATCTTCTGGCTGGCTGCTTTCGAAAAAGCAGGTCCGGTCGGCGAATTCCTATTTAGATCATTCTCCTTTCTTCTTGGAATAGGCTATTACCTTCTGCCCGTCGCCCTAACAGGCATCGGCTTAGTATTCCTTTCCGGCGAACGGAAGGAGTTGATGCGTAATACTCTTATCGGCGGATCAATATTCTTCATAGCTTCTCTCTCATTGCTCGATATGATTGCAGAGGGTAAAGGAGGCTTATTCGGCAACCTACTCGGTAGCCTCGAAGTACCTTTCGGTCTTATCACCGGGGTGGTTATTGCTGTATCTCTCATAGTCATCGGCCTACTTCTTGCTCTTAACATTCCTTTGAAACTGAAACTTATCCGTCTTCCGAAAGGAGCCGAAAAGAAAGAAGCAGAAATAATCATCAACGGAGAAGGGGTGAAAGAAGCTCCGAAAGAAGAAAAGAAAAACGAGGAATCGAGGACCGCAAATGAAGAATCAGGAGAGAAAAAAGACAAGATAGAGATAAAAGAGCCTTCACTTGAAGCTCCTATCGCTAAGAAGTCGGAGAAGAAAGTCTCTTTCCCGAATTATGTCCCTCCCCCGCTCAGTCTCCTGCGTTCTGATGTCGAAAAACCGACCGTCGGCGACCTTCGCGCGAACGCAAATATCATTAAGAGAACTCTCGATAGTTTCGGCATTCCTGTAGAGATGGGAGAGATAACGATCGGCCCTAAAGTCACCCGCTATACATTGAAGCCCGCTGAAGGCGTGAAACTATCGAGAATAACTGCCTTAAACCAGGATCTCGCTCTTTCTCTCGCTGCTCACCCCTTAAGAATAGAAGCCCCTATCCCAGGCAAGTCTCTCGTCGGGATCGAAGTTCCGAATAAGGTTGCTGCCGTCGTAAGACTCGGAAGCATCCTTGCTTATCCTGAGTTCAATACTTCCGGCACTCTCGGTTTTGCTCTCGGTAGAGGTCTTGCTGGAGAACCCGTTTTCCCGAATGTCGCTAAGATGCCGCACATGCTTGTCGCGGGCGCAACCGGATCAGGAAAAAGCGTCACCATTCATTCGATTATCGTTTCTCTTCTTTTTAAGAACTCTCCCGAAACTCTGAAATTCATCTTTGTCGATCCAAAAAGGGTAGAACTTTCCATCTATTCCGGCATCCCCCACCTTATTGCTCCCGTCATTACGGATGGAAAGAAAGCCGTCTCCGCTCTCCGTTGGGCCATTTCTGAAATGGATCGCCGCTATGAAGTTCTCTTAAGAGAAGGTTTCCGCGAAATAAAGAGTTACAACGACAAATATAAGGATGAACCCATGCCTTATATTGTGATCATAATCGACGAACTCGCCGATCTTATGTCCGTCTACGGCCGCGAAGTGGAAGGATCGATCGTCCGTCTCGCTCAGATGGCTCGTGCGACCGGAATACATTTAGTCGTTTCGACTCAGCGTCCTTCTGTTGAAGTCATCACCGGACTTATCAAGGCGAACATTACCTCCCGCATCGCCCTTCAGGTCGCAAGCCAGATAGATTCTCGTACGATTCTCGATACTTCCGGCGCCGAAAAACTCCTGGGAGGAGGAGACATGCTTCTTGTTTCCGCTGAACTTTCTAAGCCGAAGCGAATCCAGGGTGCCTATATTACTGACGAGGAGATAAAATCCGTCGTAAAATTCATCATTGATAATAACGAAGGTGAAATTTCCAACCTCGCGGTCACCGAGCCCTCCGAGCTTGAAGGAATACTTAGCTCCTCCGTATCGGATGACGACGAAGACGATATGTTCCATGAGGCCTTGGAAGTCGTTATGGAAAGTGGCAAAGCCTCAGCCTCTCTCTTGCAAAGAAGGCTAAAAGTCGGTTATGCTCGGGCTGCAAGACTCCTCGACATAATGGAGTCGAAAGGCATCATTGGCCCCGGCGACGGCGCAAAACCTAGAGAGGTTTACCTCTCAAGAGACGGATCCGGCGGCCATGGCGGCCCAAATCGCGACATAAGTGATGGGGAACTATAAGAGTCTCTCGGAAATACTATCGGAAGCTATCGCCTTGCGCGGATTATCGCCGGAAAAATTGGCCGAAATGACCAATATTCCGAAGAGATACATCTTAGCTCTTCAGGAATGCGACGAGCGCAATATACCCGCTGCCCCTTATGTAAGAGGCTATCTGGCGAAAATTGCCACCGTTCTCGATATCGATAGTGCTCCTCTATATGCAGCTTATAAAGAACTTAACCTGAAAAAATCAGGCTGTTCCGATGAACTTCCTCGCAATAGGTTCGCTATAGTAAAAAGCAAGAAAGGCCTTTTTTTGGGCCTTTTCGCTTTTTTGATAGTCACGATCCTGATCGGTATAAGACTTGAAGCTCTTCTCGGTATTCCTACTATAGAGGTCAATATTCCCGCTAAAGTGGATGATCGCGATTTCTTAGAAACGAGAGACAGGATGTTTACGATCGAGGGTAGGATAGATTCCAAAGATTCGCTTATAATTGAAGGCGAGCCAATACCGGTAAGCGCAGAAGGGCGCTTTTCCAAAGATATCCCCCTTGAAGCCGGACTGAACCGTTTTGAGATAAAAGTTAAGCGGTTCCTCGGCAAGGAAAAGACCGTCATTCGGAATGTCTTCTATATAACAGATGACTCATCCGAATCTTCGGAAGAGGAAACGGCTCCGATAAACAATAATGGAGAAGAAAACCAAGAAATCGGAGGAGAAGAAGAAAAGCCCATCGAGTGATCTCGACGCGCTCATAGCCTCTATCCGCGATAAGTATGGCGAGGAATCAGTAATGAAACTCGTCGAATCGAAGAGGACGAATATAGAAGTCATCTCCACCGGATCATTCAGCCTCGATGAGTCTCTCGGTGTCGGAGGACTTCCGAGAGGAAGAATAATCGAAATATTCGGTCCGGAAATGTCCGGAAAGAGCACTCTCGGACTCCAGATAATAGCCGAAGCTCAGAAGAAAGGTGGCAAGGCTGCTTTCATCGACGCGGAACATTCTCTCGACCCAGATCGAGCAAAAAGAATCGGTGTCGATATTAATAATCTGATTATCTCCCAACCTGATAACGGCGAAGAGGCGTTGAATATCATGGAAAGCCTTGTTAAATCGGGGCTCATCGATGTCATCATCATCGACTCTGTTGCTGCTCTTACTCCTCGCGCTGAAATAGAAGGAGAGATGGGCGCACAATATGTCGGCCTTCAAGCGAGAATGCTTAGCCAGGCGATGAGAAAGATTACCGCTATCGCGAACAAGTCGAAAACGATGCTTGTCTTCATTAATCAGCTCCGCGAAAAGATCGGCATGATGGGTTATGGCGAACCTACTACAACTCCCGGAGGACGCGCTCTCAAGTTTTATTCTTCGGTAAGGATAGATCTAAGGCGTATCGCTCAGATAAAAAAAGGAGAAGAAGTTGTCGGAAACAGGGTTAAAGCGAAAGTTGTTAAGAACAAAGTCGCTCCCCCGTTCCGCCAGGTAGAGTTCGATATAATGTTTAATGAAGGAATATCCTACGAAGGAGACATCCTGAACTCGGCCGTAAAGCACGGCGTGATCAAGAAAGTCGGCAATACTTATTCTTTTGGTGATGAAAAGCTCGGCGTCGGCCAAGAAGCTTCGAAAGATAAGCTTCGCTCCGATAAGAAGCTTGTGCAGGTGATAAAAGAAAAGACTTTAGAGGCTCTCTCTAAGTCAGACTCTTTCTCTTCTCCCGCAACAGAATCTTCTTCTGAAGAGGAATAGATATCACATTAAAAAAACGGCCCTAAGGCCGTTTTTTTAATTCATTTCGTAAAAATTTTCGAATAGTTTCGCCACAAGTATGGGACCAGTTCCTCCGGGAGTCGGTGTATAAGAAGCATTCTCCGGAATACCTTCCGGATTAAAATCGCCACAAAGCCTTCCTTCTTCGTTCAAGGAACAGCCGAAATCGATGATAAGAGCATTATCACTGACCAGAGTTCCATCTATAAGGTGAAAGCTTCCAGCTCCAAGCACTACTATATCTGCTTTCTTTATCGGCGATCCGTCATCTCCTTTGTCGATCTCGGATACTTCCGCTCCCACTTCTTTCAGATAATCCGCGACTGGCCGGCCAACGAGAAGGCCGACACCGATAACTACTGCCTTCTTTCCCTTCGGATCTATTCCTTCCATCTCAAGCACTTCTTTTACCACACCGGCAGATATCGGAAGAACTTCAGATTTTTCTGTCTTATTAAGGACATCGACATCTTTCTCTTTAGGAATTGATGAGATGACTGCATCCTTATCTATTTCGGAAGGAAGAGGAAGTTGAACCATCACTCCTCCGCATTTCGGATCATCGGTTATATCTTTGATGATCGCGATCAGATCCTTGGTAGAAACGGCTTCGGAGATTTTTTCCGTCCTGAATTCTATTCCTAGCTTCTCGGCTGCCTTCTTCTTCTGTTCGACAAAACGAACTGACGCCGGATCATTCCCAACTATTACCGCCGAAAAGAAATTTTCCGGCTTCACTCTCTTGCTAAGCCTGTCGTATATGGCTTCCGTTATTATTTTTCCGTCGATCTTCTTTGGCATTGGCTCTTATATTTCGATGATATCACTAAAGCGTAGAATGGGTAACTATAAAAAAACCCCCTTAGTGCATGACTTTAGGGGGCGTTTTGCCGACTGCCAGATCCACATGGAACATGACACTCGATCTTTTTGGCTTGCATCTCGGACAGACTCCACCTTTGAAGATTATCTTCGCGGCATCGTTTTCCTTTGCTAGCCTCTTTTGGAGATCTGCTCTTTCTCTAGGAAAAAGTTTCAAGTAAAACTCTTTTTCCGTAACCTCGTATTCTCCGCATTTATTACATGAGAAGAAAAACTTTTTCCTTTCAGGACTTACTTTATCCATCGAGATCACCCCTTTCTTTTGAATTTGAAAAATGGAAAGCCGTCCTTTTTTTTGGGACGGCTAAGCGAGAAGAAGATTTGTAATCCTTTGAGCTGTTTCCCAAATGCTTTCTTTTTCGAAGTCTCCTTCTGAAAGAATGACATCTGCCTTGTAGCCGAAAGCTCTTTTCGATTCATCGATAGTGAGATCGATCGTTACCGTCTTACCTTCGTAAGTGATAAATAGATCAACGCCATGAAAGAAATCGAATGCGCTTCCTAAAGCTAAATATATTCTGATTTGATTAGCATCTACACCAATAGTGTCCGCAACGGTGAATTGTAGGTCGCTAAGCATCAGAGTATTTGGCTCTGCAGGATCGTTATCTATGATGAACTGGTTTCTAATGACCCAATTCAATGCTTCTCGCCATTTGAGATAGCTTCCATCGAAAGCAAATTTTTTTCTGCCTACGACTTCCCATTCAAATAGCTGGCCGGTCATCCAAACCAGACCTCCTTTCATTTCTTAATGTTCTAAAACTACTATACAACAATTAGGACTTATTGTCAATATAAAACCCCTCGAAAGAGGGGTTTTATACTATTTATTGCTGTATTTAAGCGGAAATCTCTTTGTTAGAGCTAAAACCTCCCTTAAGACATCTTCTTCCAGAAGAGCTCTCTCTATGAGCTCCGCGATTTTTTTCATCTCCTTCTTCCCCATACCTCTTGTTGTGACAGCCGGAGTGCCGATCCTTATACCTGATGGCTTAAAAGCAGAAATATCTCCAGGAACCGTATTACGATTCGCTATGATTCCATTCTTTTCCAGATTCTTCTCGGCGACTGATCCTTCTATCTCTTTCGGCCTCAAGTCGACTACCATCAGATGATTATCCGTACCTCCCGTCACGAGCGTGAAACCGCGTCCGATTAGCTCTTCGGATAATACTTTAGCATTTTCGGCCACCTTCTCCGCGTATTTCTGATAGCTCGGTTTCATCGCTTCATACAACGCCTGCACTATCGCGAGAGTCTGATTGTTATGAGGTCCTCCCTGGAGCCCGGGAAAAATCGCCTTATCTATCCCCTCAGAAATGGTCTTTCCGTTTACCATCGTAATATCTTTCCTCGAGAAGATGAGCGCTCCTCTCGGACCACGAAGCGTCTTATGTGTCGTCGTCGTCACGATCTCTGCGTGCTTAAAAGGAGAAGGATGGACTCCCGCTATGACAAGTCCTGCTATATGGGATATATCGGACATATGTATCGCTCCGACTTCTTTGGCTATCTCGCCAAATTTTTTGAAATCTATCTTTCTCGGATACGCAGTCGTTCCTGAAACAATTACCTTTGGCTTATTCTCTTTCGCAAGACGATAAACCTCATCGTAATCTATATATCCTTTCTCATCCGCTTGGTATTGCACTGAACGGAAAAACTTCCCGGTCATCGAGACATTATGCCCATGAGTCAGATGCCCCCCAGAAGAGAGTTTCATTCCCAGTATCAGATCTCCAGGTTCCATCACTCCTGCGTAAGCTGCCATATTTGCCGGAGACCCGGAATATGCCTGAACATTCACGCCCCATCTGTCGAAAGCCAATCCGAAAGTCTCTAGCGCATATTCGCGCGCAAGTTCTTCCGTCCGATCGCAGAATTCGTTTCCCGGATAATATCTCTTGCCGGGATAGCCTTCAGAATATTTATTAGTAAATATCGACCCGAGTGCCGTAAGGACATCCTGAGAAACAAAGTTCTCAGATGCGATAAGATCTATCGTCATGCCTTGTCTCGCTCTTTCGGAGGCAATCAGATTTTTTATCTTTGGGTCGAGCATTAGTTCACGGTAGCTCTTTTTTGTTTCTGGTGCAAAAAGTAAAAGCCCCGCTTTTTTAAGGTAGGGCTTTATGGGGTAAGTCTCGGATCCCTCTTATTCCGAAAACGCTATCCCGACGAAAAAGAAAAACTTGTGAGGTCGTTAACCTAGAGTCGGTCCATCACGGGGAAAGTGTCAACAGGCGGGCAAAACATCGAGCGTTCAATCACATCGCCGATCATTTCCATAAATGGAAACATCTTTACGAATATGTAGCGGAATATAATAGTTCCTCCTTTCGAAACGCCCTCACATTCACTAATAAAGATAGCTTTCTCAATATAAAGCCCTCCTTTATTGGTTCTAAAAGAGAATAAAAAACCACCTGATCAGACCTTTCAGATGGGCATCGTGTCAACTAGGCTATGAAACTGGGAAGCCTGCTGAATCTCTTCACTTCTCGTATCGCTTTCTGGCAGTTCTTATATACCTTTCCCTTAACGGAAACCATATAGCAACGCCCGAGCTGTACTCCAAACTCTTTGAAAGCATGAGCCGTCCTAGCAAATTTAGTGTCATATCCTCCCCCGTAACGCCTGAAAGAGGTCCAGACTACTATATTCGTATCGAAACAGACCTTACCTATGTTTCCTAATCGCTTTGAAAGGTCGATATCCTGCCCCCAGTTCATTTCGGGGTTAAATCCCCCAGCCTTCTCATAAGCGTCCTTCTTTACCGCCATATTGACGCAAGGAAGAAGTCCTCCGGCCACAAGCTTATGTATCGGAAAGAATACTTTGAGAGTGAACAGGTTTACATTCCTGTCACCATCATAGAAAGAGTAGGGGCCGCCGAAAGCCACCGCCTCCGGATCGTCGTTAAACCCGGCATTCAGCATAGATAGCCAATCAGAAGGAAGTTCGGTATCAGCATCGGTAAATACGAATATCTCCCCAGTCGCCCCGCCACACCCCTTTATTAAGGCATTTGAGATCCCTTTCTTCGGCTCATCAAAAACCTTAACCCCAAAAGATTCGGCCACCTGTCTCGTCTTGTCGGTCGAAGCATTATTGACTACTACTATTTCGAACTCGCCTTCATAATCCTGATTTACCAGACTATGCAATGTTCTGTCTATATAAAGCTCTTCGTTGTAAGCCGGTATTATGACCGACATCTTATACATCATGGGCTTAAATCAGGCCTATTATAGCGGGTTTTTGTCAAAAAAATAAGCCCCGGCATATGACCGTTTTTAAGGGTAAATGTTAGAATTAGCCAATATGAAAAGCATCAGCAAGATCTGCCTTATAGGCATATCCGTCGCCGCATTCAGTCTTACCCCTGTTTTTGCGGAGACCAACAATACTGGCAGTACGAGCACAGCCTCTCCTACCGCCTCCGTTACGACTGTTAAACCGACAGAAACCAAAGACATCGAGAACCTGGTTCAGGGAGCCGGCAAGGAATATTTCGCCTGCATGGCTCGCGCCACCTCAGCAAGAGATGAATCGATCGTCGGAGGAGTAAGCGCCTATGCTTCCGGACTCACCTCTGCCTATTCAGTAAGGAGATCTGCTGTCTCTACCGCCTGGAACTCTTCGGAAAACAAAGAAAGTGTTCAAAAGGCCATTAATGATGCAGAAAAAGCTTTCAAGAATTCATTGAACGCCACCCAAAAAACCTGGAACGAAGTTCAGAATGGAGCCAATAAGCAATTCTCGACCGCCCGCACCGAGTGCATGAAACTGAGCTCTGGAACCACGAATAATAATCAGAACATCCAGTCCCTCATGGAGAGGATCAAGCAGCTCGAAGCACAGATCAAAGAACTCCGCGCGAAAGCAACCTCGGGAGTGAACAAGATGTTTATTCCTCCGACTGCGACCAATACCCAATAAGATCAGTAATGATACTCCACGGCCTCACGGCCGTGGTTTTGGTTTGGAAATTCGGCATAAATATAAAAACAACCTGTCTTCAAGACAGGTTGTTTACCTTCAGAAAACTATCACCAAACGAGCAGGTTTGCTCTGATGAAGAAGCTTTCGGAGTTATAAATAAAAAGGCGACCTGATTTACAGGTCGCCTACCTTCAGCAAACTTAACTAAACGAGGATATTCTTTTCCCTTAAAGGGGGCTATCGGAGCCTCCTACATGGTTAGGAGGCGAAATTTGAGAAGCCTTTCCGCTTAAGAGCGGAAAGGACTTCGTACCCCTTTAGGGAATGAATATCCGAGTGGGTGTCTAACGGGAATTGAACAACTCCGCTCGCTCTAGACTCGCTTCGTTTTGGGAACCCTCGGTTTCCAATGATTCCTACACAACAGAAAGATTTAGAATCTTTCCCCGACCCCCTTCAACGTTCAAATCCCGTTTTCATTGAAAAATCTCCCCGAACGGGGAGATTTTTCACTTTTACTAAACGAGCGGGCATATCCCTTTTGGGAAGCTTTCGGAGTCCTCCGCATGGTCGGAGGACGAGAACTGAATAGCCGCTTCGTTCAGGCGAAGCGGACTATGTATTCCCAAAAGGGATAAACACGCGAGTGGGTGTCTAACGGGATTTGAACCCGTACTGAGGGCTCCACAAACCCTAGTGCTAACCGTTACACCATAGACACCATATGTTCAAAACACGGCTTATTCTACGGATAAATGAGGCGGAAATCAACCGACCATACCTTTTAGAAACCCGCGGGTTAATCGCGGGTTTCTTTAACTATCTCTTTGCTTTCCTATGTATAAGATACGAATAGACGCATGGTACAACGAATCCCCCGATCATTGCTCCTATGAATGCAACTACTCTAAGGTAAGGATCAGCGAAAGAACTGAGCGCAATCACTATTCCAGCGAGAACCATCGTCTTCCCTGCCAACCTATGGGTTTTATTCCAATTATCTTCGCTCGCGATCGTCCACGGAAGTTTGAAGCCGATGAAATAATTCTGCCTTATCTTTCCCATATAGTTTCCTAAGATCAGGAAAAAAGCTCCCATCCCGAATATTATGAAACGCGAAGCATCCGACACGACTCCGAGAGCCGCAAGCAAGGAAATCATATGGATATAGCCGAAAAAAACTATTATTGTCGTTTCCAGATTCTTCCAAGATCTCTCGAATAGGGCATAATTTTCTCTCTTCGGATCCATCTTCTTTAAGAAAGAGAACAGCACCTTCATACCGAGAATCAGAGCTGGGAAAAACCAGATAACGAAAGTCTTCGCTGAATATCCATCTATCTCTCCAGCCATATTCCAATGAGAAGGAACAAGCGCCGGAAGCGCGTCGCTCATTATCATACCGAAAGCAAATGTTCCTGCTATCACGGCATACTGGATTACTTCGTGGATTATGTTCTTTTTCATTTCTTTTTTCCTAATATCTTTATTACCGATTCGACAACTTCTTCGAAAACAGACTGATTAATCGAATACTCTATGAACTGTCCTTTTCTCTTTGCTATTACGAGATCCGCTTTCTTTAGCGTCTCCAGGTGATGCGAAGCGAGAGCAGGACTCATTCCGGCTTTTTCGGCTATATCCCCTGCCGTCATATCCTCCTTCTTGAGGATAGAAAGGATTTCCCTCCTTCCTGGGTCAGCTAATGCTTTGAATACGCTATCCATTGGGTTTGATATTTAAACGATTGTTTAAATATTAATCCCATGGTCTAAAGCTGTCAATACGGCGATATTATTCTTCGTACCAGTACTTTTCCGGCTCCTCCGGAGCTATCTTCCAGGTGTCCTCAAAATCCCTATCGGCAATTATCTCTTTGATCAATCCGTTCTCTATGGCTATCTCTCTCGTCATCTGCAGCTTCTCGATGAAATAGCGGTCATGAGAGACGAGGGCTATCGCGCCATGATAGTTCATTATCGATCGCTCTATCGCTTCTCTTGAAGGAATATCCAAGTGATTCGTCGGTTCATCTAGAAGCAAAAGCTCGTTCTCTTCATTCATTAGTTTTGCGAACATCAACCTAACCTTCTCGCCGAAGCTGAGATCAGCAACAAGTTTTTTCTGCGCATCTCCCGGAAAGAGAAATGAGCCGAGAATCGTCCTCGGATCTTTTGCTCCTATCTGTAACCTGTCGCTCGAAAGAAGTTCGCTGATAACCGTCTTCTTCTTGTCTAATGTTTCCTGCTCTTGAGAAAAATAACCGGTCCTTATCCCGTTTCCCAATCGTATGATTCCTTTATCGGGATCCATCAATCCGCCCATCATCTTTATAAGGGTTGTCTTTCCCGACCCGTTCCTTCCAGAAAGGATGATCCTGTCGTTTCCTCTTATCTCGAAAGTTGCGTCCTTTATGACGCTCTTTCCGGCAAATGATTTGGTTATACCCGAACACTTGATTACGAGCTTCGCGTTATCCGCTCCCCCAGAAAGCTCATGATCGCCAAGCTTCTTCGCAGACATCGGTTTCTTGATATCCTTACTATAAAAATCTCTCTCGAGTTTCCTTTCTACCGCTCTTATCCTTTTCCCTTTAGCAGGGTTGTCGTAGATAGACGCTTCCTGTCTCTTTAATGCGAGCCAAAGCTCGAGCCTCCTTCTTTCTTTTTCCGATCTCTCATATTCTTCGATAAGCCTTTCTGTTATCTTCTCTTTCTCGATGGCATATTCGGTATATCCTCCAGCATATTCAATAAAACCGACTGAGCCGGGGTCTATCTCGAATATCCTGTCAGCTACATTGTCTAAGAATTTTCGATCATGCGAGATAGCGATCACCCCTCCTCTAAAATTAGCTACCTTGTTCTCGAGCCACTCTATTCCTTCTGTATCCAGATGATTTGTCGGTTCATCGAGTAAGAGCATTGTCGGTTTTTCCGAAAATATCTTAGCGAGTGAAAGCCTTGTCTTCTGTCCGCCGGATAGCTTCCTTATCGGCGTTTCTTGAGGCATTGCCTCTAGTCCCGCCTCTCTTATTATTTCTCTCTTCTCTCCCGCATATGTCGCGATATCCATCTCGCCGGAAAATTCCGGCTCTTGTGGCAGATACCCGATCTTCTCTTTTTCGACTATGAGCTCTCCTTCTTCCGGCTCATCTCTGCCGATGATCATCTTGAGGATAGTCGACTTTCCAGAACCGTTCGGTCCGACGAAACCAACCCTATCGCCTCGATTCACCGTAAAGGAAACCCTTTCAAAAAGAGGTTCCCCGAATATCGATTTTGATATCTTCTTTGCGGCAATCATTCAAAAATAATATTGTCATTTTTTATCCTATATATGCAAAAACAAAATTCCGTCTCATGACGAGATTTTAAGATTTTAAACTAAAATACAGCTTCACTCGTGCTATTGCCGTCTCGCTACGAGATTGCGAGATTTTGACGGAAAAAGTCAGTTTAGTAGGTGTCACCATTTTGGACGGCCGTCCAAAATGGTGACACTAAAGAGAGATATAGAGGGTCTTATGCTTAATCATCCCAACCCCTTTTCGGTTCGGTTCCCGGCTACAATAAAAAACAAAATTCCGTCGAAAGACGGAATTTCTAGAAACTGTCGGAGTGCCGAGAATCGAACTCGGGCCTCGTGCTCCCAAAGCACGCATACTGCCACTATACTACACTCCGAAGCCAGAAAGGCTTGAACTAAGTGCTCCCGGAAGGAATCGAACCCTCATCCACTCCTTAGAAGGGAGCTGTTCTATCCATTGAACTACAGGAGCTTGCATACTCGATTTTCCTGGATTATGGGAAAACCTTGTCCCCTTGGAAGGAATCGAACCCTCATCTCTCCCTTAGGACGGGATTGCTCTATCCATTGAGCTACAAGGGGAACTGGAAGAACGACTTATTCTGCCTTAGATTATGCCTATTTGGCAATATGGATTGAATAGACTCAAGTTTTTTCTTTATTGCATTCATCTTTTTCGGATGATAGAATCCGAAACGTGTTTGCCGCGGTAGCTCAGTGGTAGAGCAGACGCCTGAAGAGCGTCGTGTCGGGGGTTCAATTCCCTCTCGCGGCACAGATAAAAACAGCAGTTTATACTGCTGTTTTTTGCGAGAGGAAGTGAACAGGGGTGGGGTCGGGAGGGGCGGAGGTCGCCCCTTCCGTGTAGGAGGATATTAGGAACCGAGGGTTCCTAAAACGCAGATGAAACGCGAATGCGTTTCATCGAGTAGTGAAATAGTAAAACGTCCCTCTCGCGGCACAGAATAAAAACAGCAATTAAAATTGCTGTTTTTTGTTATTAGAAAAATTGAATAGGCAGGACATAAATAAAAAGGCTCCTTATTAGGGAGCCCTTAATGGCTTTATGCGTACTGCGAGAGCCAAGGTTTTTCGGATCTTGCCTCCTGAACGGATCTGATCAGATCAGGAGACATGCCATTGAATCTCCTTTTCTTATAGTTGTTTGAATTGCTAAGTTCTACCGGAATTCCTCCTTTCTGATAACTTCTATTGAAGAAAAGTTCCGTAAGGTCTTCTTCGACTATCGTCGATATACCGAGATCATAAGAAGTCTTTGCAAACTTTTCCACGCAATCCCACATATGAAATCCGCCGATAACGACAGATTCCGGATCATCAAGGGATACGAGTATTTCAAGCGGGTCAGGATAGATTGATCTGGAACAATGATCTTCGAATGATATTCCGCAGCTTAAGACTATGTCTGTCGGCCTTTCTTTGATCGTCGGCCACAATTGGCTTCGATCAGGTTCCGATAGGTTGCCTTCCTTACCGAAGAGAACTATTACCCTCTTATGCTTGCTATGCCTTTCTTTACTGATGCGATCATAGAGATCCATCGTTTTTTGGACTTCGACCTCATTCCATTGTTTGGTAAGGTCTCCAATATAAAGCTTAGTCGGGTAGAGCAGAATTACATACTTCAAACAAATCCCTCCTTGTTAATTTTTTAAAGGATACAGAGGTGATACTAACTATTTGAATGATTGATTGTCAAAAAACGGCCTTACGGCCGTTTTCTCTTTTTTAGTTTATTTTCTTATCGAATTCTCCGATCAGCGTCTGATATTTCCTATTCAGCTGATTTATCTCATTAACATCGTCATTGATCTTTTCAACAAGATCGTTCGTCGAAGCATCGAATTTCTGCGGTTCATAGCTCGAATACTTAACTCTTAAGACATCGAGTAGTTCCTTAAGATGTTCGTTATAAGCTATCAGTCTTTCTACGAGCAAGACTTCATTAGAGACCGCCTGCATTCCGACAGACTGAAGTTCAGTCGATTTGATATCTCCGAGCGAAGCCGTCATCTTCTGAAGTTCTCCAAGAAGCTCAACCGATTTCACTCTCGCCTGTTGAAGCCTTTCGACTTCGATTATGGTGAGATCGAGGGCGCGAACATAGTTTCCTTCTCTGTCCTCTTTTTCTATCGTCTGAAAACCGGCTTTAGCCTCTTCAGAGAAGGTATTTATGAACTTCGATATTTCAGCGCCATTATTTCTTGCTTCAGTGAAAGAAGCCGGGACTTCTATCTTCCCGCCTCTTATCAATAAAAAAGCTCCGATTATCGCAGCAATTGAGAGCAATATAGCTCCGGCAGTTACCCACTTTCGGGACATGTTTCCCATGGTAATTGATTTCTTTACAAGTGACAAATCTCTGATAAAATCACTTCTGTAGTGCGGGATTAGTATAGTGGTAGTACGCCACCTTGCCAAGGTGATGGCGCCGGTCCGATTCCGGTATCCCGCTCCGACTGGTTTTGTTTCAAAAAAGAAGTGGGCTGAAAGCCCTCTTTTTTGAAGGACAAAACCGAAGTCCCTAAGATTTTGCCGGAGGCAAAAGCTGTGGGAGTGCCTTGATCAGTTAGCGACCTTTGGTCGCTGATATAATGTAGATAAAATAAAACCGCCATCTGGCGGTCTTATTATGGTCTTAATTTAAAGACCTACTCTATGCAGCAATCTATTACTCGCTTAACCATTTCTCCGAACTTTCCGAACTTAGTCCCCTTTCCTTGTTCTTTGATGTTTAGTTCGTCGTCGGCAATCTGCTTCACGCCGTCCATCTTTATCATCTTGAGATTAAGGCCCCAGAAGAGAGAATAGAGATCATAGGCTTTGGAGAAAAGGTCTTTTGCCTCTTCCTTATTCCCCTGCCCCATCTGTTTCGTACCTACTTCCATAAGCCTCATCGAAGCAGCAAGTAGATGCTTAGAAATGCACCATACTTCTCCTTCGTAATCCTTAACCAACTTTTTTAAGAGATCCTTTCTGATTTCTCTCGTCTGGGCGAGAAGATCATAGTATTCATCCTTGCCAGTCTTCGCACCGGTAAAGAAGAAATGCTCTTCTATCGAGATAAGATTCATAACGGCAATCGAAAGATCTTCGTCGGAAGAAAGATCAAGCTTTCCTTTCTTCCCTTCCATCGCCTTTTCTACAAGCTTCTCTATTTCTTTTTCATTTTCTTTTTCCATCTTATTTAGATATGAAATACATTATTAAGCTCATAAGAGCCGTCGCTCCGAAGGAAATGATTACCTTTTCAAATGGGAAGTGTGCCTTGCCATTTTTCTTCTTTGCTTGGTTGTAGTATATCGCTGCCGCCGAGAAAGCAAATGTTCCAACTACGATTCCAAGGATAATGTTGTCTATTCCAAGAGTGGAATTACCAGGAATACCAGCTATCCCCGTGGTATATAGCGGAACTACAGTCAGAAGATACATAAAAGCGAAAACCGCCATCTTATATCCTTTGAACTTCCAGTTCTTCTTTTTCAGCCAATCTATCATCCAAAGAGAAAGAGAGACGAGAAATCCGCCTATCCATGTTGCCGTCACAAGATCGCTTATCCCAAACCATCTAGAGATGCCGAGCCCTGCGCCGATCGCTACCGTGCACACAGGACACATAGCGGACGCCTTAGCCGTAAAAAGGACAGAAAAAGCGGAAGTGACTGCCGCTACCTTTATTAGTTTTCCCATTGTCTCAGATATTCAATTATATCCTTATCGCCCATAAGGCACTTCCCTTTATGCCACATAAAAGGAGTTCCGATAGTATCGGTCTTTATGCCGCAAACGCTGGCTCTATCTATCATCTCCGTTACATTAGCTCTCGAATTATCTATAGAACGTCTTTCTATCTCGATCTTATCATCAAGATCCTTCTCTTCCATATAATCATCCAAAGCTATGCAGTGAGAACATCCGGCCTGGCTATAGATGAAAATCGCATCGCTGCTCGGCTGCTCCGCAATCTGGTTCTTTTCCGAATAGACTATAAAAGCTATCGCACCGGCGGCTATAAGGGATGCCGCAATCGCTACGATTATGATTGTTCCTTTCTTCACGTCGCTAATTAAATCATACCTCCCCCTTGGGTATCAAAGATTGATTCGATAGCTCGATTTATGTAGAATCAGACCGTTAAAGGGGTCATAGTTCAATGGTAGAACGTCGGTCTCCAAAACCGTTGATCAAGGTTCGAATCCTTGTGACCCCGCATTTAAAAAGATACCTTTAAAAGGTATCTTTTTAGGTCGCAAGGCTTCGAACACCGGACTGAATAATTTTTATCCGCCAACCGGCGGATAAAAACCGAGAGATGGGCGAGGTCGAAAGCTATTTTTCTTCCGACAGGAAGAAAAACTAATGGTGAAATTGGCAAGATAAAAAATAGTCGCGGTTGCGACTATTTTTTTAATACTGATTTAACGATCTCTTCCACATCCTCATAGCTCTCTGCTTGCATGAACCTGATTCTTAATTCTTTTGCCCCATCGAAGTCGCTCATATATCCGACAAAGTGCGTCTTCAATATATCAGTATTACGACTATCACCGAAAATATCCCTGAATATCTTTGTATGTTCAAGCACTGCCTCTATCCTCTCTTCCTTCCCTGCTTCATGCCCCGAAAAAAGCCAAGGGTTCCCTATCGTTTCTCTAGCTGCCATATAGCCATCCAGATCATAGATCGCCGTCCTTTCCTCTCCATCTGCTTTCGATGATATATCTCCGTTTCCTATGACTAAGGTATCAGGCGAATATTTCCTGATCATTTTTGCCGCCGTCATGATCGAACTCCAATCAGCATTACCTTCCCTCTTTTCAGCGCGAGTACGACCATGGATGATTATTGCCGGAAGCTCTTCTCCCCCAAGAAATGAGAACCATTCCTCTATCTCATCTCTCGACTCGTAGCCGACCCTTGTTTTCACCGATACAGGTAAGCCGTTAGCTCCTTCTCTCGTCGCTTCTATTATCTCCTTCACATCTCTCAGTTTACCGATAAGGCTCGCTCCGGCTCCCTGTTTCTCCACATTACGGTCAGGGCAGCCCATATTTATATCTATTCCGTCGAATCCGGCGAGAGAAGCATATTTAGCGGAAATCTTAAAAGTCTCTGGTCTAGAACCAAATATCTGCATCACAACTGGCGTCTGGCCGGATGAAAAAGCCATCTCATTCCTATATTCCTCAATCCCCTTAAGAGAAAGTCCCTCTGCGGAAACCATTTCCGTCCATATGACAGAAGGCTTTCCATGACGGACGAGCATCTCCCTATATGCCGCATCGCTTACTCCGGCCATCGGACCGGAAGCTGATATGGGAGCAACTATATTTTTCCAGAATCCTGATTCCATTACTTATGAATATAACGGCAATCATCCGTTTTATACAGCAAAAAAGCATACATCCCTCTAATAAGGATGATATTTACCTATATATGGAAGAATGTAAGCGGAACGGCAATAATCAGCAGCGGTTCCTGGAATAATCTCATTCTCACTTACGACGGATCGAATGTCAGAAATTACATAAACGGTAGTTTGGATTCAACGACTCCTCATACGGGAACTTTAGGAAGCATGCCTCTAAGCTGTATCGGGATAGGAAGAGGGACAAGTGGCGGTTGTAATGGTTCTCCTATAGGTAGTTATCTAAATGGAACAGTAGACAAATTAAGAATCTATTCAAAAGTACTCTCCGTTTCCGAAATTACTGCTGCCTACAACGCCGAAAAATAAAAATCCCGCTTTAGAGCGGAATTTTCATTACATCATGCTTACATTCTCTCCGGCGTCCTTATTCCAAGGATCATAAGTCCGTTCTTAAGAATCGATGCTCCGGCTTCCGCGATGGCTAGTCTCGCTTCAGCCTTATTCTTTTCTTCTCCGGAGACCGGTGAATTTTCATAAAAACTATTCAGCGCGTCAGCCAGCTTGAAGAGATAGTCGCTCAGATGATTCGGCTCGCAGTTTAAGGCAGCGTAATGTATCGCATCCGGATATTGAATGAAGAGCGAAGCTATCTTTTTTTCCATTTCATTGAGCTCTGTTATATCAGGATGAGAAACAAGCGAATTATTTTTTCTTCCGATATTGCTCAACCTCGAATAGGTATATTGAAGATACGGAGCTGAGTTTCCCTTCAGATTAAGAACAGAGTCCCAATCGAAAACTATATCGGATAGCCTCTGATGAGAGAGATCAAAATACTTCACTGATCCTATTCCGACTTCTTCAGCAGAATCAGGATTTATCTTCGAAGCTTCTTCGACTGCTCTATTCAGTAATTCTTCGAGCTTTATGAATTCTCCTTTTCTCGTTGAGAATTTTTTTCCCGATTCCCCAAGCATCATTCCAAACTTCACGTGCTTCAGCTCTATCCCATCAGAATAGCCAAGCATTTCGGAAGCTCTGAATACCTGAGCCATATGTAATGCTTGTTCGTTTGCAATCACATACAAGATCTTTTCCGGATTCCAAGTCTCTTTCCTGTATTTGATGGTCGCAAGATCGGTCGTCGCGTAAAGATGCGATCCATCCTTCTTTCTTATAACAGTCGGTGGAAGCTTCTCGTCTTCGAAATCTATCTTGATAGCGCCATCTTCCTCTTTCGTTATTCCTTTCGCTATCGCCTCCTCAACAACGGCGCTTAGCATCGGTTGATAGAAGCTTTCTCCATGGGCGTATTCAAAAGAGACATCGAGTCTGTCATATATCTTTTGGAACTCTTCCAGCGATACCGAAACAAACTCTTTCCATAAAGCAGTATTGTTTTCATCTCCCTTCTGAAGCTTAGCTGTTTCCGCTCTCGCTTCATCCATCATCGAATCATCTTCCTTCGCTTCCTTATTAAATCTTATATAAAGAGAAACAAGGTGACCGATAGGATCCTTCTGATATTCCTCCTTATTAACCCATCTCTTGTATCCCGAAATAAGCATTCCGAACTGAGTACCCCAATCGCCTAAATGATTATCTCCAATAACCTCATAGCCTTCGGCGCGATAGAGATTAACGATCGCTGCACCGATGACAGTTGAACGCAGATGACCAACAGACATAGGTTTCGCTATGTTCGGCGCCGAATAGTCGACGACTATCTTCTTTCCTTCTCCTCTCTTAGATAGTCCATATCCTTCGCCGAGAGCCTTTATCCATTCGGCTTCGATCGCCTTATCGGAAAGTCTGAAGTTTATGAAGCCGGGACCGGCTATCTCGATAGACGCGAAAAATCCCTCAGGAGCCGTTTCGGCTACGAGCTTCGTTATCTCTTCGGCCACTGCTCGAGGGTTCATTCCCCTCTCTTTGGCTGACTGCATAGCTATATTCGTCGAATAATGGCCATGTTCGGCGTTTTCACAGACGGTCACTTTCGGATCGCTACCCGGCAGCGCCTTCTTCAATATGGCGGCGATGGTTTCTATCATTGCTTACGATTAATATATTACTTATACATAAGCCATGGAAGCCTACGCCGAAAATCGCAAAGCCCGCTTCGATAATGAGATCCTCGAAACAATAGAGGCCGGCTTAGCGTTATCTGGCCGGGAAGTGAAGTCTGTCCGCAAAGGAAGCGTTTCTCTTCAAGGAAGCTACGCCACCTTGAAAGACAATGAGCTCTGGCTCTTGAACGCCGATATCGCTCCATATCAGGCTCCTGCCGGCGTGGAAAACCCGGACCGTAAAAGGACGAGAAAGATTCTCGTAAACAGAAAGCAGATAGACGACATCGAAAAGAGAATGGACTCAGAACATCTCGCTATCGTCCCCCTTTCTCTTTATCCGAAAGGAAGATATATAAAGCTTTCCCTGGGAATCGGCCGCCCACGAAAATCATTTGATAAGCGTGAAGCTATCAAAAAGAGAGATATCGGCAAAGAAATAGGGAGAAGGATAAAATAGATAATCAAAGAGCCGCTAATGGGCGGCCCGTAAGTATCTTTTGTAATCAGAATAAGAGTTTATTAAAGAAAGGTAACTATTAGTCTTTCGAGGTTAAGTGCTTGAAATAAAAGAATGGTAGTGATAATGATGGAACGATTTCAGATAGCATGGATAATAAAGAAATAAAGATAAGAAAAGCTCTTCCTCAGGACGCGGAAGAAATACAAGAAGTGCTTTATAAGACATGGCTTAATACTTATCCTAACGAAAACCATGGCATAACCAAGGAGGATATAGAAGAAAGGTATAAGAATACCTTCACTGATGAGGCGGTGAATAAAATGGCTGATGAAATAGCTAATCCTCCGGAGGGGCAATTGTTTCTTGTGGCGAAAGACGGAGACACTGTCGTCGCTTTATGCAGAGCAGTCAGGTCTTCGAAAATAAATAGGTTAAGGACAATATATATTCTTCCCGAATACCAGAGTAAAGGAATCGGCAAAACACTTTGGATCGAAGCCTTGAATCATTTCGATCCAAACAAAGATATCGTTGTTGATGTTATCTCCTATAACGAAAAGGCGATAGCTTTTTATAAGAAGCTTGGGTTCTCCGAAACGGGAAAAATTTTTCAGGACGAGAAGTTAAAACTGAAAAGTGGCGCAATATTTCCAAAAACGGAAATGGTTATAAAGAGAAAAATATAGGTGACGAGACGTATTACTTTAAATAATTAACACTTTTAAGCTTATTTTGAAGGCATTTTTTAAGTTGATTTCTACCAAATCCACTTTTCAGAAATATCTCCCTGGCTCTTGCATCATTATTGTCAACAAAAGCTTCGTAATGAATAAGCTCGAGAGGCCGATTGCTTCTTGTGCTTGGTACATATCCTTTAAAATGCTGTCTTAATCTGCTTTTGAGATCTTTTGTATATCCTATATAAAGTTCATTTTTATTTTTACTAAATAGAATATAGATATAAAAGAACATGGATTGATTTTATCAGATTGATATTACGTCCGACGTAATATCAATCAAAACAAAGAGCGCCTTAAAGGCGCTCTTATAAAATTTCGGTGCCGCGTCTGACGCGGCTACCGCTACGCGATTCTAACGAACCGCGTTTGACGCGGTGGAGATGGCGAGAATTGAACTCGCGTCCGAAAGGAAATAAGCAACAGCGTCTACAAGGCTTATCCGGACTATTTATGCTCTTTTTTCACTCCAGTCCGGCGGGATTAGAAAAAGAGTTTCTGTCTATTTCTTAGTCCTTACTCCGACAGCAGAGAAGGAAGCGATCCGATATTCTTTTACCTCTTCCGACCCATCGGATGTCGATCGGAGAAGCACCTGACTTAAGCGAAAGCGAAAGCAGGGCGCCTATTGAAAATGTTGGCGTTCGTTGTTTTTCGGCAGATTTAGGAGTTACCGAAGCTCCGCCTGCAGCTATTGATTTTTCTATTTCGTCGAGGCCTGTCATCCCCGTAGATTTAATATATCACAAAAATCATGTTTTGGCAAAACAAGGACATCTCCAATAATCCGCTCTGTATCTATCTTTTAACACCTTTCCTTACTTTTCTGACCTTATTTTCATTGACAAATTAGTCTTCATGTGGCAATATAACCGAAGTTGGGAGGCTCGAGGCACCCCCTTGGAAAGCTGTCGAGGCCTCTTTTTTTTATTCCGATAAAAAATCGTTATTTATCGAACGGGAAGAAAAAGAAAAAACACCTATCAATGAAAATCGCCTTCATACATAACGAAAAGAAGTTGATGACCGGCGCTCACTATATAAACGATATGATATCGAAAAGCCTCAGTAATTACGACATAAAGGTCAAAAACTTCTATCCAAAGTCAAAACTGATCGATGTTCCCGTAGAGATGAAGGGTCTCCAAAACATCCTCTTCTTCCATAGTTTACTCGAACATAAAAACGAGATTCTTAAATGCGATTTGATCCAAGGAACCACATACACTCCCCTTGCCCTCCTTCCTTTCAATATTCCCGTTGTTTCCCACTTCGGTTCGACTTCTTATGGATTCCTTAAATCGACACCGAAGACCGAAAACATAGAGCCTGAACTGAAAAAAATCTGGAAAAGGATCAAGAAAAATGGTGTCATCAACGAACTGAATATCAAGACAAGAAGACCACTTAGGGATATAGCTGAAATAGAGAAGCTTGTTGCTAAAAAATCCGACAGAGTCATTGCCACTTCAAAGATAGTTGCGAAAGACCTCATGGAAAATAATATTCCCGAGGAAAATATTTCCGTTATCTGGAATAGCATCGAAGACTTCTGGTTC
Source organism: uncultured Candidatus Saccharibacteria bacterium (assembly GCA_964601595.1). Lineage (GTDB taxonomy): Bacteria > Patescibacteriota > Minisyncoccia > UBA6257 > Colwellbacteraceae > CAZRNY01. Next base: position 12,803 of record CAZRNY010000004.1, on the reverse strand, counting down.
GAAAATACTCCCGCAAAAGAACTTGCCCCGAAAGGACTGGTTTATCTCGGTCGTCTCGGAGGAGATGTATTCACGATGAAACTTAAAGGGTTGGATCGCATCGTCTACATCTGGGAAAGGTTCCCTTTACTTCAAAAAACCAGCATCGCTCTCACAAATAGCAAAAAGCTCGCTCTCTGGATAAGAAATGCCTTTGAAAACCATTACACCTTCACTAACCTGACTAAAGAAAGGATCAGAGAAAGGCTATCCGTAAAACGCGGACAGATATTCATCAATCCCTCCCGTTACGAAGGATTCTGTCTCAGTATGATTGAAAGCATGTCTCAAGGGCTTATTCCCGTTAGTTTTCCCGTAGGCGTAGCTCCGGAAATAATTATTAACGGAGAAAACGGCTATGTCGTTAATTCTGTAAAAGAGATGGAAGAAGCCATCAAGAAAATCCTGTCCGATGACGATATCCGTGATCGCATGTCAAAAAATGCGATACGAACAGCGAAGATATTCCGCACTGACAACATGGCAAAGCTTCTTGCGAAAACTTACGAGAAGACTGTTTCTGAATACAAGAAAGGGAAAAAGAAGAAAGCAGCTAAATAATATTCTTTCCTGAAAAGAAAGATTGACTCGCTTTCTGATAACAAGTATTCTGCCCGCAGGCATTAATAGTCGTAAGCCGCCAATAAATCTTTTAATAAGATGGAAGAAATGAACCAGGGTGCTGCTGAAGTAGTGGTCGAAGAGACCGCTGCTACTGAAGTTGAGGCCGTTCCGACCGCAACCGATAATGTCGAGCAGCCGGCGACGGTCGAAGAAGCTTCTACTGAAGAAACTTCGACTCCCGACGAAACCGCTGCGGTCGCGTAGCCTTTTCGTTAATAAAAACAGGACTTCATATGGAGCCCTGTTTTTATTTTTTTGTATAGATATGAAGAAGCCCTCGTTTTTAGCGAGGGCTTTTATGTAAGGGAGCTTATAAGCCCCCTTTTCGTTTTTAATGGATACCACTTTCAGCTTCGATAGATTCTATCAGCTCTCTGGATAAGAGAATGGCTATATCTGAGTCGTAGTAAGAATCACAAGGTTTAAAGTTTATTGGCTTCTGCCTTCCTACTATTCCTATTGATCCGTAGATTACTCCGTTTGAGACTAGCTTCATTCCTCCACCAGAACATACTGTCGTATCGACATATTCATTTCCGGTTTTAGATTTTTCGAACTCAGAAGTGTCTTTACCGAAGACTATCGCCGCCACCGCTTTTATGCGTGCTTTGCCGATATCTCTTTCACTTCCGCCATCGCTTATTCCAGAAACTATGACATTTCCTCTATTGTCGGCTAAAGCATAAGCTACTCCGAACCCCTCCTTCTTGAGAAGTTCGTCGAGAAAACGTCCTGCGACATCCCCATGTTCTGTTTTTAAAAAACCTTTTGCCAATACCATACGAAAACCTCCTTAAAATTATTTTGGTCTGGCTTCCGTAAAAGTACAACGTTTTCATATTTTCGTCAAATAATAAGCTTTCAAAACAATAAATGGCTATATACTCCGTTCTCCCTTACTTGATCTTCTGTCTTCTGTGCTATTACCTGACTTGTCGTCCCCTTGATGATTACCGACATATCCCTCTGGTCTTAGTTACCTAAAAAGGTTAAAAGTCATAAATCAGACGGAATCATCTCTGGCGCGATCTCTCTTTTTCAAAACCTCGACTGGACTATCGGGCCGATCATGGTCGAATTTATGTATATATCGGTCAGCCCAGAACGGACCATTAGTCTTGCTTTCATGCCTATTTTTCTCACATTCATTCTCTCTATCGCCTTTCCTTTCGAAGGGTAAAAGAGCGCTTGAAAAAGAAAGAATCCTTATCCTCATGAGCTTCGCTATAAGAAATATCTTCCGACCTCGGAAGATATTTAGTTATCCACATTGCGCCCTTTAGTGCTCCTGCTATAATTTCTATGTAAGCGAGACAATAGCTTACATTCGATCCTTCAAAAAGGAATACTGATCCTAAAACGATCACAGCGGGGCTTATATACCGCTTCATATACTGCAACGAAAACTTTAACGGATTTTTTAATTCAAGAGCTGCTCAGGAACACAAAAGCAGAAAAACGAATCTACCATTCAAAACCATTAAATTACAAAAGATTCGCCTGCACCGCAGCAAGCTACCAAAAAAACCGCACCGATTACTTATTAAAGCCCCTGTTCACCCCGAAAAGCCACACACTGTGTGGCTTTTTCATATCTCCTGAAATAGGAAAAAAGCCTTTGAAACTTTGACTTGACGCCCTCTTATCGTTATATTATTCGGTATTAGGAAAAAATATTATCCAAAGAGACCTTCCGCTCCCACCTTCCGGAAGAATGAAGAAATCCGCGCAAAAGAGCTGCGGGTTGTAAGCGAAGAGGGTGAAAATTTCGGAGTCATAACTTTCTCCGAAGCCTTGGCTCTCGCCAAGGAGAGGGAAACCGATCTTATCGAGATCGCTCCTCAAGCGGTTCCTCCGGTAGCAAAGCTCGGAAATTTCGATAAATTCCGCTACCAGAAGGAAAAAGAGTTCAAAAAGCAGCAACAGTCCCAGGCTAAGGACATGAAACAGGTCCAAATCGGCGTTAAATCAGCCCGAAACGACCTTCTTTTACGCGCAAAAAGAGTTGACGAATTCCTGGCGGAAGGGTATAAAGTGGAGATCCTGCTTAAGCTCCGTGGCCGAGAAAAAGCGAATAAGGAATGGGCTAAGGGGAAGCTCGAAGAGTTCCTCACTTTGATCTCGGAAAACTTTAAGCCGATGGATGTGGTGAAATACGCCGGATCCGGGTTCTCGATCCAAATAGACAAGATAGAAAAGAAAAATGCCTAAAAAGACGTCCAAGACTTTTACCAAAAGGATAAAAGTCACTAAAACCGGCAAGCTCGTCCGCCGGCAGATGGGTCTCTCTCACTTCAAAGCAAAGAAGAATGCGAAGACCATCAGGGCGAAGCGCAATGAAGTAAAAGTGTCGTCGGTCGACATCAAGGTTCTCAAATCACATCTTTAATTTCAAATGACGAGAGTTAAGCGCGGAACGATCGCCCACAAAAAAAGGGAATCGCTCCTCAAACACACAAAAGGCTTCCGCTGGGGAAGAAAATCGAAAGAATCCCTCGCTAAGCAAGCTTTAATCCATGCTTGGAGACATGCCTGGAGAGGAAGAAAAGAAAAGAAAAGAGAGTATCGTGCTCTCTGGATCGTAAAAATGAATGCAGCCCTCCGTGAAGAAGGGCTTACATATTCTAGGTTTATAGCGATGCTTAAGAAATCGGGCGTTCAGCTTGATCGGAAGGTTCTCGCTGAGATGGCCGCTGATCGCGGTGAGGCCTGGAAGAAGGTCGTCGAGGCTGCAAAGTCTTCGGCCTAATAAACTCATAGGCGTTACGCAACAACTTTTGACTGTCTTTATAAGGCGCGAGGATATACCTCGCGTCTTTGTATAAGAACCAGCCGAAGCCATCGTGTTCCGATGATATCTTAACTTCGCCCTGATCGGTTTCCGCGAGATAGAAGATAACTACTTTAAATACCTGCTCCTTATTCCTCTGGAAGCGGAATTTTTCTACGGCCCTGAAGCCCTTCTTTATGGAGATTCTCTCCGGCATTATTCCGGTCTCCTCCCCTGTTTCTCTAATAGCAGCTTCCTTACTGGTCTCTCTTATCGATATGATCTCTGACTCTCCAAGCGGAGATTCCACATTCTTATCGTTGTATTCGATATGCCCTTTTGGAAAGTTCCAATATCTTCCTCCATGGTATAGGAGAAGGAATCTCGGTCCTTGCGGCGTATCCCTGTATACAATTATCCCTGCGGAGAATTCTTTTTTCATGGTTCTTTTCTGATTAGTTTTAAGCACTTCTCCGCCGGCCAAGCGTTTGCAATGTTTTCTCGAGAAGCCCAGCCTCTTCTGGCTTGGGAAACTCCGAGATCGACATACTTAAGGTGGTCCGCCAAATGAGCGTCGGAATCGATCGAAAGCATGACTCCGTGCTCAACGCACTTCCTTATATATTCGTCTTTGAGGTCGAGTCTGTCCGGAAAAGCGTCTATTTCAAGCGCTGTTCTCGTTTTGGCGGCCGCCTTTATAACGGCGTCCATATCGGCCTCGATTGCCTTTCTCTGCTGAAGCACACGGCAGGTTGGATGAAGAATAATGTCCACATGGGGACATTCCATCGCCTTCATCATCCGGTCAGTCTGCTCCTCGGCCGGCAAGTTAAAGTAAGAATGTATCGAAGCGCCCACTAAGTCAAGCGAGGCCAATGCGTCGAGAGAAAGGTCAAGCGAGCCATCCTTCAGGATGTCACACTCTATTCCTTTGAAGATTTTAAAGGCTATTCCCTTGTCTCCAAGCCTCTTATTTACCCTATCTATCTCACGCCCTTGCTCGATAAGCCTCTTTTCATCCAGCCCGTTCGCTATCGAGAGCCTCTTACTATGATCGGTTATCAAAATATACTGATACCCTCTCTTTATCGCCGCTTCGGCATATTCTTCTATAGAGCTTTCTCCATCAGACCAGTTGGTCTGTATTTGCAGATCGCCTTTTATATCTTTCGTCTCGATAAGATGAGGAAGCTTGCCTGAGATAGACGCTTCTATCTCTCCATTATCCTCTCTCATCTCCGGAGGAACGAAGTCCATTCCGAGCTCCTTATATATCTCCTCCTCAGTCTTCCCCGCTATAGATTTTTCTCCCCTGAACAATCCGTATTCATTAAGTTTTAGTCCTTTTTCGATAGCGATCTTTCTTACCCTTATGTTGTGATTCTTGCTTCCCGTAAAATAGAGCATCCCTGCTCCATAAGAAGACTTTTCTATGATCCTTAAATCCGCGTCGATTCCTATCGATAGCCTTACTGATGATTTTGTTTCTCCTTTAGCGTAGACAGATTCCACTTCCGGCTGGGAGACGAACTCTTCCATTGCTCTCTTCGCTGCTTCTCCATCTCCTAAAGCGAGGATATCTATATCGCCAGCCGTTTCTTTTCTTCTTCTTATCGATCCGGCTATCTCTGCCCTTTCTATTCCAGGAATCGCTTCAATCTTCTTCCTTATAGCCTCGGCAAGTTGTAATGCTCTGCCGATCGGCATCCTGCCCTCGGAAGATCGCAAAAACTCGATTCCTTTTATGATATTTTCTTCGGTCTTCTGTCCGAAGCCGGCAGTATTCCTGATTTTTCCGTCACGTGCCGCTTTTTCAAGATCATCAAGCGTTCTTATATTTAGCTTCTCATAAAGCAGCTTTATCTTCTTCGGTCCTAAACCCTCAACAGATGAAAGTGCTGAGACATCGACAGGAGCCGTTTTCTTTATTTTATCGAAATAGGCAATCCGTCCGGTCTTTATGTATTCTTCTATCTTCTCCGCAATCGAAGGACCCACTCCAGGAATCTCGTTCAAAGCCTTCATTCCTCCTTTTGCATATGTATAAGACACATCTTCTTCGAGCTCTTCTATAACAGAAGCCGCGCGGGAATATGCGCGCGGCTTGAATGGTTCGCCAGAAAGATCCAGATATTCGGATATTCCTTGCAGGATTTTTCCGATCTCTTGATTCATTATCTTATTATCTTTGGAGAATGATCAGGGGCTTCTTCGGCAGAAGCCTTTCTCTTCGGAAAAGGAAAAATTATATCAGGAACGATGAATACTATCGCGGCAGCAGCAAGAGACATAAGACCCACTATTCCGAATATCGCGTTGAAACCTATCTCCTCAGCGAAATATCCTCCGACTATTCCTGCAATTCCGGTCGCAATGCCAAGAAAAGTATGATCAAGAGACCAACTGAATGCCGCCTTACTTTTCTCTATATGGCGGGAAAATATTCCCGACCAAGAAGCGGCATAGAAGGCAAAACCGAGCGCATGAACAGCTTGGCATGCGAAAAGCTGCGGAATGGTCTCAACAAAATTAAATATGAAAGCGGAAGAAGATATAAGTAGTAGTCCAGATATGAGGACATACATATCATCCTTTTCTCCTTCCGTCTTCTCGATAAATACCGCCATAGGCAGCTCGACGGCTGATCGTACGGCCCAATATATAGCCGCTAGAGAGCCTACCGTGACGAGAGTCGCTCCTTCTATCTCATTAAGTACGAATATAGACATAACGGGAGCTATGAGCCCCCATCCGCCGAAAAGCATTAAATCAGAAATAATAAAGTTCCTTACCAATTTATTACTGGTAAAAAATTGCATGAGTCCTTCTTTCATGGACATGGGATTCATGTATCATACCTCATCCTGAGGCACTCCAGAAAGAACAAATTCAGTTCCCGAGAAATCTATGATTATAGAGGACCCCTTCGGAAGTTTTCCTTCAAGGATACTCGATGCGAGTATATCTTTTATTCTCTTTGAGATGACGCCGCGTAATGGTCTTGCGCCGAAAGAAGGATCAAATCCTTCTTTCGCAATTTGGCTTATCGCCTCCTCAGTGAAGGAAAGCTCTATGCCCTTATTCTCTTCCGTTATTCTAGATAATTCCTTGAGCTGAAGAATAGCGATCTTTCTTATATCTTCTTCAGAAAGAGTCTTGAAAACTATCACTTCCGAGAATCTGTTTATCAGTTCAGGACGGAAATGAGAAGTCAGCCTTCTTTTTATCTCCGCGGAAATCGATTCTATCTTCACTCCGGAATCTATGGAATCCTTTATGAAGTCCGATTCGGCATTCGAGGTTGCGATTATTATCGTATTCGACATATCGGCGAGACGGCCTGACCCATCGGTTATTCTCGCATCATCGAGAGCCTGAAGGAATATATTCAAGACATCTCCACTCGCTTTTTCAAATTCATCAAGCAAGACGAGGCTATAAGGCTTTTCAAGGACTGATTCGGAAAGGAGACCCCTGATCTTGCCGTCAGCCGAACCAAGCAGTCTTGTTACGCTTCCTTCATCCTGAAACTCGGACATATCGAGTCTGATCATGTTTTCCTCGCTTCCGAACTGGATCCTTGCGAGATTCTTCGCGAGCTCCGTCTTTCCGACGCCTGTCGGCCCGACGAAAAGAAAAGAAGCAATCGGTCCTTTCTGTCTTCCTATACCACTCCTATACTCTCTTAAAGCCCGCGCTACGGCTGAAACAGCCTCTTTCTGGTCGATCATACGTTCATGTATGGAATCTTCCAGATTAAGAAGATGTTTCGCTTCATCGGAAGAAGCCAACCTGATCGGTATATTTACTCTCTTCTCCGCGATATCGATTATGTCCGTATCAGTAATGGAAGATTCGTTTGTTCTCTTTGCCTCAGAGAGAGCTTCTTTTATGAGATCTTCTGCTGACGAAGGGAGAGGCTTTGCCCTGAAATATCTCTTTGCTATAGAGACAGCCTTTTTGATGGCGTCGAATGATATGGTCACGCGAAAATCCCTCTCGAGTATCGCGCTCTGGAATGAAAGGAATTCTTCCGCGTCATCTTCCGAAAGCTCGTCTACCTTTATCATCTCGAAAGCACCAGAAAAAGAAGTGTCTCCTTCTATGAGAGTCTTATATTCTTTCGGATAAGTTGATCCGATAGTCGGAAAATCGTCTGCCGTTATTATCGGGATGATGACATTCGCTGCCGACATCTTCGCTTCTCCGGAAGTTCTCGATAGATTATGTATCTCTGGTATGTAAAGAATTATGTTCTTCGCCGCGTCTATCTCCCTAAAGATCATCTTTATCCTCGCTTCGAGTTCCGATTGATCGACGCCAGAGCAGAGAGCGGCTATATCGAGAGCCACTAGTCTCTTATCAAAAAGAGGGACGGGTACTTCGTCCTTAGATATCCTGTAAGCGAGATGTGACACTATCGAATCCTTTCCTACTCCCGGTATCCCGATAAGGAGAGCGTTCGGCTTAGTTGGTTTGGAAAGGATATCTATCATCCTTTCGTATTCCTTCTCGTGTCCTATGAGCAATCCTGCCATCCCCCTCTCTGCCATTCCGCTTATATCATAACTTACGCTGTCGAGAACCGGCGTCGGCCTCGAAGTCCATGCCCTATTCATCTTCCTCCTTCCATCTTTCAATGATCTCGCGGCGAAAGAATGGACCGTCTTTGCGGTACGGAGTTCTTTGGCTACCCTACCGAACAAGGCAGCCTTTTCGATATCTCCCTCGCTCATTTCAAAGAGTTTAAAAAGCTTTTTGACTGATTCTTCCTCTGAAGAGGATATAGCCGCGAATATATCTATCGGCATTACCTCCTCTTCTCCCGCTCCGTTCGCTATTTCAAAAGCTCTCTTTGCTATCTCCGAAGCTTCGGCATATATCTCTGCTCTCGGCTTTTCCGTATTGCTTATCACTATCCTCTCATATAGCCTGTCTGAGAAATCGTTCTTAAGTATGTTAAGTCTCTTAAACGCGTCCTCTACTGCTTTTTCTTCGATAAGGACTTTCAATGCCTCGAGCGATATCCCTGTATTATTCGATTCCGCCCTGATTACGGCATCAGCAAGTATGTCTCTCGCCGGAACAGAAAAATAATCAGCTGTATTTATAATGCCGTCTTTCGGCGCCTGTCCTATCGATCTCCTTGCTCTCTTTCTGAAGGCTATGCCCTCTATGCTGAATAAGCCAAGTAATATACCGAGATAAAAGAGTCTCGGCGAATCAGAAAATATGAATACGACCGCAGAAACCGCAACCATAGCCGTAAGGCTTGCGGAAAGGACCTTTGCCAGAACCCTGCTTTCGATCCCCATCTTAGCGATAGGCTCGTTATATTTCAGTTCGGTCATTTTAAGGGATGATTATTTTATATGCGAGGAAAGGAATGAGTCCGGCAAAAGCGAGATAAGCGAGAAAGAAAATCGTCGAGACAATCATATAAGCAAAGACCCCGAAAATGATTTTCGAGGCCCTAAGGGTAAATCCAAAGAAATAGCCGAAAACGCTGCTGTCCTGATAGAGGGGCTTGAATATATTTTTTGCGTTTATCGAAACGGCAAAGACCTTGTCCATCGCCTTAAGAAATCTTATATCCGCCCTATAAAAAAACTTTGCACCTCCTATATACCACCTCTCTATGAACGAGATAGTTCTCTGAATAAAAGATTGAAGAAGATAAGCTGGAAGCTTCACAGCCCGATTATAAACTGCTTCAGTAGGGAGATACAATTTCCCGATCGAGCTCGAGAATGTCCTTTCTCTTCATGGATCTCAGATCTCTTATCCATGTCTTATTAGTGATCACCTCTCCGAGGTGCTCCCCTCCCAAGAAGTGAGGCATTATGACATAATCGGCTCCCGCCTTATAAAGCTCCGATCCCTCCCATTCGGAATCGGCAGTGGCTACCATTCTCGCTTTACCGGAACGCCTTGCTCCCTCAAGGATAAGCATGTTGTCTTCGATCGACGGAGCCGTCGATATTATGAGCCTCGCCCTCTCGAAACCGGCTGCTTTCTGGACATCGCTATCGCCACCATCTCCGTGTATCACAGTAATCCCTTTGCTCTCTAGGTTCTTTGTCGTCTGTGGATCGAAATCGACGACGACGAATGGCTCCTTCGAAGCGATAAGCGACTTTAGGATTCCTCTTCCGAGCCTATGAGCGCCGATGATAATCACATGATCGTCGTTATCCGACTTCTTTGGGGCCGACTCGACTCCGGCTTTTGCTGCCGACTTCAGTACTTTGAATGGATTGGAAACCAGCTTATATATATGATCGCTTCGGGAAATCATATATGAAGACCCCACGATCGTTATAATGCCGACAAGAGTGACGAGCGTGATCTCGTTATTAGTAAGATGTCCAAGCTCTCCTCCTCTCGCAGCTATGACCAAGCTGAACTCTGATATTTGTGCCGTCGTGATTCCCGCCATAAAAGCCGTCTTTCCGGAATATCCGAGTGCTCTCATCGCGAACACGGTTATTACCGGATTGATGATAAGGACGAATAACGAAGCGATGATGGCAGGCAATATTATGGCGCCGAATCCCGCACCGACAGTCATCGTCGATCCGAGAAGTACGAAGAATATGACTATAAAAAAATCCCGGAGCCATTTTATCTTTCCTGAAATCTCGAAATGTTCCGCCGATTTGGCAAAAGCGAGTCCCGCGAGGAATCCTCCGGTCTCTATACCAAGTCCGATATTCTCCGAAGCAATAATCGCTGCCACTCCTATCCCCCAAGCAAGACTGAAAAGGAATATCGATTCTCCTTTCTGGCCGATAAATGATAGAAGTTTCGGCATGACTCTCGATATTCCGACTGTCGCTATGACAAGCGCCACTCCCTTTATGAGAGTCATTCCGAAATCAAGACCGATATTCCCCTCTCCTGATAGGCCTTCAAGGAATATAAGCATGAGTATCGCGATCAAATCTTCAAGGATCATTACTCCGACTACAATCCTTCCATAAAGGCTATCGAGATCCCTTTTCTCAGAAAGAAGCTTGATGACAAGAATGGTCGAAGAAAAAGAAAAGGCTAGCGCGAAATATATCGCCGGAATCACACCGAAGCCAAGCAACTTCATCAGAACAAATCCCGCTCCGATCGATAAAGCGCTCTGAAACACTCCTATCGCCGCTATATGCCAGCCGAGATGTCTTATCTTATCGAAATTCATCTCGAGACCAACAAGAAAAAGAAGCAAGGCAACACCAAGTGATCCTAGGGAATCCATCATCTCCGCTGAATGCGGATTCATATATCCGAGAAGAGCTAGGACAAATCCTGCCATTATATATCCGAGTATCGCCGGCTGCTTCAGCCAAGTGGCGACTATGCCGAATATCGCGGCGGCAGAGATTATGAGTGCTATTTCAGAAAAAGCCATTAGTGATGATTATAACAGCTGTGAGAAAAGTTTTAATGGGAAAATCAGTCGAGAATATCGTTTAATATTCTGCCTCAAAAATCTTAGTTAATTTATGTAGCATCTTAAAAAAACAAAGAAGCACGAAAGACTGCCTGAATCGCGTAGCGAGAAGGGTGGATTACGAGTGAATCACGCAGATCATAAAAAAGCATCAATTCAATTGATGATTTTTTATGTACCTTAAGCAATAAAAGAGGCGAGCGGATATATCCCTTCCGGAGAGCTTTCGGAACCGTCGACATGGTTCGACGATGAGAACTGAGTAGTCTTTTCGTTTCAGGACGAAAAGAACTACGTAACTCTGAAAGGGATATATGCGCGAGTAAATGTGCTCTCGGAGAGAATCGAACTCTCATCACACGCTTCGGAAGCGTGAATCCTATCCGTTGAACGACGAGAGCAATCTGGCTTCTCTCAGAAGAGAAGCCTCGATATTTCGTAGATTATTCCTGAAAAGCCTATTCCTATCAGGATAATGTCAGTTGCTTTTTTCTTACCCGTCATCACCCTATACATAAAGACGATCATTATCATCTCAAGCGCTATGAATATTCCGCCAGCTATCCCGATAAGCATCTCGAAATTATTCATCCCTGAAAGATAGAGGGCGAGCGGTATTCCCGCCGAAAGGATGAATGCCAGTATCTTTCCAGAATGGAACTTCCTTTGGAGTATATCCTTCAGTTCCAACCCGAGGAATATATACGAAGTAATAAGAGTGATTACGCCGAGGAAAGCGAATCCCGCTATAAACCAATAAGGCATATGAGATATTCCAGAAACGGCATCAGCTGATATTCCTGATCCGGACAGGGCAATTATTCCGAGAGAGAATAATCCATAGAAGACAGCCGGAACTATCGTTCCGATAACTATCGCCTTCGATAGGTTCTTCTTGTCATACCCTTTCTTTCTGAAATATTCCTTTATCGAAGAGATTGCCGCTCTTCCGTTCAGAGCAAAAAGAACTGGCCCGAGCGGAAGCAGAATGTTTACCGGATCGATTATCTTCGATGTTACGGCTGAAAAATCCCCTTTCATGGCTCCTGTGATCGCGATCGCGAAAACTATGATCGCGATTAGCCCGAAAAGAATGCTGTCGAGAGCAGCGAAGCTCGTTATCCCTGCCGATATAAAGAGAGAGGCTGCAACAAAAAACATTATCGCGCCCGCTGTTTCCGGCAAAGCAGGAAATATTGCCGAGATGAAGCTTCCAGAGAGAGCTACATATATGGTAAGCGAGAATATTATCCCGATGATACTCGTAATGCTTCCGAGCACCTTACCTCCTTCACCAAGATATTTTTCCGCATATTCGGGAAATCTCTTGTCATCCCCTTCCACTTCGGTTATCTCCGTGTATTTCTTATGGATCAAAGAAACGACGATACCTATAAGGATGAGATATGCGATCCCTACCGCCACTCCTGATCGAGCGAATATCTGAGGCAAGGAAAACATTCCTGCGCCGATCACGGCCGAAGCGAACATCATCGCCGGGATTGCCGTTTCTCTGAAAAACTTGATCATGGATTACTCGAACTCTATATGCTCTTTTGCTTCCTTCTTCTTAATGAGCTCTATCACCTTTGAAACCAGTCTCTTCGGATCTGAATCCCAAGCGATCCAATCCTGCATTTCGGCTGCTCTATGCGATCTCTCGATCATTTCCTTGAAGAGCTCATCGGTCTCCCACTCTCCCTGCACAATCCCCATCGGCTTTCCGTCCTCGAAGGTGATGGTGAACTCATTGAGAGTTCCCATTCTTCCGCAACCGAAGATGACAGCGTCCGCCATTCTGGTAAGGAGAAGGTTCCTGCCGGAATATCCATGACCGGTATACATGATTATGTCGTGGTTATCTATCGGCAGCTCGTACTTTTTCACATGCTCCGACTTGGATGAAGCAGGAGATACGCCGACACA
>CAZRNY010000003.1:20219-56604 GCA_964601595.1 uncultured Candidatus Saccharibacteria bacterium | reverse complement strand
CTCATCGAGCTCCTTATCGTCATCGCCATCTTGGCTATCCTCGCGGCAGCGGTTGTGATCGTCATTAACCCTGCCGAGATGCTGGCAGAGGCTAGAGATGCGGAACGCATCTCTAGCATCAAGTCCATTAAGGATTCCGTGGACTTATTTATCGTAGATAATCCTTCTGTTTATTTAGGTGCTTCTCAAGTTGTCTCTATCTAAAATTCTGGAAAATAATTCGGATACAGATACAAGTTTGATGTCCTGCCTTCTTTATAATTAAATGCCGTCGGTAGTCTCGATGCGGGCTTTTACATGAATGAGCGAGCTGTCTTCCTGTTATAATGTTTTTATATGAGAGACGTTATCGCAATCGGATCGGCGACCTTCGATGTCTTCCTCGAGACGTCCTTGCCGAAGATCGAATGGGATTGCCCGTTCGGCAAAGCCGCTGTCCTTCCGCTCGGAGAAAAGATGTCTGCCGAAGGGATAGTTTTCACCGCTGGAGGAAACGCCATGAATGCTGCCGTCACTTTCAGGAGGCAGAAGTTAAAAACCGCCGCTCTCCTTCGTGTCGGTTCCGATGAAGCCGGACGCTCGGTCATCGCAAGGATGGAGAAAGAGGGAATCGATCGCAAGTTTGCTCGTTTCGTTCCTGATGTTCCGACTTCCTATTCGGCAATATTCCTGGAAGATGGCGAGAGATCGATCGTCAATTTCAAGGGAGCGGGAGAAATGATAGACGCTTCCGATATCGACCCGAAGAAGCTGAAGGCTAGATGGTGGTATGTCTCTCTTCCTGGAAAAGCCTATACGCTCTTTCCTCGGATAATAAGAGCTGCTAAGGAGTGCGGTGCCCATATCGCCATCAATCCGACCGGATATCATATAAGCAAAGGCAGGGATTCTCTCATAAAGAATCTGAAAGGAGTCGATGTGTTGATCGTAAACGAAGGCGAGGCGGCCGAAATAGCGGGTATCCCTTGGGAAAAGAGCGATGCTGTCTTCAAAAAGCTCGACTCGCTCGTCGAAGGGATAGCCGTCGTTACCTCCGGCTCCGATGGTTGCTCTGTTTCTGACGGAAGGAACATCTATAAGGCGGGTATCTTCAAGGAGAAAAATCTCGTCGATCGCACCGGAGCGGGGGATGCTTTCGGTTCCGGTTTCATTGCGGGACTAATTAAGCGCGATTGGAGTGCGGGGAAATATTCGGCGGAAGATATTTCCTACGCTATGAGGCTTGCTTCCGCTAATGCCGCATCCGTCGTTGAAAAGATCGGCGCTTCCGAAGGAGCTCTTCGGGACTGGGAATTCGAAGATTCCCGTTTCGATGATTTTAATATAAAAATAAAGAAAGCAGAAAAATAAAAAGATGGCTGCTCCTTATGAAAGGATTGCGAGAATAGTCGGATCGGACAAGGATGCGATCCTGAAACTGGATAAGCGCATGAGCGCGATAACCGGTATGTCGGGCGTGCTCGACAAGGTTGTCGAAGAGAGTGATGCGCTGATGGCGGAGAGAATGACTCGTCTCGGCGTCTCGAGAAGCTCGTCAGCTAAGAGTGTGTACGACGCTCTTATCTCTAAGATCGAAGCCGATGATGCCGCTCTCATTAAGGTTGTCGGTTGCGCTGCCTCCAAAGACCCTGATCATTGCCGCAAGATTCTCGATAAGGCGAGGACTCTCGCTAATCCTCCTTTCGGCTATTTCATGAAGCTCGAGAAATTTGCCGAGCTTCTCGAGAAAGAACCGCCCAAGAAGGTGATGACTTATCTTGGTTACTCGACCGTCTCGGGAATGCTCGCGAAGGAAGATATATTCGAGATCGGCGCCGCTCTCCGTTTCATCGAGGGTGCGGAATGGCTGAATGGATCGTTTTTCAAGAACTATGAATATCTCACTCCCGAAGACTTCGAATTCAGGGAGATAGAGACGAGAGCTCTGGGCGAGAGATGGGTTGCTGCTTCGGAAGGATTCGTGAAAAAGAAGTGGCATAACATCAGTCACCTGAAAGAGCTCGGTATGATCTTTACTCTGCCGGTCACTCTCGGAATTTCCGGAGAGCTGCTCCGTGGTATGAGCCTCATGCTGCATTATTTCAATGAAGTAGTTTTTTATTCCTATCTATTTGCGAGATATGCCGAGCACAATAAGTCTAACTTCGCTCTGAATATCTGTTCTCTTCTTAGGGGAGATACGATCGATGAGCGTGTGACTGACGGCGATAGGGCTGTTTGGATGGTTATTCCTCGTTACTTTGCGAAAGACGACGAGCATGATTGGCGTCTAGGCGAACCGCACATTAATCCAGAAGCGATGCATTGGAAGAAGGCTGAAAGTACTCTCTGTGCTCTTCCTATCGATATGTCTTTCTGGCGAGACTTGGATCATGTAGGAGACTATATGATGAGCGACGCGGGAATCGATGTTCTTGTAAGTTTCAATCTCGTCGATACTGTCATGTCTCTCGTAAAGAGGAAAGAGCTGGTAAAATACCTCTATCATCATCAGGAATCTCTCTGGAACCGTGTCTTTGCCAGCTATGTCGGAGAAGCGGAAATGGAAAAAATGATGAAGGATCACCTGCTTAAAGGTTGGTTCTCTATATAAAAATATGAAACATATTCCGCCCATGATCGCGTGTGTCAAGGAAGCCGAAGACAAGCGCGCCGCAATTGCTCACTTCAATATCTCGGATATCGCCGCCTTAAAGGGTATCGTTTCCGCTGTCCGTCTCGTTGCTGAAAAATTTCACACTAACTTGCCTATTTTTATCGGACTCTCTGAAGGAGAGGCCGATTATGTGGGGCTTAGGACCGCGAAGAGGCTTGTCGATGATGTTCGTGAATCCGGAATAAATGTTTTCCTGAACGCTGATCATGTCCACTCGCTCGAAAGATTGAAGTCCGTTGTTATGGCTGGATACGATTCTGCTGTCTTCGATGTTTCTGACCGTCCTTTCGAAGAAAATGTGCGTCTTACTCGCGAAGCGGTCATCATGACGCGCAGTATCAATCCGAAATTCGTCGTCGAAGGAGAAGTGGGTCATGTGGGCGGTTCTTCTAAGCTTCTTGAGGTCCTTCCGTCAGATGTCCGCATCTCGGTGGAATACCTCACTACTCCCGAAGAGGCGAGGCAGTATGTCGAGGAAACCGGAGTTGATATGCTTGCTCCTGCCGTCGGCAATATCCACGGCATGATGAAAAACTTTCCTAATCCGGCGATCGACATTCAGCGGATCAAGGATATAGCGAGGGCTGCCAAGATACCGATAGTCCTTCATGGCGGTTCGGGTATCAGGGATGAGGAGTTTATCCAAGCGATCTACGCCGGAATCGGGGTAGTTCATATCAATACGGAGCTCCGTGTGGCATGGAGAAGGGGGTTGGAGACCGCCCTTGCAGCCGATAAGAACGAAGTCGCCCCTTATAAGCTCTTTCCTTTGGCTGAAAAGGCCGTTTCCGCCGTCGCTTTCGAGCGATTGAAATTATTCGCTAAGCTGGTATAATTCCCGCCTGTAAGCCTGATAACTCAGGTGAAACTGTAAAAAAGCAATGCCTAATCTTAAAGCAGAGAAAAGGGATATCTCGGTGAAGCTTTCCAGCATCCGGGATCGCGGTCTTATACCTGCCGAAATATATGGCAGAGGAATGGAAAATATCCATCTCTGTCTTGACTCCAAGGAATTTGCCCGCACTCTTAAAGAGGCTGGAGAAACTTCTATCGTCAACATTTCCGTTGATGGAGAGGTAATCCCTGTCCTTATACATGACTTCCAGAAGGATGCCATAACCGGAAAGTTCCTTACCGTCGACCTTCATAAGGTTAAGATGGACGAAAAGATCACGGTTTCCGTTCCTGTCGTCTTTGTTGGAGAATCTCCTGCCGTCAAAGAGCAGGGAGGCATCCTCATTACGGCTATGGACGAGATCGAGATCGAAGCTCTCCCTGGTGATATGCCTCGCGAGATCTCCGTCGATATCTCTCGCCTCAGCGAGATCGATTCGAGCGTCTATGTTAAGGACATCGTAGTTTCCGGCAAGTACGAGATAGCTACTGATTCGGACAGCGTTATCGCTACCGTTTCTGCCCCTGAAGAAGAAGAGGTTGTCGCTGCTCCTGTCGATGTCTCGGCCATTAAGACCGAAGGTGATACGAAGAAAGCAGAAAGAGACTCTAAGAAAGCTTCTGAAGAGGAATAATCTCAGTATTCTGACTCAAGAACCCCGCGCTAGTCGCGGGGTTTTCTGGCTCTAGGACTCCGTTTTCGGTATAATCGAGAGGTATGAGACTGAAGCCGAAAGTAATGGTTGATATCGCTTCCCCGGAAGGGGAGAAGCCTTTTTCTACTGCCGCCCCGAGGCTTAGTCTCGCTTATGAGAGCAAAGCTAGGAGAGTCCGCTTCCCTATAAGAATACTCCTCTCGGTCGCTGCTGTGATGCTTGCTTTTTTCATGAACTCTGTTATCGCTCCCACTTGGGAGACTAAAGCAGAAACCATGCCGTCTTCTGCCGAGCGTGAGACTCTTGAGAAGGAACTTCAGGATCTTGAGAATAAGATCGATGAGTACGAACGCACTGTCGGCGAATATCAGAAACAGGGCACGACTCTCAAAGGGGAGATAACGCGTCTTAATAATCAGATCAGTAAGCTTAACCTTCAGGTCAAGTCGATCGCTCTTAACCTTTCGAAGATAGACAAGGATATCGTCGTCACGACGAGTAATATATCTTCGGCCGAATCGGATATGGAAAGAAAGAAAGCATCCATATCTTCCGCCTTGAGAGATATCAAGAAGAATGAAGACCAGAGTCTGCTCGAGGTGATGCTCGCTAACCCCTCTCTTTCTGATTTTTTCAAGAATGTTAACGATCTCATCGTCATTCAGAACAGTCTTCAAGAAAATTTGAAGCAGCTTGAGGTTTTGAGAGAAGAATATGTAAATAACAAAGAGGAGCTCGGCCTTCAGAGGACGGATATCGCGAACCTCAAAGCTTATCAGGAGTCCCAGAAGAACACTGTCGAATCGCTGAAGAAGGATAAGGACAACATCCTGAAAGTCACTAAAGGAAAGGAAGCTGAATATCAGAAGGTCCTTACCGCTACCAAGAAGACCGCTGCCGAGATAAGGAATAGACTCTTCCATATGTTAGGTGGTGGCGAGATGACTTTCTCGCAAGCCTATGAATACGCTACTTACGCGGAGCGTTCGACCGGCGTGAGGGCCGCGATGCTTCTCGCTGTGCTTGATCAGGAATCGGCTCTCGGAAAGAATGTCGGCAAGTGCGATTACAAGACCGCTATGCATCCAAAGAGGGATATTCCGGTATTCTTGGAAATCATCTCTGAGCTCAACCTTCAGGGAGATCTGGAGAATGGCAAGATAAAGGTTTCTTGCGCGATTGTTTCCGATGGTGCCTACGGAGGCGCTATGGGTCCCGCTCAATTCATTCCTTCCACTTGGAATCTGTATAAGAGAAGGATCGCCGATGTTACCGGTCAATATCCGCCGAACCCTTGGAATAATAGGGATGCGTTCGTTGCCACTTCTCTTTATCTGAAAGACGCCTACAATTCCTCTGACTGCGTTAGCTACGGTGTTAAGAATTCTAATGTCGCTCCGGAAAAGACTTTGAGAGAAAGATGCGCCGCCGCGAAATATTACGCGGGAAGCCGTTGGTATACCTATCGTTTCGCCTATGGCGAACCGGTACTCGATAGAGCGGAAAAGTTTGAAGCTGACATCGCTATCTTGAATAGCAGTCAGTCCGCTAACAGATAACAAGGGAATATATTATAAACGGCGCGAAAGCGCCGTTTTTGGATTATAATTAAAATCATAATGTTCCGTTTTCGTCGGATCTCGGACTCTAATAAAGGACTTATCTCGCTGAGGCTTAGCCGAGGCGGAAGTCGAAGGCGAGCCGGGCTAGTCTCGGAAGTAGCCGGACCTGCCTCGGTGAGCCGTAGGCGAGACGGGCTAGTTTCGGCAGCAGCCGGATTCACTCTCATCGAGCTCCTGATCGTTATCGCGATATTAGCTATCCTTGCGGCTGCAGTCGTGATTGTCCTTAATCCTTCCGAACTTCTTTCCCAAGCTAGAGACACGCAGAGGATCGCCGACATGAAGGCGATGCGTTCGGCGATAGATGTCGTTTTCGCAAATGATCCGAGCGTCTCGGACGGCGTAGATAATACCGTCTATATCTCTATCGCCGATACTTCGGCAACTTGCGCGAACACGATCGGTCTCCCGTCTCTCCCTGTCGGTTGGGCTTATAGCTGTGTTGTTTCCGCAAACCTTACGAAAGTGAATGGCACCGGCTGGATTCCGATCAATTTCAATAACTCGGCTAATTCGATCAATCTTCCCGCTCTTCCGATCGATCCGGTGAACAGCGCTTCTGCAGGAAAGTATTATACCTACGTTACAGGCGGATCATACGAACTGACCGCTCTGCTTGAATCTCAGAAGAAACATGATGCGGCTATCGCTGATGGTGGTTCTCTCCCGGGAATACTGCAGATGGGAAGCCATATCGATCTGACGCCTGTCGTTCGTGATAACGGCCTTGTCGGTTTGTGGAAGTTCGATGAAGGAACGGGAACGATATCTGCTGATGCGACAGGCAAGTGGGGTAATGCGACTCTCTTGGGAGGCACTGCCTGGTCTTCTTCTTGCAAGCATGGTTATTCTGTCTTTCGATGGCGTTGATGACTTCGCTAATCTAACAACGCATACTTCGCTGTTTTCTGGTATTCATGGACCGACTTCTATTCTGGTGTGGTTCTATCCGACTGATCTTACCGGTACGCGTACGATATTCACGGATCCTTGTCCGGAATTAAGAATGTATACCTCTAATACGGCTGCTTATGGGGCTGCTTATTCAAACGTTAGCATGGGCTCGGTTTCTGTTAACAATTGGTATTTCGGCGCGGTGACCCATGATCACCCGATGGGTCTCGTGGGAACGGTCATTAAATCTTATATTGATGGAAATTTTGTTTCCCAAGCAACCAGAACGGTGACTGAAAACGGTTATACTAATGAAGAATTCGGTATAGGAGGAAAGATTACGGGTGATAGCTGTAGCGTCCCTGAAGTCTTTAAGGGTTATATTGATGAAGTCCGTATCTATAACAGGGCGCTTTCCGCCGAAGAGATAAAAGTTATCTATGAAGCCACTAAATAAAGAGTCTGTCTTGTTAAAAGCTTTGCCCTCATCGAGCTCCTGATTGTTATCGCTATCCTCGCCATATTAGCCATCGTTGTTGTTATCGTTAAAACATCCGTACTCGGTTGTCCCCAGCCTTTTTCTGACTGGAAACTATAAAATAAAAACGCCCTCCGCCAGTTGGCGGACGACGGTTTTATTATTTTATTATTGCTGGTTTTCTGCTTTCTGAAATCCCTTTATGATCTGACCGAAGTCTCCTTCGAGGATCTTTTCGATGTTGTGCCATTTCTTTCCGATCCTGTGATCGGTGATACGGTCATCGGGGAAATTGTAGGTCCTGATCTTTTCGGAGCGATCGCCGCTGCCGATCTGGTCTCTGCGGATTTTTCCGAGACGAACCTGTTCTTCGAGCTGCTGCTGTTCGTAGAGTTTTGCGCGGATGGAAGCCATGGCGCGCTCTTTGTTGCCTAATTGGCTGCGTTCTGCCTGAGAGGCGACCACTATTCCGCTCGGTCTGTGTAGTATGCGGACGGCCGTTTCTACTTTATTCACATTCTGTCCTCCGGGGCCTGAAGATCGGAAAGTGCTGATGTCGAGATCGGAAGGATTTATCTGGATCACTTTTTCTTCGACTTCCGGCATTATCGCGACCGAAGCGGTCGAGGTATGCACTCTTCCTGCTCTTTCGGTTTCAGGAACACGCTGAACGCGATGGACTCCCGATTCTTGTTTCAGGAGATCGTATATATTTACTCCGGCTGGGGCAGCTATACCGGCGACGAGGGTCTTATATCCTACGCCGCTTTCGCTCGAGTCGATGATGGAGAACTTCCAGCCCTGCGACTCCGCATAACGCTGATACATTCTCGCGAGATTTCCGGCGAATATCGAAGCTTCGTCTCCGCCAGCCCCGGCTCTTATTTCCAAGATGACCTTATTCATAGTGCTTAATCGTTCATAAGATAAGCTAAAAAGGGCTTATTTTCAAATAGACACCTAGAGATATCGTCTATTTCTCCCACTGCAAAATAGACGATATCCGCCATATATATAAGAAGAGTATTTTTTGCATAAAAAAAGACCGCTTTAAGCGGTCTTTTCGGCAGTGGCCTTTTTGGCTCTTACCTTCTTTTCAACCTTAGGCTTAGTGGTCGCGGTAGCTCTCCTTGCCTTGAACTTTTCGACCCTTCCAGCGGTGTCGATCAGTTTCTCCTGTCCGGTGTAGAATGGGTGGCAGGAGCTGCAGATTTCGATCTCCATTTTCTCCTTGGTGGAGCCGGTTTTGATCTTATTTCCGCAGGCGCAGGTTATTACCGCATCCTCTTTATAGCTAGGATGTATCTCCGGTTTCATGAGGGGGATTGTAGCAGGGGTCTTGAGTGTTGACAAGCGGTACTGGCTCTAATAAGATACCCGAGTATCAGTTTTAACTGATGCTAGATCTTCAAAACGGAAGCCGGCTGATAGTAAGGTGACGTGGCTCCGAAGATAGAAAAATTGTGAGAGGAATTTTTAGTTGTCCCGTCCAATCCGGAAATCGGTTAGGGCTAAACGCGGACCTTTGTGGACTCGCAAGAGTCGGCGACGGTCTACGTTAAGTTTCCCGATTTTCTTTTTTGAGAGTTTGATCCTAGCTCAGGATGAACGCTGGCGGTGTGGATAAGGCATGCAAGTCGAACGATTTCTTTTATTGAGGAGGATGAGATTACATCAAGTCCAACAAGATGAAAGAGGTAGTGGCGAACGAGTTAGTAACGCCTTGGTATGTACCTCGAAGTTTGGTATAGCTCGCCGAAAGGTGGGGTAATCCCAGATAGTCCCGTAAGGGTAAAGTCGCAAGACGCTTTGAGAGCAGCCTAGGTCCGATCAGCTAGTTGGTGAGGTAATGGCCCACCAAGGCGATGACCGGTAGGGGGGCTGAGAGGCTGATCCCCAACGACGGCACTGAGACACGGGCCGTACACCTACGGGTGGCAGCAGTCGAGAATATTCGACAATGGGCGAAAGCCTGATCGAGCGACGCCGCGTGCAGGAAGAAGGTTTTCGGATCGTAAACTGCTTTTCTACGGGAAGAATAAATGACTGTACTGTAGGAATAAGGAGCTGCAAACTACGTGCCAGCAGCCGCGGTAATACGTAGGCTCCAAGCGTTATCCGGATTTATTGGGCGTAAAGGGTGTGTAGGGGGTTTTGTGCGTCTCTCGTCAAAATTAGCTGCTTAACGGCTAACTCGCGGGGGATACGGCAAAGCTAGAGGGTGCGAGAGGTCTGTGGAACACAAGGTGTAGGGGTGAAATCCGTTGATATCTTGTGGAACACCAAAGGCGAAGGCAGCAGACTGGCGCATTTCTGACCCTGAAACACGAAAGCGTGGGGAGCAAAAAGGATTAGATACCCTTGTAGTCCACGCCCTAAACGATGTCAACTGGCTATTTCGAGTATCGACCCTCG
The DNA here is from genome assembly GCA_964601595.1 of uncultured Candidatus Saccharibacteria bacterium. Taxonomy (GTDB): domain Bacteria; phylum Patescibacteriota; class Minisyncoccia; order UBA6257; family Colwellbacteraceae; genus CAZRNY01. The sequence continues at coordinate 46,989 of CAZRNY010000003.1, read as the reverse complement.
AAGTGGCGAAGCTAACGCGTTAAGTAGACCGCCTGGGAAGTACGGCCGCAAGGCTAAAACTCAAAGGAATAGACGGGGACTCGCACAAGCGGTGGAGCATGAGGTTTAATTCGACAGTAAACGAAGAACCTTACCAGGGCTTGAAATGCTTACGGAAGTCTTGCCGAAAGGCGAGGCGTCTCTCAAGGACCATAAGCACAGGTGCTGCATGGTCGTCGTCAGCTCGTGTCGTGAGATGTTCCCTTAAGTGGGGTAACGAGCGCAACCCTTATTCCGTGTTACAAGTGTCGCGGAAGACTGCCCTGTTTTCAGGGAGGAAGGAGAGGATGACGTCAGATCAGCATGGCCCTTTGATGCCCTGGGCCACACTCATGCTACAATGGCCAGTACAATGGGTTGCCAAGTCGCAAGACGGAGCTAATCCCTTAAAACTGGCCCCAGTTCAGACTGGAGGCTGAAACTCGCCTCCACGAAGCCGGAATCGCTAGTAATCGCGCATCATACATGGCGCGGTGAATACGTTCTCGAGTCTTGTACTCACTGCCCGTCAAGCCAAGGGAGCTGGTAGCAGGTGACGTTCCATGCAAGTGGAATTAGCCTGAGATCGGTAACATGGGCTAAGTCGTAACAAGGCACGTGTAGCGGAAGCTGTGCGTGAAACAATTAAATTCGATTAAAATCGTCAGCGATTTTAATAATCGTCCTCTAAGGACAAATGGTGTTGATCGTGGAGCCATTCAGAGTCACGATTCCTCCTATCGAAGGTTTTCGATAGGGTCGGGACAACTAAAAGTGCCCCTCGTAAATTTTTCTATCTAGTGTCTGTTTTGCTATAATCAAATAGCTCATGAAGACTGTCCTCCTCGTCGAAGACGATAAATTTCTTTCGTCCCTTCTAAAAAATCGCCTCGAGAAAGAGGGTCTTTCTGTCGTCCATGCCGGAGACGGAGAAGAGGCTTTAGTTTTCCTTAGGGAGAATAAGCCTGACCTTGCTTTGCTTGACATCATCTTGCCTAAGAAGAATGGCTTTGAAGTCCTTGAAGAAATTCAGAGTGATCCGATTGTGAGAGGAATACCCGTCATGATCATCTCCAATCTCGGACAGAATTCCGATGTTGTTCGCGGAAAAGAACTTGGCGCTATCGAATACTATGTGAAAGCGGAAACTTCGATCGATGATCTTGTTATGAAGGTGAAAGACTATGTCGGCTCCTAGAGCTGATTATCCACTCTTTAATCCAACAAAAAGACGCTATACTTAATTGGTAGCGTTTTTTTATAAAAAAACAGCGCATAAATATAAAATAATATAGATGAAAAAGATAAGCGGAGCTCTCAAAAAAGGCTTCACCCTCATCGAGCTCTTGATCGTCATCGCGATCCTCGCGATCCTCGCGGCTGCGGTCGTGATCGTCATCAACCCTGCTGAAATGCTCGCGCAGGCGAGAGACTCGCAACGAGTAAGTGATCTTAATACCGTTCGTGATTCTCTTGTTACCTATATCGCTCAGGTGAATACAATTGAATTAGGTGCTTGTACCGCTACCGGTCGTTGTACCGCAAATCCCGGTTTCGGTTTCGGACCGTTCGCTTCTGATTGCGGTGCCGCTATCGTCGGTCGCGCTGTCGATGGAACGGGGTGGATTGATGTCAATCTGACAACGATGGCAGGCGGCGCTCCTATTCCCGCGCTTCCGATCGATCCGACGAATTCCACTACTTACTTCTATGGTTATGCCTGCGTCGATACCGGAGGAACTTATTCCTTCGAGCTCGATACTCGTCTTGAGTCATCGAAATATCGCTCGAAGATGACTGCTGATGGCGGTGATGACAATACCTGTTCCACCTTCGCTGAGGCGACTTGCTACTATGAAGTAGGTACTGATCCTGGTCTTAATCTATAAGAACAAGTAAAATTATTTAAACGAGAAAAGATGAAAGAATTTACGCAAAATCTCAAAAAAGGCTTCACCCTCATCGAGCTCTTGATCGTCATCGCGATCCTCGCGATCCTCGCGGCTGCGGTCGTGATCGTCATCAACCCTGCTGAAATGCTCGCGCAGGCGAGAGACTCGCAGAGAATTAACGATCTTAATACATTAAAGAGCGCTCTTACTGTTTACCTTACACAGACTAATAGCGCCATTGACCTCGGCGCTTGCACCGCGGGTGGACGCTGCACGAGAGCGACTGCCGGCGCCGGACCTTTCGGTGCTTTGGTTGCTTGTGCTACCGTATCGACCACTAATACTGTTGCTGGATCCGGATGGATCGATGTCAATTTCTCCGGTATCCCCGGAGGATCGCCGATTCCTTATCTCCCCATCGATCCTTCTAACGGAGATACTTATTTCTACGCCTATGCATGCACCGAAGGCACAGCTAATGTCTTTGAGCTCGATTCTAAATTGGAATCATCTAAATTTACTTCCAAGCTTACTGCTGATGGCGGAAATCAGGCCGCATGGTATGAACAGGGGACTGATCCCGGACTTGATCTATAATTAGAACCATAAATGCAAACTCTTACGCAAAATCTCAAAAAAGGCTTCACCCTCATCGAGCTCTTGATCGTCATCGCGATCCTCGCGATCCTCGCGGCTGCGGTCGTGATCGTCATCAACCCTGCTGAAATGCTCGCGCAGGCGAGAGACTCGCAGCGCGTGAATGACATGAACACTATAAAGAGCGCGATCAATGTTTACTTGGCGCAGACTACTACGGCTATCGATCTTGGCGCTTGTTCCGCTGGCGGGCGTTGTACTTTTGATCCCGGTGCCGCTAATGGACCTTTCTCTACTACTACCTGCACGACGATTATCAGCACGAATACTGTTGCCGGTGCCGGATGGGTTGATGTGAACTTCGGCGGCATCCCTGGAGGATCGCCGATCCCTTATCTCCCTATCGATCCTACTAATTCCGCTACTTATTTCTACGGCTATAAGTGCGCTGAAGGTACCGCTAACGTTTATGAGCTTACTGCTCGTCTCGAGTCATCTAAGTTTTCTCCGAGAATGGCACTTGATGGCGGCGACGATAATACTTGCGGCACTCCTACCGCGAACACTTGTTTCTACGAGCAGGGAACTGACCCCGCTCTCGATCTCTAATCAGTCTATGTCTTATCTGTCTTTCGCATTATGTTTGATCATGACTGGAGCGCTTTTCATAAAGCGCTCCTTTCTGGTTAAGAAAGCTCGGCTACTCGCGACGATATCCGTTTCGTCCGTCTTCGCGTTAGCTTCTGTATTTACCTTCATGCAGTATCGCGTCTGGATGGCTGACCCGAAGATGCAGTTCGCTTTCACTTCGAATGAGGGCATTATCGGATTCTTCTTCAATGCCTTCATGAAGTTCTTCGCTCCTCATACCCTTTCGCTTCTATTCGCGCTGATCCTTTTCTTTGCTATGAGAATAGCGAACAAAAGAAGTGGCGATAGATTTTTTGAAAAAGAAGAAATATGGTTTGCTTTCATTGCGGCTTTTCTTTCTGGTTGGCCGGGATTCCTTATCTTTTTTCCATCGCTCATATTTACATATCTCTTATCTCAGATCGTTATCGCTATCGTGAAGAAAAAATCGGAGCGGGTTCCTCTCTATTATCTTTGGTTACCTGCTGCTGCTTTTGTTATACTCATAAGTGAACTCATCCTCTCTAAATCAGATTTCTGGAAGCTACTTATAGTCTGACAGTCAGTAAGTTGAGAGAGGATTATCATCTATATTCATGATCGAAATACCTCTTAATCAGCTGAAAGAAATAATCCTTAAGGAAGGGCTTACTGATAGTTCTACTTTTGATGCCATAGCGACGGATTCCATCCGTTTGAAGCAGAATGTCGCAGACGCCCTTATCTCGCGCGGAATAGTTGCTGAAGGATATCTCTTCGAGCTTATCAGTCGTATCTTCAATATCCCGCTCGCGAATTTGAGTGACAAGATAATCGACGAGAATATTTTAAAAGTTCTTCCTGAATCGCTTGCGCGTCAGAGGAGATCGATCCTTTTCGGCAGGGAACCTGATGGCTCCGTTTCTGCCGCGATGGAAGATCCGATGAACCTCGAGGCTATCGAATTTCTTGAGAAGTATCTTAATACGAAGATTAAGGCGTATCTCGCAGGAGAAAGGGATCTGAGCAAGGGATTCGCTCTTTATGGAAAGAGACAATCCGAAGATTTTAAGAAGCTGATCGAAGATAGCATCTCCGAATCATTGAAGTCCGGGAAAAGAGGAGAAGAAGCTGCTGCCGATCTTCCTATCGTTTCGATTGTCGACAATATCATCGCTTATGCTGTCTCCCTTCATTCCTCCGATGTGCACCTCGAGATATTCGAGGACGGCATCCTTGTGAGATACAGGGTAGATGGCATTCTTCATGAGATCATGAAGATGCCGAAGTCGGTTCATTCGACTATCATCGCCCGTATCAAGCTTCTTTCCGCTCTTAAGATCGACGAACACTACAAGCCTCAGGACGGACGCATCCGCTATAAGATCGGTACTGATATGCTCGACATCCGTGTCGCTATCATTCCTACCTTCAATGGCGAGAAGATAACCATGCGTCTTCTGACGGCTGCTCAGCGCCCTCTCGCTCTTTCCGAAGTCGGAATGCTTGAGGAGACCGAGAAGATCGTTATCGACAATATTAAGAAGAGTTATGGAATGGTTCTTGTCTGCGGACCTACGGGTTCAGGAAAAACGACGACTCTCTACTCCATACTTAATATCCTTAACCGTCCCGAAGTTAATATCGTTACGGTCGAGGATCCTATTGAATACAATCTTAAATATGTCAATCAGACTCAGATCAATCCGGTAGCGGGACTGACTTTCGCTAACGGTTTACGCTCTATCTTGCGTCACGATCCGAACATCGTTCTCGTCGGAGAAATCAGAGACAATGAGACGGCTTCTATCGCCGTTCAGGCGGCTCTTACGGGGCACTTAGTGCTTTCGTCTATCCACACGAACGATGCGCCTACGACTATCCCTCGTCTTATGGATATGGATATCCCTCCTTTTTTGGCTGCGGCTGTCCTTAACGCGATCGTCGCCCAGCGTCTTGTGAGAAAAATCTGTCTTGAATGCATCTATTCCTTTTCTCCTTCGGAAGAGATGATTATATCCCTAAAGAAACAGATGACCGAGCTCGGAGTAGGGGAAAGTTTCCATGCTCCCAAGTTCGTCTATGCCGGAAAGGGATGTTCTTCTTGCGGCGGTACCGGCTACCGCGGCCGTATCGGTATCTTCGAAGTCTTGAGTGTTACCGAAGAGATTAGGAAGCTGATGGTTCACGAGCGTCCTTCGCTCGATGAGGTAAAATCGATTGCTAGATCGCAGGGCATGATCACTATGTTCGAAGACGGCATTAAGAAGGTTGAAAAAGGTCTGACGACGGTGGAAGAACTCCTCCGCGTGGTTCGCGAATAATATGAGATACCATTACACAGCCTCCCTCTCGAGCGGCAAGATGATTGAAGGAGAGATGGATGCGGGTTCTCCGGCTCAGGTCCTCCAGTGGATGGCGACCCAAGGTTATAAGCCGATTTCCATCAAATCGATCACTGATACCGGCAAGAAGAAAAAACTATTCTCCGGATTAGGGCAGAGCATCACTCTTATAGACAAAGTATTCCTTACTAAATATCTGGCGCTCATGCTTAAGGTTGGCACCGACCTTTTTCGTGCGATTGATATCCTGATCGCGGATTTCGATAAGCCGATCATGAAATCTTTCCTTATCGAGGTCAGGGAGAATCTGAGTCAGGGAAAGCCTTTTTATACTACTTTTGCTAAATATCCTCAGTATTTTTCGAGCGTTGTCATAAACCTTATCAAGGCGGGCGAGAAGTCGGGAAACCTCGAGAAAGTCTTTTCCGATGTATCCGTCAGTATGGAAAAGGATCAAGATCTTCAAAACAGGGTCCGTGGCGCGCTCATCTATCCGATAATCTTGGTTGGCGTAGCGCTTATCGTCATGACTATGCTTGTCATATTCATTCTTCCTCGTATCGCGAATGTCTTCGCGCAGACGGGAGTCGAACCTCCCTTGTTTTCCAGAATAGTCTTTACTGTCAGTCTTTTCTTTGGAAAATATGCCTACATCATTTTGCCTCTTATGATCGGCGGCACTATTTTCGGCTTCTGGTTCTTCTTCAAAAATATGACCGGACGCGCTGTTCGCGACAGGATCATCGCGAAGACGCCGGTCGTGAAAGAGATCGTTCAGCGTCTCGCTATTCAGCGATTCGCTTCTACTTTCTCCTCGCTCCTCAAAGCCGGTATTCCTATCCTTGAAGCGCTTGAAGTTACGGCTTCCGCTGTCGGATCAGACGAACTGAAAGCCTCGCTTCTCAGAATCTCGCAGGAGGGAGTAGCGAAAGGATTAACTGTTGGAGAAGCTTTTAAGAGAGAAACTTATTTCCCGAAAGTCGTAACAAACCTCATTGCCATCTCCGAGAAGGCGGGACACATGGAAGATGTTCTCGATACTCTTGCCGAATTCTATGCCTCGGAAGTAGATGCTTCCGTCAAGATATTTATTTCCTTCCTTGAACCTGTATTGCTTCTCTCTCTCGGAGCGGTTGTCGGACTCATCGCTCTCGCGGTTATTATCCCTATTTATCAGCTCGTTGCTACTGTCTAACAAAAGCCACACTTCATCAAAGTGTGGCTTTTGTTATGGATGTTGTAAAATTATATCAATGGCTTCCATGCCGAAAACAAATCTCATAAAAGGACAATCTCTTATCGAGATACTTATTGCGATCGGTATATCGTCTCTTCTTGTTGGATCGGTCGTCTCTACCTATGTTGTCTCTCTTTCTTCTAATGCGAACGCTAGGCTTCAGGCTGTTGGCGGACAATTAGGGCAAGAGACTTTCGATAATACTAAAGCTGTATCCGAAGCGAACTGGCATTCGATCTACGATACTTCCAAAGGATCGGATTATTATCTCTCTCTTTCCGGACAGACCTTCGGTCTTGTTTTGGGAACGGAAGATATTCCGATAGACAATGTTAGCTATACGCGCTCGCTTGTCATAGAGAATGTTCAGAGGGGAGCGGGCGGAGATATCGTCACTGTTGGTGGTACGGATGATCCGTCTACCCAAAAGATCACGGTTACCGTTTCTTGGCCTTCTCCTAGAGGCGGTACGGCCATGACGAAGATGAGCGGCTATGTTTCGAGGAATAAGAATGTCTCGCTTAAGCTCACTAACTGGGAATCGGGACCAGGAGTGGAGGGGCCTTTCATCGGTCAGTCAGCCGGTTTTTCCGCTAGCACGAATGTCGATTATGGCACTCTTCCGGGAGTGATAAAGCTTCTTAATTTCTAATGGAAAACAAAAGCATGAAAGGAAAAGTTATCTTCGCCGTCGCACTTGCTGCTTCTTTTTTTCTGGGCTTTGGCTCGAGAGTCGCACAAGCGATCACGAATGTTGATCCGAACTATCCGAATCATTACGCTTGGTCCGATACTATCGGCTGGATAAATTTCCTCGTCCCCGGAACCTTCAATGTTACGAAGTTCGGTCTTGAAGGATATGCTCAGTTCGGCGATAGCGTGCCTTATAGCTATCTTTCTTTCGACTGCGCAAGCGGGCCTATCGGCTCGAACTGTGCGCCAGTTAACTACAGGGTGACGAATGATGCGAATGGCAATCTTTCCGGCTGGGCTTGGTCCGATACTATCGGCTGGGTAAGCTTCGATTGTCATAATCCGGAAACAGGAGGTTCTTCTCCGGACTACAGCTGTACTCAATCCCTATATCGCGTAAAGATAGATTCTTCTGGGAATTTTTCCGGCTTTGCTTGGAATGATATCGTCGGTTGGATCAGTTTCAACTGTAATCAGACGGAGACAGGAAATCTCTGCGCGACTTCGAACTATAAGGTTATGGCGAACTGGGCTCCCGGAGCGATCAAGGGAGACCTTCAGTCGGGCACTTTTGATACCAAATCGATAGATGGGGTTGCTTTCAATTTTATTCTCTGGAAAGGACAATTGAACAGCGGGCGTGTCGGTTTCCAGTTAGCTACTTCTAATTGCGATAACGGCGCGACTAATGCTCCGACCTGCGACGCGAATATCGGTTGGGGAGGATCGAAGTCTTCCGGTGACGGCGCTTTCCTTGGTCCTGGCGGCACTACTGTCGTATCGGATATCTATGTTCCGAGCGGTCCGGATGTCGCTCTCGAGATAAGGAACCAATCGACTCATAACAATAAGAGATATTTCCGCTATAAGGCATATCTTGAGACTGATATCATTCAGACCGCTACGCCTGTCGTCGAAGATGTGATTGTAAACTGGAGCCCATGATGATCAAAAAGAATATATCTATCAAGGAAAGAGGAGTGGCCGCATTGCCGGTCATTCTTCTCATATCCGGAATCATCATGGAGCTGGTCGCTGCGAGCGCCTTTTTGGCTTTTTCTTTCTCGAACGGCAGCTTCGGAACGGTTCTTGCTGCAGAAGCTCTCTTCGGTGCCCGAGCTGGCGCGGAGGATGGCATCTACCGCATTATTAAAAATAATTATACTCCATCGTATAATTTAACCGTATTGAGCGGCAGTCATACTGTGACCATTGATATCACCGTAGAAAAGGATCCGCTCGGAGTCTGCTCTTGTCTTGGTTCGGGGTGTTGCTACCGTGTTCGTTCGACGGGAAGAGTACTCTTTAGGGAAAGGAAGGTTGAAGCCATCATGTCTGTCGATCAGAACACAAGAGAAATAAAGAAGGAATCATTTAAGGAAATAGAACTATGACGGATAACAAGGCTGTTGCGAAAAAGATTTTTTCTTCCATATCGAAGTTCATTAAGGGTCTTCGTGCGCTGAGGACTGCTGGTGGCCTTTCTGTGAGCGACTCGGCGCTCCGCTATGTCCGTTTCTTAGATGATGGCACTTTTAAAAAAGCTTCGCTTAGACTTCCTCCTGGGATAGTGGAGGACGGCAAAGTTAAGGATAAGGCGAATCTCCTGAAGGCTTTGATAGTTCTAAGGAGCCGAGTTGATGTCCATAAGGATGAATTGGCTGAGATTATCGTCTCCCTAGAAAGCAGAGTAGTCTACTCCCAGTTTTTCAATCTTCCTGAGTTAAGTGACGAAAGCCTCGAAGAAGCGGCTGAGCTGAACATCCAGATGATTTCTCCAATGCCCCTTAATCAGGCATATTACGGGTATGAGCGCGTTGGAAAGCCGGTTAACGGCATAGGCTTCGAATATCTGGCTGCCTTCGCTTCTTCCTCGGTTATCGACGAATGGGTCTCTGTCCTGAAGGATGCCGGATTCATTGCGGTCGCGATCGAGTTCCAGAGTTTGAGCGTGGTACGCCTTGCCATGGAGTTAGATATTGCCGACCGCTCTGTTGTCTCTCTTCTTGTCGATATTTCCGATGAAGGACTAAACCTCTCTCTCGTTAAGAACGGCAATCTCTATTTCGATTACTTCTATCCTTGGAAGATGATCCAAGGAGAAGATAAGACGATCACAACCGAAAGGTTCGAGGCGGCTCTTACTGCCGAATCGAGTAAGGTGGTAAATTTCGCCATTTCCAAGTTTGGCGAATCGGTCAAATCTATCATGGTTAATTCCGATTCTCTGGGAAGTAGGGCGGTTGCCCTTCTTTCCGAAAAGTTTCCTAGAGTATCCGTTATAGAGATACCTGTAGCAAAAGAGCTCTGCTGTTCCTTTTCCGCCGCGGCCGGAGCCGCGAAGCGCGCTGTCGCGACGAGGTCTACTGATAACCTGATAAGCCTTACGCCGGTCAAGGTTGCCGATGAATATTTCAGGGCTCGTCTTTTTTCTATGATTCGCATATGGAGAAGGGGATTCATCGTCATCCTTCTCTTTTTTATCTTCGCCTTCGGTGCCTCTGATCTGTTTTTCCGTTCGCTCCGAATAAGCGCGGCCGAAAGGACGATCCGCGGCCTTTCTCCAGATGAAGCGATCGAGCTTGCTGCTCTTACCGCTGATTCGACTGACTTTAATAAGCTGATCGCGCTAGTTTCTGAAGCGAGAAGAGGAGAAAATAAATTCGAGCCTCTAATATCGAAAATAGTCTCCTCTTCCGGAGATGTTAAGATAACTAAGATTTCCATTCAGAATCTCGCGATGCCTGTCAATCTGGTAGGAGAAGCTCCCTCAGCTGATTCGATTTCCAAGTTCAGCCGCAGACTCTCGGAGATAAAGTCTATCGCCGAGATCCAGCTTCCTCTCTCATCCATCGTTTCTGCGCCTAATGGCAAGACATCGTTCTCGATGTCATTCAAGATACTCTCGCTCGAAATCTAAGGCGTTCGAAAGAATTGCCTTTTTTTCTCCCGTTTTCATTTTTTTCAGTACGAAGTCGCCGGCTTTTTCTTTCTGTTCTCCGCGTACGCCTATCCTGATCCTCCAGAATGATCTGGAGCCGAGGTACTCCATTATGGAGCGGACGCCGTTATGCCCTGCAGGGCCTCTTTCGAAGTCGAGTCTCCAGGTCCCGATTGGAAGATCAGAATCGTCATGAGCTATGACTATCTCGTCGTCCTTGATGCCGAAATGTTTGGCGGCGGCCGCGACGGCTTTGCCGCTCTCGTTCATATAGGTTGTCGGGATGACTATTATCGTGCCTTTTGTTTTGGCGTATCTGAAGGGTTTATTTCCCCAGACGGAGAAAGGCTTCCTGTCGGGAGTCTCTCCCGAGATCTTTTCGGCGAAAATCGCGCCAGCATTATGATAAGTACTTGCGTATTCTTCTCCCGGGTTACCGAGACCCACTATCATCCCGAAGCGGGAAGGCTGCTTGCCATGATCTGAAGCGGTCATTATCATTACATTAATCTATAAGAGGCTTCTCGTTAAGCGGAGCCGAAATACTGAATGAAGAAATTAAAGCTAATAGTCTGGGAAGCGCTTGAGGTTGTTCTTATCGCTTTTCTGCCGCTCTTTATCTCCTACCAGTTCCTAGCACGTCCCTTCCTCGTTCAGGGAGCGAGTATGGAACCTAATTTCGATAACGGTAATTATCTCGTCGTCGATATCATTTCCTATAAATTAGAAAACCCTGAGAGGGGTGATGTTATTGTTTTTCATTATCCTGGTAACCGTTCTCTCTATTACATAAAGAGAATAGTCGGCGTTTCCGGAGATGTTATTTCTATAAAGAGCGGTGACATCTATGTGAACGGCGAGAAGGTTAATGAAGAATACTTGCCTGATTACACCATTACCGATTCCTATGACCGTTCCGAGTTCTCTCTCGGTACCGGCCAATATTTTGTCATGGGAGATAACAGGTCAGCCAGTTTCGACTCGAGAAGTTGGGGCCCCCTCGAGAGGAAAGACATTGTCGGAGTCGTGAAGTTCCGAGTCTGGCCTCCGTTTACGGTCTATAGCAACGCTACTGAACAATAAAAATGCCAAACGAAGAGATGAACCCATCCACTCCAGAGACGAATGATGAGGTCGTAAAAGAGGTTAAAGAAACCCCTAAGAAGATCCAGCCTTTTCAGACTCCTAAGGGGATGCGCGATATCTTTCCGGAAGAATCTCCCGTCTGGATGAGGGCTCGTGAATCCGCGAATGATGTCGGCGATATGTACGGCTTCGGCTATATCGAGACTCCTGTTCTCGAGTATTCCGATCTTTTTGCTCGCGGCGTCGGTATGGGTACCGATATTGTCGAGAAGGAAATGTATGTCTTGAAGACAAAAGGAGGCGACTCCTTGGCTCTTCGTCCCGAATTTACCGCTCCGGTCATGCGCTCATTCATCGAGAATGGTATGAGTCGCTTGCCTCAGCCGGTGAAAATGTTCTATTTCGGCCCTAACTTCAGGCATGAAAATCCTCAATCAGGTCGTTATCGACAGTTCTATCAGACCGGCTTTGAGATAATCGGAGGCGAGTCCGACCCCTCCTATGACGCGCAGATAATCGTTGCCTGTATCCGCTTCCTCGAGAAGATGAAGATCAAGGACCCCTTGATTGAGATAAATAGCATCGGTTGTCGCGCTTGCCGCAATAACTACCGCAAGAAGCTCCAGGATTTCTATCGCAAGGAGATGGCTTCCGGAAAGAAGAAGGGAAAAGGTATCTGTCGCGACTGCGAAAGGCGTCTCGATACGAATATCCTCCGCTTGCTCGACTGCAAGAATCCTGAGTGTGAAGAATTAAAGGGACGCGCTCCGAGTATCTTGGATAGTCTCTGTTCTCCGTGTCGGACGCACTTTAAGGAAGTTCTTGAGTTTCTCGATGAGATCGAGCTCCCATATTCGCTTAATCCATATCTTGTCCGCGGCTTGGACTATTACAACCGCACTGTCTTCGAAATATTTGTCGAAGAGGGATCGACTAATATGGCTCTCGGTGGTGGTGGTCGTTACGACTATCTCGCTGAGATGATCGGCAATAAGGCAACTCCAGCTGTCGGTGCCGCGATGGGAATCGATCGCGTCATCAATCTTCTGAAAGAGAGAAATCAGGATTTCGAACCGAGGAAAAAAGATAAGATATTTGTCGCGCATGTTGGCGATATGGCGAAGCGCAAAGCTTTCAAGCTTGTCGAAGAATTTGTGAAGGCGGGCGTGAGAGTGGGGGAGGCCTTAGGAAAAGATTCTCTCCAGGCACAGCTGAAAGTTGCCGATCGCGACAACGCACCTTTCGCTCTGATTATCGGCCAGAAAGAAGTCTACGAAGAAAGCGTCATCATTAGAGACATGAAGACGGGAGCGCAGGAAAATGTTCCGTCATCGAAGATTGTTGACGAGATTAAAAAGAGACTTCATAAGAACTAGTATTAGAAACAGCCCATAAGGGCTGTTTTTGGTTTTATTCGTGTTTTTACTATAATTCCCCCATATGGATTGCCTTTTCTGCAAGATTGCCGCGGGCGAGATACCTTCGGCTAAGGTTTATGAAGATGATGAGGTGTTTGCTTTCCTGGATATCCACCCATTAGCCCCCGGACACACGGTGATCGTCCCTAAAGCGCATGCTGATAACATCCTCGATCTCCCCGAAGATCTCGTCGGTCCGGTCTTTCTGGCAGTTAAGAAAATAACGGCCTTACTCGAGAAAACGCTGTCTCCGTGTGGGTTTACAACAGGTATAAACCATGGTAGATTGAGCGGCCAGATGGTGGATCACCTTCATATCCATGTCATCCCTCGGTTCGAGGGTGACGGAGGCGGATCGCTTCACTCGGTCGTGCAGAACACGCCGAAAGAAAGCCTCGAAGAAATTCAGGCAAAGATAACCAGTCGATAATCGTAAAGCTAATGGCCATAACAGTAAGGAAAAAGGAAGGGGAATCAGCCGGATCGCTCATTTTCCGCTTCTCGAAGAAAGTCCAGCAGTCTGGAGTTCTTCTTGAAACGAAGAGACGCAGATTCACTAAGAGAACCCCTAATGACCGTTCCCGCCATCTCTCTGCTCTTCATAAGCTCGTGAAGAAGGGTGAATATGAGAAGATGCGAAAAGAGGGCACTATATAGCTCTCGGATCATAAAATCCCGCTCGGATCTCCGAACGGGATTTTTTTGTTGCTGAAATGGATTTTTCGGTTCGATTTCGCTAGTATTCAAGGCATGTCTTTGAAGGAAAGAATCGATGCCGATATGAAGACGGCAATGAAGAGTGGCGACACGGTTCGTCTTGGTGTTGTGCGTCTTTTGCGTTCTGCTATCCAGAACGAATCCATTGTGGCTCGCGCTGCGACCGGATCGGAAGAGATGAGCGATGACGCGGTGATCGCTGTCCTGAAGCGCGAAGCAAAGAAGAGAAAGGAGTCGATCGTAACTTACGAAGCGGCTAATAGACCTGATCTCGCTGACCCCGAAAAAGTTGAACTCGAGATCATCAAGGAATATCTTCCTGTCGAACTTAGCGAAGTGGAAGTACGCGCGATTGTTGAGCGTATCGTTGCTGAAGGAGATAAGGATTTTCCTTCCGTCATGAAGAAAACGATTGCCGAAGCGAAAGGTGCGGCTGATGGAAAGATGGTTGCTGAGATAGTAAAGCAGCTCATCGGATAAATATTTAGGAAACTGATCCCCGCGAAAAGCGGGGATTCATTCATATGAAGCTGGAAGAGAAAATAAAAAAGGCGGCCGAGACCACCCTTGAATACCTGAAAATCGAAGGTTCGGAGGTTGAAATTTATCTCGTCTCCGATGAGACGATGCACTTGATAAACAAGAAATATCGAGGCAAAGACAAGCCGACTAATGTGCTTTCCTTCGAAGAACCGGTAGATATTCCAAGGCCGAACACCGATAAACGGCATCTTGGCGAAATATATCTTGCGCCGGAGTATATCCGCAATCATAATGATGACATAGCTCTTCTCGTGGTCCATGGAATCCTTCATCTCTTGGGATATGACCATATGAATGATAAGGAGGCTGCCGTTATGGAAGCGAAAGAAGACGAAGTATTAGAAAAGGCCGGAATTACCATCTGAAACTCTATATTTTTATCTTAAATTAATGTCACGAAAGTCCGTCTTAGGTCTCGATGTTGGTTCTGAAAGCATCAAGGCTATTGTTGCAGAAGCTGACAAGGGTCGAATCCGTCTCGTCTATGGGGCGACTAGGCCTTCTTCAGGAATAAGACGCGGAACGGTTGTGAGTATGGAGGATGCTGCGAGATCGATTGGCGAGGTTATCTCGGAGATAAGAAGTTTCTACCGCCCTGCGGCGCAGAACATATATCTGAATATCGGTGGTGCGAATGGCCGTTCCCAAATCTCGAAGGGAATAGTGGCTGTCGCTCGCGCGAATTCGGAAATAACGACCGACGATATGGAGCGGGTCATTCAGGCTTCCCGCGCGATAAACCTCCCGCAGAACAGAATGATCCTTCATTCGATCACAAGAGAATTCGTCGTCGACGGCATAAGCGATATTCGCGACCCTAGCGGTATGATTGGTTCTCGCCTCGAAGTTTCTTCGATTATCATCGATGCATTCGCTCCTTCTATTAAGAATCTGCAGAAGTGCGTTAAGACTGGTGGCGGCGAAGAGGGGGGGTTGATCTTCACTCCGATCGCTTCCGCAAGAGCGGTACTTAATAAGAATCAGCGCGAGCTTGGTGTCGTCCTTATCGATATCGGTTTCGGCACGACAAGTATCGCGGTCTATGAAGAAGATAAGCTTCTTCACGCAAATGTTTTCCCTGTCGGTGCGGGGCACATCACGAACGACCTTGCGGTCGCTCTGAAGATTTCTGTTCCTGCTGCCGAAAGATTGAAGATCACCTATGGCTTCGCTGTTTCACGCGATGTTCCTTCGAAGGATATCGTTGATCTGAAGAAGATCGACATCAATGCTTCGGGAACGCCTTCTCGCCGCTTTGTGGCGGAAGTGATCGAATCGCGCCTTCAGGAAATTTTTGAATTTGTTAATGAAGACCTTCGCCGTATCGGCAAGTCGGGAAAGCTTCCTGCCGGTGCCGTTATTGTGGGCGGAGGAGCGAAACTTCCCGGGGTTGTCGATCTCGCGAAGCAGGAGCTAAAGCTCTCTGCGATGATCGGACTCCCTAATCCGGGCGATTTTGAAGTGACGGACCAAAGTCTGATAGAATACGTCGAATCTCCGGAATACGCGGCCGTCCTGGGCCTCATCCTACATTGCTTCGACAGCGAGGGGATCAGAGGATCTGGGTCCGGCCTCTGGGATAAGATCAAACAGACGATAAGGAATATTCTACCCTAATGGCAAAAAAGACCGTAAAGAGGGCGATAAAGAAAGCCCCGAAAGCGCGTAAGACCTCTGCGTCGAAGAATCCGACTAAGAGGCTCTATACTCCCTCAAGGGATTTGTTAGACGCGCCGGTCGTTAAGATCAAAGTCGTCGGCATCGGTGGTTGCGGTAATAATGCCGTTTCCAGAATGAGCAGCGACTTCGTCCGTGGCGTCGAGTTCGTCGCTTTAAATACTGATATACAGGATCTAGAGAAGACATCCGCAAAGACGAGGATAAACATCGGCCGCAACCTGACGAAAGGAATGGGTGCGGGCATGAATCCTGACATCGGCAAGCAGTCCGCCGAGGAAAGCCGCACAGAGATAGTGGAAGCTCTTCAGGGAGCCGACCTCATCTTTCTCACGGCTGGAATGGGTGGCGGTACGGGAACGGGAGCGACTCCGGTCGTCGCCGAAGCGGCGAGAGAAGTGGGCGCGCTCACGATCGCCGTTGTTACCAAGCCTTTTAACTTTGAAGGATCGCAGAGAACGAAGATCGGTGAAGAAGGAATCAATCGGTTGAAGGATAGGGTTGATGCCCTAATCGTCATTCCGAACGATAGGATCTTCTCGATCATCGGCAACGATACTTCTATCAATAAAGCCTTTTTGAAGATAGATGAAGTTTTGAAAAATACTGTTTCCGGAATCTCGGAAATAATTTCTTCTTCCGGACTCGTGAATGTAGACTTCGCTGACATCCGCGCCATCATGCAGGGAGCGGGAATAGCGATCGTCGGCGTCGGCCAAGCGAGCGGTAACGACCGCGCCGTGAAGGCTGCCACTCAGGCGATCAATTCTCCTTTGCTCGAACGTTCGATCGAAGGCGCGAGAGGAGTACTTTTCGGAATCTCCGGCGGTGCCGATATGAAGATGACGGAGATAAACGAAGCCGCGAAGATCATCACCGAAAATGCCGATCCGAGCGCGAAGATTATCTTCGGTGCCTATATGGATCGCAGAATTCCGAAGGGAAACATCAAGATCAATTTGATCGCGACCGGATTCGGCGGATACGCCGCTCCGAGAGAAAGAGTTTCCTTCACTCCTATCGTTACCCCGAAGAGGGAAGATCATATCGAGGAGATAGATAATGTCCGCGACACGGCCCGCGATGACAAGGTGGAAAACCTTTTCATGAGCGAGACGAAGAGGGATATTAAGGAATCCATTTCTCGTGAGGATAAGGAACCTGATACCGAAGAGGAAAAGACTGATATGTGGGATATCCCCGCATTCCTTCGAAGGAAGAAGAGATAATCTTCCTTTCTGCTATTCCCTTACTTCATTGTTATTCCGAGGCTTTGCCGAGGAATCCCGTAGCCTTTGTCATTCCGAGACTGACTTAATGTTGTCATTTCGAAAGACCTCATCACAACAATGTCATCTCGAAAGACCTCATCACAACAATGTCATTTCGAAAGGTCCTTGAGGCCTGAGAAATCTCATGACCCCTGTCATTCCGAAAGGGTCTCCGACCCTGAGGAATCTAATTCTAATTTTGTACGAAAAAACCGCCCTGCGATTGGGCGGTTTTGTTTTGATCGAGGGGCGTCGATCAAGTTAAGCTACGCCTTTGTAATTTTCTAAGACCTTTCGGTCGGCATCGGTTAGCTTGGTTGGATCTTTGGGAGATCTAAAACTTGTATGGGTACCTGTCAAACGACAATTATTTAGGCCTGAAAGCCTAGGAAATCCATATGCCTAAAGCAGTTGAAAAAAATCTTCAAGTTTTATAGTATTGACCTTGTCCCCAATAGGGACGGTTGAAAACAACATATTCCCCTGTAGCTCAGTGGTAGAGCGGCTCGCTGTGAACCGTTTTCAAAGCTATTCATAAGATGGCAGAGAAAAGAAAATATGCAGCTTCTTCAAGTAATTGAGGTCGAATAACGAGGTGAATTCGGGGAAGCCCGGCTCCTTCTTAACTGAAGAGAGTGGGTAATCCCGAGCCAAGCCCTAAGAGAAATCGAAGGGAAGGTGTAGAGACTATCTCGAAAGAGAGTACTTTTCCATTTTCGCCGTTAGGCAGAATGGAACGGGAAGCGCCTCGGATCCTCAAGAGAGGATCGTGATATAGTCCGTCCCCATTGGTAACAATGAGATAAGCGTAACGAGATGGTCGTAGGTTCGAATCCTACCGGGGGAGCAAATAAAAAAGACGCCTGAATAGGCGTCTTTTTTATTTGCCCTCTCGGTGTGTTATTCGAAGGTAAGGGGTCGGGAGCGGTTACCGCTCCAGCTGTAGGAAGATATTAGGAACCGAGGGTTCCTAAACGGAGCGAGCCTAGAGCGAGCGGAGTTCGCCTCCTATCGGGGGAGACTCCAAAAAAGCTAGCATCCATATGGGCTATTTTTATACCCATCGTGGACTTAGAGCCTAACATTGACTTGTTAATGTTTAGGCGGTATTTAGTGTATGTAAGCTTGGAACTTAACAAATAAATAAGGAGGAAAATGCGATGGGGGAGAAAAACATGACTTATGCTGGTGTTGGCGTGGATTACGATGCAATGGACCCATTTAAACGTATGGCACAAATTGCAGGTTGCGAAACCGCTCTAAACATCAACAGGATTAACGGTGGTGAGTTTCAGGAGGTTACGATGAGTCGCGGTGAAAGTGTCTACCTTATTGAAGCGAAGGATAGCTATCTTGCACATGTCGAAGAAGGCCTAGGCACAAAGAATTTAGTTGCCGATGCGATGTATCGTCTTACGGGTAAGACCTATTATAACCATCTCGCGCAGGATACTGTGGCGATGATTGTGAATGACATAATCACTCTCGGCGCAGTTCCTCTTTCGGTGGCTATGCACTTAGCAGTTGGCGACTCAGACTGGTTTAGCGATGATCAGCGATGCCGCGATCTTATTGATGGCTGGAAACATGCCTGTGACCTCTCGCGATGTATTTGGGGTGGTGGAGAAACTCCTACTCTTAAAGGCATTATTATACCTGGCACAGTTCTTCTTTCGGGATCAGCTATGGGCCTTATAAAGCCGAAGGATCGGCTTATTACGACGGGTAACATCCAACACGGCGACGCAATCATCTTGATTGGGAGTTCTGGTATTCATGCTAATGGCCTCACGATGGCGCGTAAAATTGCAGATGCATTGCCTAGAGGCTATCTTACCGAAATCGAAGGAGGAAGAACCTACGGAGAGACGCTTCTTGATCCGACGCATATTTATGTGGGTCTTATCGAGGATTGCCTCAACCGCGAGGTAAATATTCACTACGCGGTGAATATTACAGGGCATGGTTGGCGCAAACTTATGCGTGCGACACAACCATTTGTTTATGTTGTGGAGCATCTTCCAAAGGAGCTACTTATCTTTAGTTTTTTACAAGAACATGGCCCTGTTGATGATCTTGAAGCGTATAGCAATTTTAATATGGGTGCGGGTTTCGCGCTTTATGTTACAGAAACTGATGTGAATGCAGTTTTAGAAGTTGCTAAATTGCTCAGGCTTGATGCGATTCATGCTGGGTACATAGAGAAAAGCGACAGCAAAAAGGTTGTTATTTTACCAAGAGGTATCGAATATTCTGGAGCGACGCTCGGGGTCCGATAACTTTATGTTTTAAGTGGTAAGGGCGCATGTGGGAAAACCTACGTGCGCCTTTTTTTATTATTCTATTTCGTTTCTGGTGAAGATAAATGGGGTCAGTCGCCATTAAATAATTAAAATAGCTCCGGCACATAAACATAACCCTCCTGTTTTTGTATTATCCTTCTCTCAAGTAGGTTCGAACAAGTAAAAGGGTCGGGGAGCGCCGAGAGCTCCCCGTGGCGGATCCGTCAGCCGGCGGAAACAAAACCGAAGGTTTTCATAGAGGAGCGATGCGGAGCTCTGTCAGCTGGCAGAGCGGAGACGGAAGCGACGATGTGAGATTCCTACCGGATATCTGAGCGAATAAGGTCAGTTATTGTTTGTGTTATATTTAACTGATAATCCCTCGAGGAAAACAAGAGATAGTGATTGTCCTCATTATTCTCTTACTTGAGTCTTAAAAACAAAACGGTTAGGAATGATATTTCATAAGAATATAAAGAAAAAAACTATGAATATTATATTGATAGTTATCGGAGTTTTGTTGGTCGGATGGTTTCTGTATAGCTGGCTTCCGGTGCTTAATATTGAAGAGCCAAAGTATGCGCTTGTGAGTGAAGTTAATGGCTATGAAATACGCGAATATGCGCCCTACATCATCGCTGAAACTACTATCAGTGGTGCGGAGAACAGAGACGACGCGGCTCAAAAGGGATTTCCTGTAGTCGCTGGCTATATCTTTGGTGACAATACCAAGAAAGACAAGATCGCTATGACCGTGCCGGTGAATACTGAAGAGAGTACTTCAGAAAAAATTAGTATGACGGCGCCGGTTAATACTGAGGAAGAAGCAGAGAGCGGCGCCTATAAGATCTCTTTTGTTATGCCAAGCGGATATACGCTCGAGACTTTACCCGAGCCGAACGACAAGCGGGTTGAGTTGCGTGAAGTGCCGGCGCGTAAGGTAGCGGTGCGGATGTTTAGCTGGACGACCAGTGAATCAGCTTTTAAAAAGCATGAAGCAGAACTTTTAGAAGCGCTTGCTCGCGATGGCTTAGAGATTGTGGGCGCAGTCAATACGGCTCGCTATAACACGCCATGGACAATACCTTTTATGCTTCGCAGTGAGGTGCAGGTGGAGATAAGATAAGATTATGGAAATAAATGGGGTCGGTTACTATCTATCTTAAATATTAGGAACTCGGCACATAAAAAAGCCCCTCTTGCTTCTGTAATATCTTTCTAGTGTTATCTATAACCCAGAGCACAAAAGACGCCTGAATAGGCGTCTTTTTTATTCTCCGGCGCATTATTCGAAGGTGAAGAATCGGGAGCGGTTACCACTCCAGCTATAGGAAGATATTAGGAACCGAGGGTTCCTAAACGGAGCGAGTCCGCCTCGGCGATCCAACAAGAGCTAGCTCAAAATTAGCTAGTCTCAATGCTTCAGTGTTAATTTAAGGCCTATTTGATAATATTGGGTTATGAGGCGGGTAACTAGAAATTTTTTAGTGGACATAAATGATTTTAATGCTAAGGAAGTCATTAAAATAAATTCAGGTGATGAGCTTATAATTGAAACGACTACCCCTGAAAAAAAGCCTAATCTAACTGGACCTATCTTAATTAATGATATTAACCAAGGAGACACTGTCGCTATAACTATAAAAGAAATTAAACTACTGAATGATGGAATTTTATTCTTCGCGTCATCTAAAGTAGAACCATGGGGAGGCGTATTAAAAGATAAAGCAGGGCATTCTTTAGATAAGAAAGTAGATATTCAAAATAATGTTGTGCGCTTTTCACCTAATATAAGTTTTAATGTAAGTCCGATGGTTGGTTGGATTGCTTTAATAAATAATAAAATTGATTACGACCCCGGCGATCATGGCGGTAATATGGATATTAAAGAATTAAAAGTCGGATCAACTCTTTTTTTGCATGATAAAGAAGGCTGCGGAAAGTTCTTATTAGGCGATGTACATGCGTTAATGGGCGACGGAGAAATATGTGGGACTGGTGTCGAAATATCCTCCGAGGTAACCATAAGGGTAGATGTGATTAAAAAGACAAAAGAGCATAGACCCATTATTGTTAATGATGAATATTTTATTACTATAGCAAGCAGAAAGACTCACGAAGAAGCGTACCGACAATGCACTCTTGATATGGTAAATTTATTAATGGAATCACAAAAAATATCCTTCGAGGAAGCAAATGTTCTACTAAGTGCTATAGGAGATTTAAGAATCTCTTCAGTTGTTTCTTCGGTGCTTACTTATAAGATGATTATAAAAAAAGAGTATCTACTTGATCCAATTCAATTAATCTCTTAACAAAAAAACGGCTATTCAGCTAACTCCAACACATAGATATACCTCTTTTGCTCCCGCGATGTCGTTCTAAAGTTATTTACAATCCGGATCCGAAAAAAGAGAGCCATGATGGCTCTCTTTTTGTTTTATTCCTTCAATAGTTAATATTTCTCCACAAAATAATCTTTCTCCAATAATCCCGAATTCCTATCTTTTATCAGAGTCATCAGGTCGGCAATGTCATAGAAGATATTTCCATTAACAACTTCCGTCTCTGCGACCCATTCATTCTTGCCTCCCTGAAAATCACTTATCAGATCTCCCTTTGTATCTTCGGCTAAGAAAATGAAAAAATATTTATCTTCCAATAATTCCTTCTGAACGGAGAATATCCTTTCGTGGTAGATCATTATATGTTCTAAGCTTAAGGCGGTTAGACCCGTTTCTTCGGTTAATTCTCTTCCTGCAGTATCGAATACCGATTCTCCTATCTTCGTTTTTCCCGTAATGAATCCGCGAAATCCGAAGAAAGGTTGCTTTAACCGAGTCTGCATGAGGTATTCCTTTTTTTCGTTTTTTATCTGGGTGGCAACAACAAGCACGCTCAGTTTTGCTTGTTTCTCGATTTTGATCTGATCGGAATCTATATCAAAACGGTTGGCATATTCTTTTCCTGACGCTGTAAGCTTATATAGTCCTTCTTTGGTTTTCTCGATTATTCCTCGGTCGGCAAGCTGCTTTAAGTGAAAGGTAAATTGATCTGAGGACACATTATCAATATTTAATTCCGAAAAGCGGGCCGTTTCCCTAAGTAACATTTCCTTTAGGATCAATCCCTGGATTTCATGTATATTTTCCCCCATAGCACCATTATCAGACTGGCTGATAAGCCTGTCTAGTGAAGTGGACTTAACCCAAGATAAATATAGTTAGCCACCATTTATGTTCTTATATCCCTCGCGGATAGTAATTTTTTTTGTTAATATCGAGCTCATGAAGCTTCTTCTGACTTCCTCCGGATTAACTAATAGATCTATTTCCAACGCCTTATTCGAGCTTGTCGGAAAGAAGCCAGAAGACACATCTCTGGTCTTTATCCCAACGGCTTCTAATGTTGAAAAGGGTGATAAGGGCTGGTTGATAGACGACCTGACAAATCTAAAAAAGCAGAACTTCAAGTCGATCGATATCGCTGATATTTCGGTCATAGATAAAAAGCTGTGGCTGCCCAAGATAGAGGAGGCGGATATACTATTCTTCGAGGGAGGGAATCCATATTACCTGATGGAGTGGATAAATAGATCAGGACTTGCCGAAATGATGTTGGACTTATTAAAGGATAAGGTCTATGTGGGTCTTAGCGCCGGCAGTATGATTCTAGGCAAAGAGATCGGCTTGGGATTATCTCAGGTTCTTTATGAAGAAGACCTAGACAGGCCCGAAGAATTAAGCGGGTTAGGCTATTTTGATTTTTACTTCTTACCCCACCTTAACTCTCCTCATTTTTCCAAGATGACGGAAGATAATATTAAGGAGGAGACTAAGGATGTGATTAAGAAAATATACGCGATGGATGACAACTCCGCGCTTAAGATAGTTGATGATAAGCGAGAGATAATAAGTGAAGGCAGATGGATCGAAATCAATTAGGATAGAAACCGAAGTTCATAAGTAGATTGAGTTATCATTAGGGAATCTTTAATAAGACGAGGCTAGAGTGAATAGATGGGAGAGTAGATTAAAAAAACAGACGCCGGAAGGCGTTTGTTTTTTTAATATCCATACCAACCACCGATTACTCCGCCTTCGTCACGCAATCCGCGTAAGTGGTTTCGTTAGCCATTTCCGTTATAAACGCGGTGTTTCCCTTATTCCAGAACACGAACGACTCGTCGGCTTTCGCGTAGCGTGCGCCCGAAGCGGAGATAGCTCTCGGAACAGAAAGAGCTCTCTCGTCGCTAAGAACTAGATCTACATACTTATCGTCGCTTGGGTAGAAAGTCGCCTTTATTATTTTTCCGTCTTTGCAGTCGAACTGCGCTGCTTTCGGAGCGGCCGCCGTGCAATAAGTTTCCCAAGAGCGGATACAGGACTCGGTCTTATCGCACCACGAGTATCCCGCTCCTGAGAGACATCCGTGTTCATCCTTCTGACCGCCGATAGGGGTCGGCT
Source organism: uncultured Candidatus Saccharibacteria bacterium (assembly GCA_964601595.1). Taxonomy (GTDB): domain Bacteria; phylum Patescibacteriota; class Minisyncoccia; order UBA6257; family Colwellbacteraceae; genus CAZRNY01. The sequence continues at coordinate 23,197 of CAZRNY010000003.1, read as the reverse complement.
CGTTTCCGGAGACGGACAATCCATTTTCTAAAGTCGGTGGTCTATTATCGGAAACCGGTCCGCTATCCTTATTGTTCGCGGTATACCGGTTTACGCCTGCAAATATCGCTACCGCCGCCGCAAGCATCGCGATGACCGCGATAGATCGCTTTTTATTCATATTCTTAAGTTTATTTTTATATTCTCAGTATACATTTAAAGAAGTCTTTGGTAATGATCTTTCCATAAAGCCGTTCCTGGGCAGTTCTACTTCGTTCTGTTATTTGAGTAATCAGCATCCGAGTTCTTCGGAATTTAAAAAGCCAGAAAGGAGGCGATGATTGAGAAGAGGCTCTAAGCCCTCCTGATTTGCCTCTCTGTCTCAGATTGCTAGAGATAGCGTTATGTAGAAGATAGCTACTCGCATATTTATTTGTTTTTCGTTCGCTCTCTCGCTTGCCGGAAAACATCTGAACGGAAAATATTATCTCTATCATTTTTTCTTGTTGCCTATCATCAATGCAGCGTGACGAGATATCGCTTGATCATATTTTTCTAAAAAGATAGCGCGATGATTGAGATGAAGTGCTATCATTAAAGTAATGATGGCAAAAAAAATAAAAGCGAAGAAGGCTGTTGCGAAGAAGGTTGTGAAGAAGCCGGCAAAGAAAGTCGTCAAGAAGACTAAAAAAGCGACCGCAAAGAAGACGGTTGCAAAGAAGACGACTGCGAAGAAAAAGGTTGCAAAGAAGACGACCGCAAAGAAGACGGTAAAGAAAGCGCTGAAGAAGATCGGAAAGAAGGCGCCGAAAGTTACGGGATCAGTTACCCTCGGAGACTTTACCCTTACTAAGAAATAGATATTAAGAGCCGCGATTCGTCGCGGCTTTTAATATGGATAGGCTGTATAATCAGGTAAATATACGATAAACGAAAAAGATGAAGGTAAACTTTACCGAGTGGCTGATAAGCATAGTTCTTATGATCCTTGGCGTCGTTTTCATCATAATAGGAATAAGCGTGATGATGTCGTCTGTAGAGTTCAAAAAGACTGCCGTTCAGAATACAGCAATCATTTCTAATATAGAGTCTTCCAGGGATTCGGAAGGGGATCTCGACTACGATGTCTCTGTCAATTATGTCGTTAAAGGAGAGATCTATACCAGCAAGCTGAACTTCTATAGTTCTGATATGGTAGCGGGAAAGGAGATCGAGATATATTACGATCCCGCTTCGCCTGAAAATATTCGCTCAGGAAGAGATATAGCTTTCGAGTGGGTAATCCCGATTTTTGGATCAGTAATTTTCGTTATCGGATTTATTTTTGCGGTAATGAAGCTAAGGAAAAAAGATCTTGAGAAGAAGCTTCTCGAGAGTGGCAGGAGAATAGATGCGACCGTAGAGGAGATAGAGTTTAATACTTCGTATAGCGTATATCATAAGAATCCATATGTGATTAACTGCAAATGGGCCGATTCCGCTACCGACGAAACCTATCTAATCAGAAGCGAGAGTATCTGGTATGATCCAAAGCCGATTATAGAATCAGAGAAGCTAACCACCGTGCCGGTATACATGGATATGAACAATCCAAAGGAATACTATGTATCGGTAGGAGAACTGACAGATAAGGCAGAGGATCTGAGATAATTACGAAATATAAGAAAAGACGCCCTTTCGGGCGTCTTTTTTCTCTTAGGACGCTTTTGAGGACTAAATAGCCGACTAAATCGCTTGCTATATGACTAATTGTAATATATGTGTTAGAATCCTTTTCGTTAGGTAAAAGGATCTTCTTAGAGAAGAAACAGTCGAATTAATTCATTTAATTAGGATTCCTTAGGGAATCCGAAAAAAACATGGAAGGAACAATCAAAACCCTTACTGATAAGGGATTCGGATTCATCGCCATTGATGGCGAATCGAAGGATTTATTTTTTCACGGTAACGACTTGAGCGGCGTAAGCTTCGACGAGTTAAGGACCGGAGATAAGGTATCTTTCGAAAAGTCCGAGTCTGAAAAGGGACCGAGAGCTGTAAACGTTACTCGCGTCTAAATCAGACAACAGGCAGATAATATCTGTCTGGATAAAAAGACTCTCTTTACGGGAGTCTTTTTGTATCTATATTAATATGAATTATAGGTAGTAATATCTGCCTCGGGTGCAGCTTTGATCATTATGAATAAGCCAAACAGGATAAACAGTAAGGTTTTCGTCGTCGGTTTTGCTCTTATTATATTTACGGGGTTTTCTTTATATTCCTTCTCCGAGATCTGCTGTATGTTCGGCGCGACGAGATATTACGGCTGGCCGTATCCGTATCTAGTCCTTAATAAGACAGTCGAGACCTACGAAGAAGCGGTGCTCGTTAAGAACGAACCGGCATCTTCGCTTATGGCCTCCGGCTGGGAGATGAGGTTTTCTACTCATATGACGAGAAGCGTTCTCGGTTCGCCGGTATTCAGCCTTATCGCCGACATTGCTATTAGTTTCGCGATCGCTATCACATTATTCTTTCTATTTAGTAGGGTGAAAAGGAATGATTAGCGGTCATTATTTTGATTTTTTATAAGATCGCTCCTCCCATATTGGTATAATAAATATATCTTTAAATTGATGATCAAAAGGTCGAAAAAAATAATATGTGGGTTTATTTATTTGTGACTATTTTTAAAATCATCAATTTATATAAATAAATCCACTTTTGTCGGATAGGCATTTCTCTGGAATAAGCAGGTGCTCTCATAAATGATGAATTTTCTTTATGAAAACTTTATGAGGTAAGTGTTATGAAGTAGGTAAGCGAAGTATTTTTAAAAAACAATCAATATCTATCAAAAATGTCCTTGAAATCAGCATCTGGGGTTGAGGGGAAGGATGGAGGATCGCTATTGCAGCTTGAGGCAATAGTCAGGGAGTCTCACGACGCGATCGTCGGAAAGACTCTCGAAGGAATCATTACGAGCTGGAACGGTGGCGCGGAAAAGATGTTCGGCT
>CAZRNY010000003.1:0-20119 GCA_964601595.1 uncultured Candidatus Saccharibacteria bacterium | reverse complement strand
ATATCGCTCTTTCCATCTCTCCTATAAAGGATGATAAGGGTATAGTCGTCGGCGCTTCGGTCGTTGAGCGCGATATCACGGAACGCAAAAAAGGAGAGAGCGTTATATTGGAAGGAATAAAGAAGTTCAGGACTTATACAGAGAAAGCTCCTCTCGGAATCTTCATTTGCGATGAGACGGGCCATTACATCGACGTTAATACAATGGCTTGCAAGCTATCCGGATACACGAAAGAAGAGCTGTTAGAGCTGTCCATCCAAGATTTCTTGGCTCCCGAATACCTTGACGAAGGATTAAAGACCTTTAACTATTTGAAGACGAGCGGATATTCTCAATCCGAAATGATGGTCAAGAAAAAAAACGGGGATAAATTCTGGGCAAACCTAGTTTCCGCGATGATTGATGAGAAGAATTTTATAGGTTTCTGTGAGGATATTTCTAGCCGAAAAGAGGCGGAACGCCATATAGAAGACCTGAATGAGATAAGAAATAAGTTCATTACTATCATCTCTCATCAGCTTCGTACTCCTCTTACGATCGTCAATTGGAATCTGGAATCGGTTTTAGACGGAGACTATGGAAAGTTGGAGGATATCACTCATAAGTTTCTCCAAGCTACTCATAAGTCAAGCATAGAGATAACCAACCGTATCAATGATTTGCTTACGGCTATAGATATCGAAGAGGGACGCGTGATATTCAAGAAAGATGATGTCTCTCTCGACAGCATCACTGCGGCGATAATGAACGAAGCGATGAGGAGGTGTAAATTGAAAGGAATATCCTGCGAATATATCGCTCCGGATAAGGATTTGCCTTCCGTCGAATGCGATGGAGAAAAGATGAGAACCGTGATCAGTAAGTTAGTAGATAACGCCATAATTTACACGAAAGAAAATGGAAAGATTGTCGCTAAGCTTGAGAATATCGGTAATGTTATCCGCTTCGAGATAAAGGACAACGGCGTCGGCATTCCTACTCCGGAGCAGCACCTTTTATTCTCTCGTTTCTTTCGCGCTTCTAACGCTTCAGTAATGCAACCGGACTCATTCGGATTAGGACTGTTCTTGGCGAGAAGCTTTATCGAACAGCATGGCGGCAAGATCGGATTCACGAGCGAAGAAGACAAGGGAAGCACATTCTGGTTTGAGATACCGATAATTAACAGGTAGCCGCCCCCTATTGGATCTCAATAGGCGACCTTCCCTTAATCGATCTTTTTTTGCTACACTAGGAAAAATGGCAAAAAGAAGCACGGGAGTGGGCAAGCCTATAAAGACGCATTCCCACAAGACCAAGAAAAGATTGGCGGCTAAGAGAGTTATGCTCGCGGCTAAGAAAGCCAAGAAGACTAAATAGTCTTTATGGAAAAACCGGCAAATATGCCGGTTTTTTCTAAGCGGTCAGGCCGTATATTATATTTGAGGCTTTATCAATACTATGTTAGTGGTGGAGATAGTGGCGAAGTTGGCCTTATCAACAGTTTCGTCGATCCAGGCCTTGTAGAGAAGATAACCAGGAAGAAGCTTACGGTTGAAATAAAAGAGACTAAACCCGATAAATAATTTTCCGCGAATCGTTTTCTGTATGTTTCATGAACCCGTTTCTTTCGAAACGGGTTTTTATATTAAAAAACGCCATCATCTCTAATGGCGTTTCGGTTATTAGTCTTCGATTATGCCTTTATAGTGATAAAGATAGTAATACATTATCGAAGCGATGCTCACTCCCACACTGATCCACATTATCGCGATGTGCCAGGGAGCGGTTTGGTCCTTAAAGAAGGCGAATATGAGACCGATGAATGTCGTTACCATAGCGAGCTTGCCGATCGGTTTCGATCCATAGATCTTTTTTTGTTTTCCTTTTCCGAAATAGACTATCAGTCCGCCGATCACCATGAGTATCTCTTTTGCGGAAAAGAAGACGAGGAAGAACCACGGCAGATGGTGGAAAGCTGTAAGACAGGCGAGGACAGTAATGGTCATCGTCTTATCTGCGAGCGGGTCCGCCCATTTACCAAAAGTGCTTGTAGTGTTCGTTTTGCGGGCGATATATCCGTCGAGGATATCGGTCACGCAGGCGAGTATGAATACAGGTAGCGCGAAGATAGGGTTGGTTTCGAGGAATACCCATACGAATATGGGCACTAGAGCGAATCGGAATAGCGTTAGGATATTGGGAATAGTCAGTTTCATATATATCACCTCCATGGTTTATTTATTGAGACTGGCTCATCCCGGGCATCTGATTTTAAGTTACTGCCTCTGTTATATCTTGAACGCCTGTTTTCGGCAAGAGGGAAAGGTTATTTGATTTTTACGCCCACAAAGGATAGTTTTGCCGTATAGTCTCAAGTCCATTGATATCTTAATAAGGAGGTTTTCGTATGGCTGACACGGTAAGGGGTGATTTTATCGAAGAGAGGTGCTCTGATTGCGGAAAGATGGGATGCGTCGCAAAGCATTTGGGGCCGCTTGTTCCTTCGGGGGAGATCGGAACATTCTGTGAATGGTGTCTCGCTGATAGGAATAAGGGTTGGAAATCGAATGATATTTTGAAACCGATCGGATGGAGAATGAAAGGTGTCTATACCAAGTTAGCTTTCGATGTTTTGAAAGAGAGCATCAAGGTTGAGGGAGCGATGGATTTTCTGCCTCCGAATAAGACATTTATGTCATATGATCCTGATGAAGGGTCATGGTGGATGAATGAATCTTTTTTCGGAGAGTTTCCTTCCGGATGGTATCTTGTCTTTCACGGATACCAGCCGACACCTTATAGCCGATATTTTGCTCTATGGGTCGAAGGACCATTTTCTGACTTCAAAGAGATCGATGCTCGCAAGCACATCGAAAGATACGGAGTGCAATCGAATGTGCTCTTTACTGAGTATGACGAAAAGATAATTGTCTATGTGAATCATAAATTCGGAAGGAGATTCCGTGGATTGATCGAAAGCGGGATCTTCGACGGACCGAGAATCGATCAGTTTCGATCTGCCGCGAAAGCGATCGCGGCGCGACGAGGGGATTAACACCCCTCGTTTTTTAGTCATGTATTACTCCTTGTGTGATAGAATGAATCCACAACCTTAAAAGCGGAACAGAAGATGAAAAACAAGCTAGCTTTCATTATAGGAGCGGTTACCGTCGGCTATTTCATATATGGTATTGTGGCTTCTTATCTCGGTATGACTGGGGAGATCACTTTTGGTTTCATGAACGCTTTTCTGATATTCATTCCGCTCATCATCCTTTCCATTATGCTTGCTTGGTCTATTAACAGAAGAAGGGATTCTCTTCTTGTTATTCGCGACAGACTTCTCTCTTTTTATTTTGTCGCCTCGGTTCTCTTTTTTTGGGGATTGAGTCCGATAGAAGATATATTTCTCTTGAATATTTCGAGCGGGCCCGATATCGCCGCTAATACTTTCTTCTATTTATGGCAGGAGGTCGTATTCGGTGGTGCCGCTATCGGCTTATTCGCTTTCTTGTTTAAGCCTGTAAGCAATTTTCTCCGTAAATACGAATCGGACATTAAGAGCATAGAGGAAAGAGAGATAGAGGAAGTATCCGATTTAGTAAGCCGCTTTCCTATACATACGGCGGTGCTTTCTGCGCTCGTGAGCTTCATCGCTTATGTGATCGGTACGACCAGTTTCTATATCACACACTTCGGAACGCCCATCACTGTCGCTATCAATAATCTACTCGTCGGAATAGCTATGGGGCAGATGCTTTTTATGGTCGTCTATTTTTTCGTCCGCTATATATTGGAAGATGTTAACAGTATCCTCTACATATTCGGTGATGTAACTTCTCCCAAGAAAGTAATGAGCATAAGGATAAAAATATTTATAACAGGATTCAGTATCGGAATATTCTTCGTTTCCATAATGACCGCCCTCTTTATCAATATGATATCTGGAGCTCTGGATATTAACATGTTCTATATAGGGGTTGCCGTTAACTTAATCCTCGGAACAGGGATAATGATCTTGAGCGGCGGAGCCCTTGCTTCGAATATAATATTTTCATTAAGACAGGTGACTCACGGCATGGAATTGATCCGCGCCAAGAATATGAGTTATCGCGTGAATATCAAGACCGGAGACGAGATGGAGGAGCTTGCTCACGAATTTAACAAGCTCGCTAATTGTCTTGATAAGAAAAAGTGTAAGTGATCTTAGAATGAGATCGGTCTCGCGCTGATAGATAATATGGGAAATATTAAAAATATGAATAAAGCTTTATGGGGCTATGTGATCATACCGATACTTGTTATCTCGGTTATCATTTTTTTTCTCAATATATTTATCTACGAGAGGGAAGTGCTCTTTTTCCGCAATATCTACGAGAGAGAGATAGCTGATAACATATCCCTCGTAAACAGGAAATTCGAGAACGCTGTAATCGCAGTAGACGGCATAAGGTCGCTGTTCGTTTCGAGTGATTTTGTTACTAAAGAAGAGTTTGACCTGTATGCGATGGCTCTTACTCATGAGATAGAGGAGGAGTCGGCGAATATACCTATCTCATTCGAATGGGTCGACAAGGATAACATCATCCGCTATGTCTACCCGATCACTAATATGAACTCAGAGATAGTAGACCTTAACCTTAATGAATATCCAAATAGGCTCATTCCTGTCATCAAGGCGAAAGAAACGAGGAGAATGGTGGTCACGGAGCCGATAATGCTCACTCAAGGATATCCTGGATTACTTCTCTACTCTCCGATATTTAAAGGTGAAGAGTATATGGGGTCGACGCTTGCCGTCATCCGTCTATCGGATCTGTTTTCTCCGATTATAGGTAGCGGCCTGATTCGTCCGGAAAAACAGTATATCAAGGCTGATAATTTTATTTTGTCTCTGGATGAAAACATTATCTTTAACGATTCTGGAAAAAGGATAGCGAATGCTCTGGGCGATATGGTAAGCGATCCGGCTTCTTTGGAGTATGTCTCTTACGATTTTTTGTCCGAGGGGGAGTATATATATCTTGCCGATAAGATCTGGGAGTTAAGATTCTTCCCGGCCTATAAGGCAGTGGCGAATTTGAGAGTTGTGTTTTATGTTAGCGCTTCGGTTGTCTTTATTCTCTCGATCAGTGGTCTTCTTATTGTCATATACCTAAGACGAGAACGGATTATCAGAGAAAAGGCCAGAATGGATGCTCTGATATCCAGTATTGGTGTCGGTATTATCGTTTGTGATGAGAAAGGAATTATAACTTTCATCAATGATATTACCGAGAAGATATCTGGCTACGGAAAGGAATTGATAGGCAAATCTTATTACGATGCCTGGCAGGTTACTGACGATAAAGGGAAGCTTATTCCTTACAAGGAAAGGATACTTTATCACCCTCTGACAAGCAGGAAAAATAGCATGATAGGTATCGAATCGCACCTGTATATGGTAAGGAAAGACGGATCGAGATTCCCTATGGCGGCGAATATCTCTCCTATCATGATTAATGATGAAATGAAGGGAATGATAATCATCTTTAGGGATATAACCAAGGAGAATAATGTAGATAGGATGAAGACGGAGTTCCTTTCTCTTACATCTCATCAGCTTCTCACTCCGATTTCCGTCACCAAGTGGATATCTGAGATGCTCCTCGGAGGAGACTTCGGCCCGATCAACAAGGAGCAGGAGAAGAATATCAGGGATATCTATGACGCCAACAAGAGAATGAGCGATCTCGTAACTTCTCTTCTCAATATCTCGAGGATAGAATCGGGGAGGATAATGGTTAATCCGAAGCCGACCCATCTAGATAGATTAGTTGAAGATGTTATCGGCGAACTCAGGCTGAAGATAAAAGAGAAGGGTCACTCTGTGGATACTGATTTCGAAGAATCGCTTCCGGATATAAATATAGACCCTAGCCTTATCCGGGAAGTGTATAAGAACATCATCTCTAATGCTGTTAAGTACACTCCCGCGAAAGGAAAGATTTCCGTGTCCGTAAAGAGAGAAGGGGATGATATCGTTTCCGAAATAAGAGACAATGGATACGGGATTACCGAAGAAGGAAAGAAAAGGGTATTTGAAAAATTCTATCGCGGAGAGAATATCATCGGTATAGAAAAAGATGGAAACGGGCTCGGTCTCTATCTCGTCAAGCAGATCATAGGTGTCTCTGGCGGAAAGATATGGTTCACGAGCGAAATAGGCAAAGGGACGACATTCTATTTCAGCCTACCTGTTTCAGGAAGTACTCCTAAGCCAGGAGAAGTATCGATCTCGTAATCCGCCTCCGTGATAATATGTGAGATATGGAGCAATCAAACATAAAGATCTGCGAAAGCTGCGGTGTGTCGCTCGCTGCGGATACTATGTCGAAGTTCAACGACATCTACTGTATCTATTGTGAAGATCAGGATAGCGGCACTCTTGCGACGAGAGAACAGGTGAGGGAGAGGAGTATCAAGGCCGCCATGAGATTTATGGGAAAGACGAAGAAAGAAGCGGAAGTGATGGTGGACGGGATGATGCCTGATCTTCCTCGCTGGAAAGAATAGATGGACGGAAAAGTCAGAGCCGACATTATGATCGGTATGGAAGTCGACATCGTTCTCAAAGAAGATCAGCGGACTAACCGTCTTACGAGAGGGATCGTCTCCGAATTGCTGACGAACTCATCCTTTCATCCTCATGGCATAAAGGTTCGACTCGAAAGCGGGGCGGTCGGTCGGGTTCAGGAAATAATTTCTCGCTGATTCTGTTTAATTATATTAATCGCCATGGATAAACTGATGTTGAGGGACAATATGATAAAGTTTGCGATCGCCGTTATCGTATCGCAGCTTGTCGGCGTGATCGGATCGCTGTTTACTATGCCGGCTATTTCCGGTTGGTACGCGAATATAGTAAAGCCGATATTTACCCCTCCGGGATGGGTGTTCGGTCCGGTTTGGACTGTTCTTTTTCTCTTGATGGGTATTTCGGTCTTCCTTATATGGAAGAAGGGAATGGAAACCAAAGGGGTGAAGATCGCTCTTTCTCTGTTTGTCGTCCAACTCGTTTTTAACCTGCTTTGGTCGGTTATATTCTTCGGGTTCCAGAATCCGGGATTGGCGTTTATCGAGATCATATTCCTCTGGGGAACGATCATCGCGACCATGGTGTCTTTCTCGAAGTTGTCGAAGGTAGCCGTTTTGCTTCTTGCTCCATATCTCTTATGGGTGAGCTTTGCCGGCTATATTAACTTTTCGATATGGCAGCTTAATGGTCCGAGCCAAATAGCTTGCACTTTAGAAGCGAAGATCTGCCCTGACGGTTCTTCAGTCGGACGCACCGGCCTTAAGTGCGAATTCTCCAAGTGCCCTGATGAGGTATTTAAGACCTTATACGACGATGTAAGCGGGCTGGTGTTCGAATATTCGGCAGACCTCAAGACTTCATATGTAAGCCCGGTCATCTGGCCTCCTGAAATATTTGTGAAAGAAGGAAGACTCACTTGCTTTGAAGATTCATCGGGAAAGAGCCCTATGGAAGGGTCAGGGGTAAAAGATATCCGGGGACGCGAATATTGCGTCAAGATATCTGGCGAAGGAGCGGCGGGAAGTACTTATATCGATTACTACTACTCTGCTATAAAGGAGGGAAAAGTAATCGGCATCCACTTCGCGTTCAGATATCCTCAATGTGTGAACTATGACGATCCCGAGAAGAGTGCTTGCGAACTAGAAAGGAAAGGATTAGATATCGATGATCTTGCGGACGGAGTATTTTCTACTATCAGATATAAATAACGAATTGATGAAGCGCCGCCCTTCTGGTGGTGCTTTTTATTTTCTAAGATCGATGGCTGTTGATTGGGAGTTCGCGTTCGTCATGCTGTACTATTAGAGATAATCATTAGCTTCATGCTTGAGATACTCTTATTCTTTATCCTTCTCTGTATTTCCATATATCTCGTTATTCGAAGCGCTGAAAGCGCTAATTCTTCGTCGATCGCGATAGCAAAGAGCCTTCGTTTGCCGAAATATGTCATCGGCTTCATCGTTGTCGCTATCATCTCCATCTTGCCGGAAACATTGATAGCCGTTACTTCGGCCATCGAAGGCATGCCGGCCTTTGGACTGGGAACTCTTTTTGGATCGAATGTGGCAGACCTTACCCTTGTCTTCGCCATAGTCGTCATCGGTTCCGGAAGGAGCCTGAAGGTAGAAAGCTCCATTATTAGGAATATCCCTCTCTATATAAGTATCATCGCGCTTCCGCTGCTTCTTGGATCAAACGGTTTCTATTCTCGGATAGAAGGCATCTCCTTGATCATCGCCGGAATTTCTTTCTATTGGTTTGTTTTAAAAAGAAGCAATATATCTCTTGAGGGGAAAAGGGAGCCTCTTTCCGCAAGAAGCATCTTCTTTCTTCTTCTTAGTATGATCTGCCTTCTTTTCGGCGCTTACTTTACAGTCGAGTTTGGCGTCAGTCTTGCTACTGTTTTGAAGGTTCCTCCAGCTATCGTCGGCATATTCATCGTTGGGTTGGGTACGACTCTCCCTGAACTGTTCTTTTCTCTCCGAGCGGCAAAGCAGAAAAATGACAGTCTTGCCCTAGGGGATATATTGGGAACCGTGGTTGCTGATGCGACAATAGTCGTCGGTATCATTGCGACCATCAGCCCTTTCACTTTTGATCCTCGTATCGTCTATATGACGGGCGCCTTCATGCTTATAGCGATCATCGTTCTTCTCTATTTCATGAAGACGGGCAAGGACCTCTCGAAAAAGGAGGCTATCTTTCTCCTGCTCTTTTATATTATTTTTATCGTGTCTGAAATATTTGCGACCGATATCTTCGGTAGTTCTTATCGATAGGACTGATAGATAGTCGCAAAATCTGTTTGGTAAACTTAAAAAATATCTAAAGGGGGTTATGGAATAAAAAGATAAATCGCTTATGCGACATTAGTTGGTCGAGCCTTTCAAGAGGGGCTCTTTTTTAAAAAAAATAATCCCCGCGTTAGTCGCGGGGATTCCCATTCTCTTATCCGTCGATACCTGTGTGTTTCAGGTTGCGAAAGAGATCCGCGCGGAGGTTGAAATACCTTTCCTCTCTCGGAGGCTTCTTTTCGACGGCTCTTATTGTATTCCATGGTCTCGGATCGCAGGGAAGTTCTGTCTTCACTCCCTTTATGATGATACTCTCTATCGTCGTTCCGATATTTTTGACCAGGAAATTACGATGTATGCCATCAAGTAGGAATCTTATTCCGTTGTTTTCCTCTATGAGAGGAGGAAGATAATGAGCAGCTGCCGGTCGTCCGTCTCTCGTCAATCCGAATATTATGAACGGGCTCCGCTTGGCGATTCCTCTCGTTACGCAGAAGCCACTATCCAATATATTGCCGAAATCTTCGAGTATCTGCCGGTATTTTTCTCTCTGTATGAAAGTCTGTCCGATCTCTAACTCGTAAGGATCTATTCTCGCGGTTATTATCTCGCAATTAGCATAAGGTCTTATTGATGAGTTTCCTTCGAGAGTCACTCCTCTTATCAGCCTTTCCAGATATTCTCTTGGTATTATCTCGACCGACGCGATGTTCTTCGGATCAATATCGCGAAGCGATACGATTATTTTCGCCTGTGTCCTCTTTCCAAATGGCAGCTTGCCTATACGACTTTCCAATTCTTCCGTCAGTATCGGTTGGAACATCTTTACCTCTCCTTCCTTTTTTGTAATAGAACTTCGGACACTATATCCTTATTGGAAAAGAAGTCCAGATGATCATCCTTATCGACCAGGACGAGACAATTGCCGATTTTATCGGCGGCTTCACTGAATCTTGGGCGGCCGCTTATCCTGATAAGCCTGTCTTTCCGATCGAGCGGTATTCTAGTTCTCGGGTCGCAGATCATTACCCAGAAGGATTGAATGACCTCGCACGCTCCATCTATACCTCCCCGGGCTTCATTCTCGGATTAAAGCCGATAGAGGGAGCGATCCAAGCTGTGAAAGAGATGGTCGCTTCGGGACATGAAGTCCGTATTTGTACATCTCCTCTTAGTGCATATGATAACTGCGTTACTGAAAAATATCTCTGGGTGGAGAGGAATTTCGGCCGTGACTTCACAAAGAGGATAATTATGACTAAGGATAAGACTCTGATAAGAGGAGATATCCTGATAGATGACTCGGTTCCGAAAGGGATATTGCCCCCGTCCTTCAGGCACATCATTTTCGATCGTCCGTACAATCGGAGCCTCCCCGGAGCCCGCCTCTGCGGCTGGGATAGCTGGCGAGACATCGTCCTCTAAGATGTTTGTTATATGGCGGTTTTCCATATATGCTGGTTTCATTATGGAAGTCAGGGTACAGAAATATCTGTCCGATGAGGGCGTTTGCTCACGCAGGGAAGCGGAAGAGCTTATTCGCCGAGGCTTGGTTACTATAAATGGAGTGGTCATAAGGGAGATGGGCGTTAAGGTGGATCCGGAGCGGGATAAGGTCGAGCTTATCCGTGAAGCGAAAGGAAGGGAAAATAGGTCCATCAGTATTGCTGTCTATAAGCCGAGAGGAGTCGTCTCTTCGAGGATAAAGTCCGAAGGAAAGACGATCTACGATGTTCTGCCGAAATTTATCCAGCTCGATGTTATCGGCAGGCTTGATAAGGAAAGCGAGGGACTTCTCCTTCTTTCTAATGACGGCGTTATAGCAAGAGCCGTTACCGGAGATGATCATGTTACCGAGAAAGAGTACGAGGTTACCGTTCAGGAGAATATAAGCGAAGCGAAGCTAGTCCGTTCTTTTCTTGAAGGTATAAATCTGGTTGACGGGAAAACTTTGCCTGCAAAAGTTAAGGTTATTAATAAGCATGTCTTCCGCGTCGTCCTTAAGGAGGGGAGGAATCATCAGATCCGCCGCATGTGCGAGCATATCAGGATGACTGTCATAAAGCTGAAGCGTGTTCGTGTCGGTCCCGTCTCTTTGCATAATATGAAAGTCGGAGAACATCGCCCTCTTTCCGAGTGGGAAGTGATGGGACTCCGTGATGCGAGAAAGATCGCTAGAGCAGAGGCTAATTATTCCTAAATATCGCTATTCAATAAAACCCCCGCACCTGTCAGTGCGGGTCTTTTATATGCCAAAGCACCAAACCAAAACCACAGCCTTGAGGCCGTGGAGATTCATTTGTAGTCTATGCGGCTATTTTATCTTAATATTCATACCATATGGATGTCCTTCTTTTTTCCGCCGCCCTTCTGCCGATTGCGGCTTTCATCTTTCTACTCTTCTTTCGAGAAACATCTCTACTTAAGGCCTCTATTATCGCTCTTTCGGTGACCACCCTGCTCGCTTTCGGCATCTGGCAGATAGCTCCTTCAGTCTTCTTTTCTTCGATAGTGAAGGGGAATCTTGTCGCTCTCGACATCGCTCTTATCATCATCGGCGCCATCTTCTTTTTGAATGTCTTGAAAGATATGAAGACGATTGAACGCGTCGCCCGATATCTTGAATCATTCTCTAAGGATTATAGGATCCAGACGGTCATGCTTGCTTGGTTCTTCGAAGCTTTTCTTGAAGGAACGGCCGGCTTCGGCGCGGCTACGGCAATAACCGCGCCTCTTCTCATCGGGGTAGGCATCTCTCCTCTTAAGGCGGTCATCATCGCGCTTATAGGTAACAGTGCTCCAGTCGTCTTCGGCGCTGTCGGTGCGCCGATAAGGGTCGGTTTTGCGGGGTTTGATACTTCTTCCATGCCAGTTATGGCTGCTGCTATCAATCTTGTCGGTATTATCGTTCCGGTTTTCATAGTCTGGTTTGCCGTTTCCGAAGAGAAGGATCGGATCGCTGCATTCAAGGAGGTTCTTCCTTTTGCTATCTTCTCCGGTGTCTCTTTCTGTCTCTTTTCTTTGGGAGCATCTTTCTTTGGTGGAGAATTTCCTTCTATCATCGGTTCGGTCGCGGCGATGATAGTTTCTGGCGCTGCTTTGAGACTTGGCCTGTTTACTCCGAAGAACATTAGGACCCTAGAAAGGAAGGAAATAGTATCTCTTCCTAAGGTTTCCTTCGTAAGGACTTTTTTCCCGTATATCCTTCTCTTTGTCTTGCTTATTGTCGGAAAGATCGCGATCGGAAATATTTCCATTCCTGCTCCTTTCGGAATCACCCATAAGATAAGCGCGTTTAATCCGGGAATAATCTTCATTGTTGCGGGGACCCTGATCGCTCTGTTCTTCCACGAGAAGAAGATTGTATTCAGTTCCATAGCCGATGCTTTCCGGAGATCTATCGAGCCGTTTATCGTCATCGCCTCTGTTTCGATAATGGTCAAGGTTATGACCAATTCCGGCGTGAATAGTTCCGGCCTTCCTTCATTCATGGAGCTCATCTCTAAACCGTTCGAGACGGCCATTCTCCCCTTTATCGCTCCTTTCATAGGGGCTTTCGGTAGCTTCCTTACGGGTAGCGCTACGGTCTCGAATATCATGTTTGGTGATTTTCTCTATACCGCTTCCGGTGTTATGGGTTTTGATTGGGTAAAGATTCTTGTTCTTTCCCTTGTAGGCGCTTCGGCGGGAAATATGATCGCTCTTGCCGATATATTGGCTACCGAGACTGTTGTCGGATTGAAAGGTCACGAGAAGGATGTCGTCAAAGCAGTCATAGTCCCGTGCCTTATCTATGTGACTCTAGTCGCTATTGTCGGACTGATTATCGTCTGACGGTGTGTTAGATTTAGCGTACTGATATGAGTGAACTCGATCACTGTCTATTCTTTAAGTCCGAGCCTCGAATATCTTTCTGAATTTTTTCCTGAAGGTAGATCTTTCCAAGACGCAGGATGCAGGGAGATGGCCGGAGAGACTCTTCCTTCCATGGATGAGATCGCGGACCGTCTCGGCTTCGTCGCTCCTGATCGCTCTGACAGGATGGCGGAAAAAACTTCTTCTTCGAGCGGGGTTTATTTTCTGAAAGGTGCTCCGGAAGAAGTGAATCATTACAGTCTTCCTGGTTTTTCTGGAAGGGATTCTGTCTTCGGCGTGGGTCACTTCGCCTTTTCGAAGATAAATGGATTCATGACTTATTCAATGAATGAGTCTCTTTCAGATGATCCTCCGTCGTATGATTGCTTCGGTACCGATCAAGCCGATCGCTCGGAGATGGTCGAATATATCCTCTTTTCTCTGGCTTCGAAAAGCGCCGTCGATATCGCTGATTTCAATAAAGTTTTCGATCGCGATATGGAATCGGTCTTTAAGGAGAGCATTTCTCGTCTCAGTATTCTCCATAAGGGAGAGATAATTGACGGGCGTTTTCTCTTCCATGTTAGGGATCTGAAAGAGAGGCTTGTTATGGCATTGTTCTTTTTCGAGGATAGCGATATAGATGGGAGGATAGGAAATATAAGAAAAGAAGCATCTGAATGACAAAGGAGTCTTCTTCTTTGATAGAATGATTGGTATGAAGGAGAGAAAAGCGTCGGATTTCATTTTTGAGGTGGTTCTTATCATCGTCCTCTCGCTTATTCTCTTCTGGAAGCTCATAGGATTTGCTCCTCATATCCTTGCGTTCGTTTTGCCGATATTCGGCGTGATTTCTGTTGTTCCTACCGCCTATATGGCGATAAGGTCCCTTATCAATAAGAAGATTTCCGTAGATTTTCTAGCATCCGTCGCTCTTATCGCTTCCGTCTTCGCTAACGAGTGGGTTTCGGTTATCTTTATTTCCCTGATGCTTGGCTTTGCGAGAGCTTTTGGTAGGTATATTGAATCGAATACGGAAAACGCGGTTAAGAGCATATTGAAACTTCGTCCGGAAAAGGCTCTGGTGAAAGAAGGGGATCATATGATCGAGAAGCCGATAAGAGAGCTCGTAATCGGCGACATAGTCATCATCCGCGATGGCGAAAGAGTTCCCGCCGACTGCATCGTGATCGAAGGAGAGGCCGAATTTAACGAAAGCTCCATTACCGGAGAATCCGCGCCGACTCTGAAAAGAATCGGCAGTCGGCTCTTTGCTTCTTCTCTTATCGTTTTCGGAACGGTGAATGCGCGAGTGGATAAGGTCGGCGGCGATACTGTTGTCGAGAAACTAGCGGCTCTCGTCGATAAGTTCGGTAAGGACAAAGGAAAGATAGTCGGCATCGCGGATCGTTTCGCGAGTATCTATGTCGTCGCCACTCTTCTCGGAGCGATCGCTGTCTTTTTCATATTTAGGGACTTCAAGATGGTACTTTCTCTTCTCCTTGTTTCTTGCGCCGATGATATAGCGGTTGCTCTCCCTATGGGTTTCTATGGCGCAATCGGTTCGGCGGCGAGAAGGGGAATAATAATCAAGGGTGGTTCCAGTCTGGAGGCTTTGAGTAGGATCAAATCCGTCTTTATGGATAAAACCGGCACTCTCACATTCGGTAGGAGTAGGGTAAAAGACATTATCGTCTTCAATAAGGAGACTAAGACCTCTGTCCTTAAAGCTGCCGCTTCCTGTTCTTCTCTTTCCATTCATCCTGTCTCGAAAGCGATCGTCTCTTTTGCTGCGAAGAAGAAAGTGATACCTATCCAGCCGGAAAGATTTTTCGAGTTTTCCGGCAAAGGAGTATTGGGGGATATCGAAGGTGTAAAGATCGCCGTCGGCCGCCAGGAATTCATGAGAGAGAAGAAATTCGAGCTTAGCGATAAGATAATCGCCGAAGCCGCGAAGTGGGAGAACTCCGGCAGATCTGTCTCTTTCGTAGGTAAGAGTACGGAGGCGATCGGCCTTATTGTCCTCGAGGACGAGCTTCGTCCTTCGGCGAAAGAATTTATTTCTATGCTTCGCTTGGTCGGTGTCACTAAGACTGTAATGCTGACCGGCGATAACGAGAAGATTGCCGCCAATGTTTCGTCGGAACTCGGCATTGATTCCTTCCGCGCGCGTCTTATGCCGGAAGACAAGGCTATCATAGTGGAAGAAGAGAAAGCTCTCGGCTACGGCGTGATGATGGTCGGTGATGGTGTGAACGACGCAGCTACTCTGAAGGCAGCCAGTGTCGGCGTTGCTATGGGAGTTATTGGAACAGATGCGGCAATAGAGGCTGCTGATGTGGCGATCATGGATGATGATTTGAAGAAGATTCCGGAATCGATTGTTATCTCAAAGAGAGCCATGAAGATCGCTAAGGAAGATTTTATTATCTGGGGAGTGGTCAATACGATCGGTCTCGCGCTCGTGTTTCTTGGATTTCTCTCTCCTGAAGGAGCGGCGCTCTATAACTTCACGACTGACTTCTTGCCCCTCATGAATTCTTTGAGGTTGTTCTTTCCCGAAAAATTCTGGGGAAAGTGATCATCTGAAAAAAAGAAAAACCCGTTCATATGGAGCGGGGGTTGTTCTTTTTTGTTGCCTAGTGGGTCTATTCATTCCTGTTTCTACAATTATCATTTCGGGGAAAGGATATTGGTCTTCGTCTGATATCTGGACGACTTCGAATTTCTTTCGGATTCCGATCGGCTTCTCATCCAGCTAAAAGGACATCCGTGCGGATTCCCAGAATATATGTTCAAAAACGGTTTCTTCGTCTCTGTATTTATCGCACTCCAAGAATAACCTGGCATATTCTTCGTCGCAGTCATCGTAAGATTCGGAATGTTTTTGGATTTTTGTGACCGACTTTTCTTTTTTCATCGTGATAGCGATAAAGATCCTTCCCGATTATTTCGAGTGATTTCTTGTTTTCCGTCCTCTTTCTAAGGTTGAGGCTTTTTGTCTTAAACTCCTTCGCAGTGATTTTTCCGCAGATTTTTCAAGTTTTTTTGATCCATTCGATCAATATAGGTAAACACTCTCCTTTTTCAATTATTATTGAACCGGGGCGATTCTGATATATTATATCGATTCGGTCAAATTGCCGACCCATCCGTATTTCCTATATCCTAATAGCTATTATGGAAGGGAATAAGCCTTTTTTCATATTCGATTTCGATGGCACGATCGCCGATACGGGTGAGATTATGTTAGCTATCGGTAATCGGCTAGCCTCCAATCTTCGCCGTCCCCCTCTTTCTGCGGATGATATCCAGTTTTTCCGTGACTTCGGCGCGAAGGAGTTTATTAAGAGAATGAAGCTTTCTCTCTTCGATGTGATGCGTCTCCTAAAGAAGGGAAATGAGATATTTATTTCTGATCCGGGAGTCATCTGTCCGGTTCCGTTCATGATGGAAGAGATTAGGAGTCTTAAGGAGTATGGAGCGAAGGTTGCTATCATCACTTCGAATTCCGAAGAAGGCGTTAAGAAGGTGATAGGTGATGATATCTCTCTTTTCGATTATGTTATCGCTGAACGCAATCTCTTTGGTAAGGCACCGAAGATAAGAAAGATGGTTAGGGCCGCGGGCGCGTCTTTCGAGTATTCCGCTTATGTGGGAGATGAGCCACGCGACATAGAAGCTGCGAAAGAGGCGGGAGTCAGGTCTGTCGCCGTCCTCTGGGGATTTGGCTCTAAGCGTTCATTTATGCCTCTTGCTCCTGAATTCATTCTTTCTTCTCCTTCTGAATTGAAAGAAGTTTTTGAGAGGCTTTCTTCTTGAATGCGTTATTCCGAAAAGAAATAACAAAGATACTCTGACAGAATTCATAGGATGGATCGACGAAGATTTTGGACGAGGCAATAATCGCGGCTTTTTCTTTTTTCGTGTCGCTCGTTTATCATATATGTATGGAAAAAAGAGCTTTAGTGTTTGCCTCTTTCGTCATGGGAATAGCTCTTATAGGAAGCGCGGTAGTGGTCGCCGGAACGATGTACAGGATAAAGGGTCTGGACGATACCCTTGTGGTTACGGGTTCGGCAAAGACCGAGGTCAAGTCCGATCTCGTCAAATGGCATATGACTTTCTCGCGTACTGTCCCTATCACTAATCTCAAGATGGGATATTCCGATATGGCGCGCGATCTTTCGGTCGTTAAGGAATTTTTTAAGAAGAATGGCATAGAAGAAGCTTCTCTTACGATCTCTCCCGTTTTTATGGATAGGAACTATGCCTATTACGGCAAGGAGGGAGATCCGCAGGAGTATAACCTTCAGCAGGCTATCGAGCTTCAGTCGAAGGACATAGCGAAGATCAAAGCTCTCGCTAACGACACGAAGTATATCGTCGATAATGGAGTAATCTTTTCTCCGATGGCTCCCGAGTATTATTTCACCGGTCTTTCCGATATTAGAATTTCTCTTCTTGGTGAAGCGGTGAAAGACGCTAAGGAGAGAGCTTTAGAGATCGCCGAATCAGGCGAAAGAAAGATAGGCTCGCTCCGCTCTACCTCTGTCGGTGTGACTCAGATGACGGCCGTGAATTCTGTAGGCGATATCTCTGATTATGGCGCCTACGACACTTCTACCGAGGAAAAGGAGGTTATGATCACCGTAAGGACTGTATTTTCCCTCAAATAGGCTGGTTTTTCCGAAGCCGCCCTTTCCGGGAGGCTTTTTTTTTGGTAACTTATGTAGTCGCTTTTCGTTCTAACTCTTGTCATGAAAAAAGGCCATACAAAGGAAACTCTCGGGATATTCTTGAGATCTGCGCTCCGCTATAAGTGGCTTTGCGCGCTGATATTCATATCGATAGTGCTTGCGACCCTCATGGGGGTTATTCTGCCTATCTATTTGAAGAGGTTCTTCGATATCATTTCGAGCGCTCCAGGAAGCGCCGGTTTGGATGCTATCTACGGCGTCGTCCTTATGATAGCTATTCTAAAAGGAGTGGAGTGGTTCTTCTGGAGAAGCGCTAGCTTTTCTGCCGTCAAGTTCGAGATAAATGTCATGGCGGATCTGTCGAAAAAATGCTTCGACTATCTGCATAAGCATTCTTTCTCTTTTTTCAATAATAATTTTGTAGGCTCGATGGTGAAGAGAGTGCGTAGCTTCTCTCATGCTTTCGAGACCGTTGCGGATAATATCGTCTGGGAGCTTCTTCCTCTTATTGTTTCCGTCATAGCTATCCTAATAGTCCTCTTCGGCGTTAATCCCATGCTTGGATGGGGAATTATCGTTTGGATCATTGTCTATTGCGTCATAAGCATCTGGTTCTCCAGATTCAAGCTGAAATATGATGTAGGCCGTAATGATGCCGAGACTGCTATGAGCGGCCTTCTTGCCGATACCGTGACGAACAACGGGAATGTGAAGCTTATGAACGGCTATGCTCGTGAAGTCCAGAGATTTTTCGAGTCTGTCCTTAAGGTCTCATCACTTCGCTCCATTTCTTGGAATCTCTCGAACGTCTTCGAAGCGATCCAAGGATTACTTATGGCAGGACTCGAAGTCGGTCTTCTTGTTGTTGCCGTCGATCTCTGGTCTAAGGGTCAACTTACCGTCGGAGATTTCGTTCTTATACAGTCATATCTCTCACAGATATTTATGCGCGTCTGGGGATTCGGCCGCATCATCCGCCGTTTCTATGAATCGCTTTCCGATGCCGACGACATGACCGATATCCTTATCACTCCTCATGAAGTTGTAGATAAGGAAGGCGCTCCCGATCTTGCTGTTGTGAAAGGAGAAATCGTCTTTGATGATGTTTCCTTTAATTATTCCGATGGAGCGAAGATCATCTCGAATCTTGATATCGTGATCCGCCCCGGCGAGAAGGTCGCCTTCATCGGCCCTTCGGGAGCCGGCAAGAGTACCATCGTGAAGATACTGATGAGGATGTATGATGTCTCGAGAGGCCATATCCTGATCGATAACCAGGATATATCGGAAGTTACTCAGGAAAGTCTTTGGGCATCCATGAGTCTTGTTCCTCAGGATCCGGTTCTTTTCCATCGTTCTCTTATGGAAAATATCCGTTATGGCCGCCTGGATGCTACCGACGATGAAGTCGTCGAGGCAGCAAAGGCTGCTCATTGTCACGAATTCATTTCCGGATTCGTTGAGGGTTACAACACTTATGTCGGTGAGCGTGGCATTAAACTTTCAGGAGGAGAAAGGCAGAGAGTCGCTATCGCTAGAGCCATATTAAGGAACGCTCCGATATTGATTCTCGATGAAGCAACCTCGAGTCTCGACTCCGAATCGGAGATATTGATTCAAGATGCTTTAGAGAAGCTCATGAAAGATAAAACCGTTATTGTGATCGCTCACAGGCTTTCGACCATCAGGAAGATGGATCGCATCATCGCGATCGAGAACGGCTCCGTGACGGAAGAAGGATCTCATGAAGACCTTTCACAGAAAAAAGGAGGTATGTACCGCAGGCTATGGGAATTGCAAGCGGGGGGATTCTCTGGAGAAAAATAATATAGTCTTCTACTCTCCGGTCAGACTGGTATAGAATTAAGGCGATGAAAAGGAGTACTTTCGTTGCCTTTTTTTCTTTAGTGATGATCATCGCGGGAATCTTCGCGATCGCTTATGGCGGCGACAGACTGGGTAAGTTTGTGAATTCTCTTGTTTCTGGATCATTCTGGGTTCCTATAAATGACCCGCTTGAAGGAGTGGCTTCATGCAAGTTTAAGCCGATCACTTATTCTGTGGGAGATATCGATGCTGATTTCGGACTCCCTCCGGACGAGCTCGTCCGTGCGCTTAAAGAAGCAGAAGCTATATGGGAGGTAGGCTCCGGGAAGGAGCTTTTCGAATTCGATTCGAGAGGTGATGGGTCCATCTTCGTCAATCTTGTTTTTGATGATCGCCAGAAAGAGACTCTTGATTTAAAGAATCTATTGAATTCGATAACGACCGATGAAGGCCGGTTCGACGCGGTCAAAGCGGAATACGAGCGGGAGCTTGTTATCTTTAAGCCGATAGAGACAGAATACGTCTCTTTAAAGTTGAGGTATGATCCACTTCGTTCCGATCTTGATGCTACTGTCATCCTCTATGAGAAAAAGAGGGAAGAATACGAGACGGAAGTGGCTTTTTGGAATAAGAAGGGGGGTGCGCCTAAGCCGGTATATGACGAGCTTGTAAAGGATAAGGCTGATCTCGATACTCTCTATGGCCAGATAAAGAGAAAGGAATCGGAGCTTAAGGATATGGAAGTGAGGATTGCCGCTTTAGTCGACTCTTATAACGCTTCCTCAGGAAGGCTTAATACTCTTGGCGGGATATTAAACCGCATGTCTGATTCTTTGAATAGTAATATCGGCGAATATAACCAGTTCCAAGGAGAGCGTGAT
>CAZRNY010000002.1:0-62379 GCA_964601595.1 uncultured Candidatus Saccharibacteria bacterium | reverse complement strand
AAGCTGTCAGTAATGACGGCTTGTTTATATACCTTAAGAAATAAGGATGATGAGCATATATCTTCCTCTCTGAGGGCTTTCGGAGTCCTCCGCATGGTCGGAGGACGAGAATTGAGCAGCTGTTTTGTTCAGACGAAACAGACTGTATACCTCAGAGAGGAAGGTTTATGCGAAGTATATACCCTCAATAAAAATCCGCCTTTGGCGGAATTTTATATACCTTTAGCAGTAAAAGTGACGAGCGAGCCCATTCCTTTAGAGAGGACTATCGGAGTCCCGAGTATGGTCGAGGGATGAGATTTGAGAAGCCTTTCCGCTTAAGAACGGAAAGGACTTCGTGCCTCGAAAAGGAATGGGTTAACGAGTAAGCGTCTTATAGGACGAAATTAATAAGTCTGTCTTCCACGAAGAAAATTTTTCTTATTTCTGATCCTCCGATTATGGACTTAATTCTCTCCTCCTTCATCGCAAGCTCTTTTGCCTGACTCTCGGTAATACCCTTCTTCGCATCAAGCGTATGACGGACTCTTCCGTTAACTTGGATCACTAATTCGAAAGTCTCTTCTTTAAGAGCTTTTTTATCGTACTTCGGCCAAGATTGTTTGTGTATCGAGGGCTTATTCCCAAGTTCGTTCCAGATCTCTTCGGTTATGAAGGGCGCAAGAGGAGATAAGAGAATAAGGAATATCTCCATATCTTTCTTCGTTACTTCATGAGGTGATTCGGTAAAGGTATTAAGCGCGATCATCAGCTCGGAAATCGCCGTGTTGTATTTGAAATTCGGGATATCTTCCGATATTTCCTTTATCGTCTTATTAAGCCAAGGAGACATCTCTCCTTTCTTGAACTTCGTTTCTCCGGCAAATTTCCATACCCTATTAAGGAATCTAGTCACGCCGACCATTCCCGCATCACGGAAATCGCCACCCTCTTCTAGAGGACCGATGAACATAAGATTCAGTCTCAGAGCATCTGCTCCGAACTTCTTTATATACTCATCCGGATTGACGACATTCCCTTTCGACTTCGACATCTTCTTTCCATCTCTGATGATGAGTCCGTGAGCCCTGAATTTAGTGAACGGCTCATCGAAAGATATATGTCCCATATCCTTCAGTACCATTGCTATAAATCTCGAATAAAGAAGATGAAGTACGGAATGCTCCGCTCCCCCGAGATACATGTTTACCGGAAGCCACTTCTTAGTCATCTTAGGATCAAAAGCAGCCTTCTTATAATTTACTGAAGGATATCTGAGGTAATACCATGCCGAATCAAGGAAGGTATCAGAAACATCCGTCTCTCTCTTCGCCGAACCGCCACACCTCGGACACTTCGTGTTACAAAAAGACTTTGAAGAAGCAAGAGGAGATTCCCCTGTTCCTTCCGGTCGGAAGTCTTTGATGAAAGGAAGAAGTACCGGCAGCTTCTTTTCGGAAACTGCGAACCATCCCGGATTTTCCAGTTCTCCAGTGTTATATTTTTTCCTTTCCGATCCCTTCGCATTTCTCACCTTTTCAGCGCACTTCTCGCAGTGGATCATCGGGATCGGAGGACCCCAATATCTCTGTCTGGAAATAAGCCAGTCTCTTAATCTAAACTTGGTGGTAAAGCTTCCCTTAGCCTGCTTTACAGCTTGCTCTTTAGGAATAAGAGGAGCCTGCACGACAGGTAATCCGAATTTTTCAGCAAAAGCCAGATCTCTCTCATCATAAGCCGGAACACCCATGACAGCTCCGGTTCCATATCCCGAAAGGACATAGTCCGCAACAAAAATAGGAATTTCGATTCCGTTTACAGGATTGATGGCCATCATGCCCTCGAACTTGATACCTGTCTTTTCTCTCTCATCAGACATCCTTTCCGCTTCAGGTTTATTCCTGGAAACCCAGATATATTCCTGCACTTCCTTTTTATTGGAAGCGGATCCGATGAGCATATCGGTGAGTTCGCTCTCTGGAGCAAGGACGAGAAAGGTCACACCCATGATCGTATCAGGACGAGTCGTGAATATTTCCGCCTTAATTCCCCCTTTCACCGCTCCTCCGATTATCTCGAAATCGATAGAAGCTCCTTCCGATTTTCCGATCCAGTTCTTCTGCGCGATCTTTACCTTCTCGGACCAATCTATCTTCTCAAGATTTTTCAGAAGCTTCGGCGCATATTTTGTTATCTTGAAGAACCATTGTTCAAGTTCCTTCTTAGCTACCTCGCTATCGCACCTCTCACACTTTCCGGCAATAACCTGTTCATCAGCAAGAACCGTCTTACACGAAGGGCACCAGTTAACATGAGCCTTCTTCCTATAAGCTAATCCTCTATTGAAAAGCTCGGTGAATATCCACTGAGTCCACTTATAGTATTCCGGATCATAAGTCTCGAGACGCGACTCCCATGCGAATCCGTTTCCAACCATCTGCAGTTGGCGATAAAAATTCTTCTCGGCAATCTTTGCCTGAGATGCGGGATGGACTCCCTTCTTCATCGCGTAATTTTCCGAATGTATGCCGAATCCATCGAGACCGATCGGTTCAAAAACATCGTAGCCCTGAAGCCTCATAAATCGGCCGTAGATATCGGTTCCGGTAAATGCGTACATGTTTCCCACATGCAATCCTTCGGCTGAAGGATAAGGGAACATCATCAAGTTATAGAAAGGATTTTTTGCCTTAGAGATATCCGGCTGGTAGATCTTCTTCTCGTACCAGAAAGGGGTCCACTTCTTTTCTATCTTCTCGAAAGGATATTCCGTCGCACGAGGCAAAGCCTTCTTCGTCTTCATCACGACCTTCTTTACTGTCGCTTTCTTCGCCTTAAGCTGAGACTTCTTAGGAACAACCTTAGAAACAGGCTTCTTTTTTGTAGTCGCCGTTTTTACGGCCTTCTTTGCTTTCTTCTCCGGTTTTTTCGGAGCGGTTTTCTTTTTTGTTGGCATGCGAGAGGATTTACGCTTTCTTTAGGCAATTCTAATTCGTGGGCCGCGGTATTGCAAAGAACCTGAAAGCGTTTTCCGTCGTCTTCTTAGCTAGGACTTCCAGGGGAACTCCTTTCAAAACAGAGATATATTTTGCGACATGAATGACATTAACCGGCTCATTTCGTTTCCCTCTGAGCGGTTCCGGTGATACGAAAGGCGCGTCTGTCTCAAGCATTATCGAGGAATCCGGTATCGCTTTGATCACTTCGTCATAAGGACCGATCCCTTTCTTCGCAAAAGTAGCGACTCCTCCAAAAGAAAATCCGAAGCCGAGGTCGAGAAACCTATAAGCATCTTCTTTTGATCCCGCAAAAAAATGCATCACTCCGGGAATATCCGGCAGGCTGTTTCTTTCTGCCTTCAATATCTCATATGTATGCCTGTAGGCATTGCGGCAATGTATCACTATCGGCTTTCTGATTTTATGACAAAACTCTATATGATTAAGGAACAATTCTCTCTGTTTTTCCTTATCTTCTGTTCCTTCTTCGGAATATTCGAGTCCGCATTCCCCTACCGCGACTACCTTGTCCGATTTCGCCATAGCAACAAAAGACTCCTCATCAAACGGATCGAACCCTCCGTCCTCATGAAGCTGTCTATTATCGGTCATATCGGCGTGAGACGGATGTATGCCGATAACGGCATAGATACCTTCTTCATATTTTTCCGCAAGCGCTATCGCCTTCTTTGAAGTCTCAGTATTCGATCCGATGTTTATGATCCAAACGCCGGCATCAAAAGCTCTTTTTATAACCTCATCCCTGTCCTCGTCGTAAGCGGAAAATTGAGTATGGGCATGAGTATCGAAATAGGTCGGGTTCATTTAGAAAAAATATTTAATCTATCAAGCGGGGCATGCCCATTCCACTTCTGGATAGCACTTCCATCGACTGCCGTTATCGTGCTCATCATCGGCTGATTGGTCGTATTGTAGGTAACGGGGTTGTTATAAAGTATGCATGTACTACAACAGGAAGAATTGAAGTAAGCAATACCATTCGTACAAGTATTCCAGTTATAACTACTTAGACTGTTAAGTGCGATCGCCGGATCGCTTCCGGTATATGTAAATCCGGTCGGACCGGCATTTACTCCTGTCAGAGAAAAAATCGGAGACTTATTAAAAGTCTTCTTCTGTTCCGCCGTCGTTAATGCCATCTTAGCCCAGCTCGTATTAGGTATCATGTACCAGTATTTCATCGCCATCCTGTACGGAGAAGTAAGAGATGGTGTTCCGATAGTCTGAGTCAGCTGAGTCGGAAAGGCCGCCGCCCACTGTGCATTTACCGGCTGTCCCTTCACTGTCGATTGAACAAGCGTCCACCCGCCACCATCGGTCGTCATATCACAATAAGCCTGCACGGCAGGTTCCGCGCCAGCGCCATCGGGATCTATCCAATAGACTCCATCCGTCGACCGGGCAAAGTTATCTTTGATGATCTTACAGCTTTGGCCAAGCGAGAAATCAGGCAAGGCGGTAATATTCTTACCGAGCTCATAAAAGAGAGCATTGGTTCCTCCATCATTAGAAAACTTTTCTCCCATCTTATTCGACTCGGTCGTCGCGGTTATTTCCCACCCTGTCGCGGAATTAGCATAGGAATAATATAGATATCCGGAAACAGCATTTACCGGATCGATCGGAAGCGCCGTAAGAGTCGATCCTCCGCTGATGGCGTTCAGATTGACTGGTAGCCATCCTGTTCCATCAGTCTTCTTGTAGTTCGCTACTGTCGCACATCTGTATTCCCATCCAGCAGGAAGTACCGGCAACGATGCGGCGTATGTCGTGCAATTAACATTCGCATCCGGAAGGGAAATATAAACCCTATTCAGATCTCCTTTCGATCCTCTTACATCATTCGCATAGAGAGAGATGGCATTATTCAAAGAATTTATATCTCCTATTCTCTGAGTATCTCTCGGAGAAGCTAGATATTCACCCGGATCCAAGATGATGATGACTGTAGCCGAAAGTATCGCGATGATCGCGATAGATATCATAAGCTCCGTCAGAGTAAAGCCCAGCTGTTTATTCCGAAAATCCATATTGATTCATTATAACTAAAAAACGCGCCACAATGGCGCGCTTCTTGATAAATGTTATCTGAGAGCCTTATAAAGCGATGTCACTTCCATAGCCTTAAGCACTCTGTTACAGACCATGACTTTATTTATCGATCCTAGGAAATATAGGTTTAAGTTTCTTAACCTTGATCGATCCGTTCTTTACGGGGATTCCTTTCGCAATTTTTTTTGCCGCATCAGGAAGGAATGGCTCAAGCAGCCGGTTGAATTCGGAAAGCATCACTGCGAGATCCTTCAGGACTTTCTGATCCTTATTTTTCCAAGGCTGTTTCTCGTTGATATATCCGTCTCCGAACTTCATAAGGTCCATGAGAGCGGCCATCGCATCATGGATCCTAAATTCATCCATATGTTTCGCTATCCTCTTTTCCGCACGGATGATTTCTTTCTTTATCTTTGGAGAAACGGTAAACCTCGAAGATATGCTTAGTCCGTCAGCGAGATTAGTTATTCTCGAAGCGAAATTCCCTATCCCTTTTGCAAGATCATCGTTATAGCGCTGGATAAGTTTCACCTCGCTATAATCTCCATCGCCGTCCGAAGGTATCTCTTTAAGGAAATAATATCTGACAGCATCTATTCCGTATTTCTCCGCTATCTCTTCCGGATCGACTACATTGCCGATCGACTTAGACATCTTCTGTCCGTCTATCGATACGAAGCCGTGGATATATAGTCTCTTAGGCAAAGGAAGTTTTGCCGACATTAGCATCGCCGGCCAGAAGATTGCATGGAAGCGATATATATCCTTTCCTATGAGCTGGACATCCGCAGGCCACCATAAGGCAAAAGATTCCTCATTCCTGCCATAACCTATCGCGGAAATATAATTAGATAATGCATCACACCAAACATATATAGTCTGATCACTCCCTTTTATGGGAATACCCCAAGGAACCGAAGCGGCTGATCTCGAGAAGCTTATATCTTCCAATCCTTCGGAAAGGAAAGACATTATCTCGTTCTTTCTGGTCTCTGGAACTATTTTCAGTTTTCCCTTTCCTATAGCCTCCTCTATCTTCTTTGCATATCTCGAAAGCCTGAAGAAATAGTTCTCTTCGGTTACTTTTTCGGGCGCTTTCCTATGAAGAGGGCACTCGCCGTTTTCCAAATCCTTTTCCGTTAGGAATTTCTCGCAGCCAACACAATAAAGCCCTTCGTATTCCTTCTTATATATATCTCCGGATTTTTCCAGTCTTTCGAAAATCTTATACACTCCGGGCCAATGCTTTTTCTTATCGCTCGTTCTTACGAATCCGTCCCACGATAAAGAAAGGGTTTTCTTCAATCCCTTGAATTTCGCCGATATCTCATCGACGAACTCTTTTGCCGCTTTTCCGGAAGCCTGCGCTACCCTATTTATCTTATCTCCATGCTCATCCGTACCGGTAAGGAAAAAGACCTCGTCTCCGATGGATCTTCTGTATCTCGCGATCGCATCCGCTTGCACCACCTCTAAAGCATGTCCTATATGTGGCGCTGCGTTTGCATAAGCAATCGAGGTAGTTATATAAAATTTCCGCCTTTTGGCGGAAGTCTTCTTCGAAGACTTCTTTAAAGCCTTCTTTTTAATCCCTTTCTTAGGCATCAGTTATTCTGCTGATAATAGCGCGTCCTTACGCTTCTTCTCAAGGCGCACCTCGAGTATGTCCTGTACGATCACCGTTATAGGAATGGAGATTATCATGCCTACTATTCCCAATATTTGATATCCAACAAGCAGCGAAAAGAGAGCTGCAACCGGGTGGATATCCACTACTTTCTTCATAAAGACGGGAACGAGAATATGATTCTCAAGCTGTTGTACCGCGACGAAAACGATAAGCACGAATAGTCCCAGAGAAAACGATTGAGACATAGCTATAAGAACGCCAATAGCGCCAGAGAATATCGGTCCAACGATCGGCATGATCTCGAATAATCCGGCAATAAGTCCTATAACAAGAGCGTTCTTTACATTCATGAGAAGAAGCGTTCCTGAAACGACAGTTCCGATCACAAGAGAAAGCATTATCTGTGCCTGTAACCAACGGCCAATCTTCTTCTTTGATCTGTAATAGGAAGCGAGAACGGATTCTTCAATTTTTCCTGGAAGAATAACTCGCAAAAATTCTCCAACCCCATCTCTAGTGAGAGTGAGATAGAAAGATATGACAAGGACGGAGAGGACAAATGTTATTCCGCCTAATATGTTTCCCACCGTGGATGCGAAAGGAGACGCTCCTTTGAGAAGTATCTCCGAAAGCTGGCTTATGGTCGTGATAGAAAATCCACTTCCTGCCGCCTTAATGAGCCCCTTGATATCAAGTATTGCCGAACCGGCAGTCGTACCAGAAAGCTCCGTTGCAAGAGAGGTTATTTCGAGTAGAACAACAGGTAATACGATCGAAAAAGCTGCCGCTACGAGCGCTAGTCCAAAAAGGTATATAAACACCGCTCCTACGAACCTTGGCAGTCTAAACTTCTCAGCCAAGAAACTGACAGGCTCATCAAGAGCTGCAGATATCACTATCGCAAGCGCAAGCGCAAGGATAGCGTCCTTTGCAAGAAAAAAAGCCGCGCTGAAGATGACTAAGGCGAATACCTTCCAAAGAGAATTCCAGCTTATTTCGATCTGCGGCATATATTACTCGAATAATACCGCAATCAGTCAAGCTTGAGAATGGCCGCAAGAGACTCTTTATCCCCATCCCCGAAAGGACCGACGGCAGAAAGATTCAGAAGGTCGTCCTTCATGATATCTCTCGCGACAGACATAACATCTTCAGCGGTTACCTTCTTAATCCCTTCAAGTATTTCCTCAGGAGTCCGGACCATTCCAGCAGTCGCCTCGTCGGTGCCGTAGAAGGCAGCCACTTCATCGGAAGTCTCGAGCTGAAGGACCAGTCTTCCTGAAAGATGATCCTTGGACTTATTAAGTTCTTCGTCGGAAACGAGCGTGTCCCTCAAAGACTTCATCTCTCCGACGATCGCTTCTGTTATCTCATGGATGCGGGACCTGTCTATTCCGGTAGAGATGACGAGCGCCCCAGCATCGGATCCAAGATCAGCCGAGCTGCGGACATAATAGGCGGCGCCCATCTGCTCACGCACTTTTCTGAAAAGCCTAGAAGACATTGATCCGCCGAGTATATCCGAAAGAACAGCGAGTGGATATCTCCTCTTATCGAAAAGATCGAAAGCACGCACGCCTAAAATGAGATGAATCTGATCAGTCTTTTTATCGAATAAGTCGATCTGCGGACCGCTCTGCGATTCTATCGTCTTCGGTTTCTTAATAGCTTCTCCAGAAGGGATATTCGCGAAATGTTTCATCACGAGTTCCTTAGGATCATTTTCTATCCCGCCCACAATAACGACAGTCGTTTTCGGAGCGACATAGTGCTTCGCGCGATAAGAGATGATATCTTCTCTCGTAAGAGAACGGATGACTTCTTTTCTTCCTGCGACGCTCCATCCCGCCGGCTGATCGCCATAGAGAAGAGCGCTGAAATTTTCGCGAACCTTTTCCATGGGAAGATCTTCGTACATGTTGATTTCCTCGATTATCACTCCCCGCTCCTTATCCATCTCCGCGGCATCTATTATCGGATTAAGGTAGAGGTCAGTAACGACATCAAGTATCTTTTCAAAGTTCTTGTTTGCCGCCTTCGCGTAATAACCGGTCAGTTCATTACCGGTAAAAGCATTGTATTCAGCACCAAGACTATCAAGTTCAGACGCGATCATGTCCGCCTTCGGGCGATTTGCGGTTCCCTTGAAACAGAGATGCTCAAGGAAATGAGAAATGCCGTTTATCTCTTTTGTCTCGTATTCTGACCCCGTCGAGACGAGGATTAACGCAGTCGTAGCCATGCTCTGAGGTTGCGGTACGAATATGTATCGCAGGCCGTTCGGCATAACCTTCTTGATATATGGAAGGCTGTTCATTTGCGAAATATAGACTTCATGCTATCAAGCAGTCAAATCAGTTTCTATTTGACTATTTGAAGAGCTTCTCATGGAGATAATTAGCAAGACCGGCTATCTCTATTCTCTCCTGAATCATCGTATCTCTATCTCTTACAGTAACTTTCTTATCTTCCAGCGAATCGAAATCGAAAGTGATGCAATAAGGAGTTCCTATCTCATCCTGCCTCCTATATCTCTTTCCGATGCTCTGGGTTTCGTCGTATTCCACGACAAACTCTTTTCTTAAATCGTCAGCAAGAGCCTTGGCGGGAACAGTAAGCTCTTCTTTCTTTGATAGAGGAAGTATCGCCGCTTTGACGGGTGCGAGCCACTTCGGGAATTTCATCACGACGCGCGTCTCCTTCTCTCCTTCTTCTCCTCCTACTTCTTCCTCATTATAAGCGGAACACATGGCGGCGAGGACGGTTCTCTCCACGCCGAAAGTCGGCTCTATGACATGAGGGTAGAATTCTTCGTTAGAAATCGGATCGCGGTATTTTATGTTCTGTCCGCTCCTCTCTCCATGATTACTGAGATCGAAATTAGTTCGGTAAGCCAAGCCGTAAAGCTCTTTCTGCCCGAACGGGAACTTGTATTCGAAATCGATAGTCTTCTTCGAATAGTGAGCAAGATCCTCTTTTGGAACATCCAGCTCGTAGATATCTTCTTCTCTTAGGCCGATATGATTCATCCACTCTCTCATATCGAGTCTCCACTGTTCGAAAGCAATCTCCCACTCGGAATCCTCTTTCGGAATGTTGATGAAATACTCTATCTCCATCTGCTCGAACTCTCTCGTTCGGAAAATGTAATTTCCGGGAGTGATCTCGTTACGGAATGCTTTTCCAATCTGAGCGATACCGAAAGGAAGTCTCCTTCTTGAAGAATCTAGTACATTCTTGAAATCGACAAACATTCCCTGCGCCGTCTCGGGACGGAAATAGGCTTCGGAAGCCTTATCTTCAGAAGCACCGAGATGAGTCGTAAGCATGAGATTAAATTGCTTCGCTTCGAGAAGATGTCCTTCGCATTCCGGACACTTATCTTTATCTTCCAGATAATCGGTACGGAATCTCTTATGGCATTTTTCGCACTCAGAAAGAGGATCGGTGAAATTAGAGATATGTCCCGACGCTTCCCAGACTTTCGTGTTCATGATGAGAGCCGTCTCTACACCAGTCATATCTCCCCTTCTTCTCACGAACCAGTTCCACCACTCATCCTTGATATTCTTCTTAAGCTCGACTCCCAGAGGCCCAAAGTCCCAGGCATTCTGAAGTCCGCCATATATTTCGCTTCCGGGATAGACAAAACCTCTCTGTTTCGCGAGAGAGATTATCTTATCCATCTTCTGGGAATTATTCTCCGTGTTTGCCATTTTGTTTTTCGTTTTATCTGACTATTCCGTCCATCGAGCCGATCGTTGGGTCATCCTCAAGGGATGAGTCTATTGCCGCATCATAACCTTGATATTTCGATCCCGTAAACAAGTCTGTCGCCTCAACTGAAGTTTCTTTAAGAATAGGGGCAAAACCGCCGACAGAAGATGACGAAGGAATTACTTTCAGTTGAAAGATTGCTTCCAGCTCTTTTGAGAGTATTCCTTGGGTTGCAAGAACCTTCGGTATCTTCCAAACCATTTTCCTCTCTCCAGCTACATACGATAGGTCTCCCGCATCGGCCATTTTGCTATCTGTTGGCTCCACGCCACTCGGAAGCTCTGCCGATATACTTATATTCTCCATATCATTCCCGTAATCGGCAACCTTCCAATGGATAGTCAAGTTTATCGGAACGCCCGACTGGAATGGCAGATCCCCCTCATTCATTATTCCCGACTTCGCGTCACGGAAAAAAGCAGTTGCATCTACCATGAGCTTCCCCGCTATCTTTATTTCTTTGGAAGCGATATTTACCGTTTTCAGACTTTTAGTAAGATATGGAACCGTCGGCGATTCTGCACGCACATCCATCCTCACGATAAAATTCCTATCCGAAAGCTTCTTTATGGAAAAATCTTCTTTTATCGGAACAACCACCGGAAAAGAAACCGAAGACCTAGGAGCTATCTCCTTAAGCTCGGATGCATTGTCGATATTCCAGACTATAAGCTTATTCGCTTTATCTATCGTACCCGAGGATTCTAATCCCTCGATATCTATCATCCCGCCTTTCAAAACAGCTCTCACGGTCACATTCTGCATAGGAACATCGGTTGAGTTTCTTACCGAAACGGCATACTCGATTTTTTCTCCTACCGATATCTGATCCTTATCGTCTTCAGTCGATATCTTTATCGAAAGAGGAGAAGGAGCGATAAGAACCTGAATCCTTACGGAATCGATCTCTTGTTCCTTATCTCCAATCTTACCCTTAGCATAAGTCCTTATCTCAAAAGAAGAACCCTCTTCCATGATTATGCTTCCCGAGAAACTCTTCTTTCCTTCCTCATTCGGAGCGATCGCTATCTCGCTTTCCTTGAAGTCGGTCTCTAATCCCTCAGGTAAATCTGCCAAAAGCTTTATCTTCCACTCCTTATCAGAGTTATTTTTATAGGAAGCGACCCACTGGAAATCTTCTCCAGAAATCGCCTTCTCCGGCGCTTCTATAGAAAGAGTCAGCCACTTCTCTATTTCGAGAAAAGATTCAGAAAATACTTTCATCTCCCTGCCAAGAGACTTCGGTATATAGCTAGCCTCCGCCCTGAGCACTTCTTCTCCATCCTTATCTTCAGAGACAATAACCCTGAATATCTCCTTATTCGATCCCCCTGGTTCCATTACGCCGATTTTTTTCACTCTCCTCGCGCTTGCGCCATCCGAAAAGGAAACTCCTTCAGGAAGAGTAAGCGAAAGAGAGACATCGCGAAGAGTCTCCGTGCTTCCATTCTCCGCGATAACCTCGATATCAAAGGGTTCTCCAAGCCTGACCGGTCCATTTATATCTATGGATATCTGGACATCCCTTCCCCTCGAAAGGAACATAAATACTCCAATAACGACGGCGAGAAGGACTATTCCTCCGGTTATTGCGATGCGCCCCCATTTGAAACCATGTCCTTCCTCTTTTCGAGGCACTGTTTGCATAGAAAAATTATATCTTCAGGCAGGAAATAGGCAATTTTTTTGGAGCCACACCAATCACACGAAGCGCCTTTCGGATCAAATCCGGAAAGAGCCAATATCTTTCTGAACCCGGATCTCTCATCGACTCCATCTATCACCGCTCTTTTAAGAGTAATAAAGAGGGCATGATCCTCTTCATGAAACGGCGTTATCTTTTCGGCAAATTCCAGAACCTTTATCGCTTGCGGATCCTTTGTCCTTGTTTCAGCTAACGCCTCGATAAGTCTCATCGGGCTTTCTGGGTTTCTCTGAACTATACGGACCTGACCTATCGTTCCCGGTTCCAGATGCCCCGCTAGTTTCGAAGTTATTTTCCTGGTCGAAGCCGTCCTTGCCTTCACTTTTCCAAGATGCCAGGTAAAGAGGG
This sequence comes from uncultured Candidatus Saccharibacteria bacterium, assembly GCA_964601595.1. Taxonomy (GTDB): domain Bacteria; phylum Patescibacteriota; class Minisyncoccia; order UBA6257; family Colwellbacteraceae; genus CAZRNY01. The sequence continues at coordinate 49,868 of CAZRNY010000002.1, read as the reverse complement.
TATAGTCGTCGTCCTTTTCCTTAGTTGACTCTCTTTTTAGGACGATTGCCCAGGTCGAATGTTCGATCACGAGAGTGATTATAGCCTACTTGATAGCTGTTTCCATTCTTGACGGCCGTCCAAAATGGAAACGTTAGTAGGCCCATAGATAGGGCTCGGCTGGCTAAATAAGCAGCCAGCAGACCCTCAAAAACCCTAGGTTTTATGCGGTTTTTGGCCAAAATACCTTGACTTTTTGAGCTTACCAAGTTTATAATTTACCTCGTAATAAGTAATTCCCGAGAGGGAGTTTTTTATTACACCAAATGAGTAAGTCGCTCGTGTTGGGAGCAGCTATGGCGGTTTCTGGACTTTTCTTCTCGAGCCACCTCACCGATGGCCAGGAGTTAGCCACCGCACCGATAGTACATAACTATCCTTATGTTGTTCCTGGGGACGATTCGCTTCTTGCTAAGAACGAGTTCTCTTCTAAAAGGTCTGTGGCAGTAGTCGTGACCGGTTACTCTTCGGAGGAAGGTCAGACTGACGATACTCCCTTCATAACGGCCTCAGGTAATACTGTCAGGTCTGGGATAGTCGCTGCGAATTGGCTGCCGCTAGGAGCTAAGGTCCGCATTCCGGAAGTTTACGGAAATCAGGTCTTCACTGTTGATGACAGGATGCATCCGAAAAACGACCAGAAAATGGATATCTGGTTCCAATCAAGAGAAGAAGCTCTCAAGTTCGGAGTAAAAGAATTGCGTATCGAAGTCCTCTAAAGCGAAATACTGTTATCTCGCTAAATCTTATAATAAAAAACAAGCCCCGCCCTTTAAAAAGGCGGGGCTCGGTGTATATACATATCTTCTTTATGATCGGCTATCCCTCCAAATAGCCTCACAGCTTTCTCTCGCACTTTCGAAATAATAACACTTCTCATCTCCCTTTCCGGTGATTTCACCATTAGGAAAATAGATTCTATTTTCGCTCTCATCATACAAGGCGCTTGGAATATCGCAGTAGCGAGACAAGACAAAAAAACAAACGAAGGTGTATTGAAGCGGAGCGATACTCCGAGCGAATATTTACCTGTTCGCAGTAGAGATCAGTAACTTTGATATAAAAAGAGAGCTTGCAACAAGCTCTCTTTTTATATCTGGTGCGCGAGAGAGGAATCTTACTACTCGCCCTTCGGGTTGCGCTTTAAGAACCCTCGGTTCCTAATCTCTTCCTACACGGAGGAAGATTTAGAATCTTCCCCCGACCCCCTTCAACGTTCGAGTCCCTCTCGCAACAAAAATACCGCCCCTTTTGGGACGCGAGAGAGGACTCTCCTTCGACTCTCAGCTCGGCCGTCGCCTCGCTTCGGCCTCAGGCTCCCCTCCCTCGATTTTCCTGCTGGAAAATCATCAGTCCGGTGTTCGAGTCCTCTTCCAACATATTAGGTATAAAAAAGGAGTCCTTTGGACTCCTTTTTTATACCTAGTGCGCGAGAGAGGACTCGAACCTCCAAGCCCTTGCGGGCGCTACCACCTCAAGGTAGTGCGTCTACCAATTTCGCCACCCGCGCGCAAAAAAAATATATCCTATCCCCCGCTTTTCTTCAAGAGTAGCCTGACTAAGATAAGGTTCCCCTCTTTAGGCTCTGAATCTTATGGCAAGGCAAGTGGTTACTCTCAAGCCTTCTAATCCCGTAGCGAGACGAGGCGAAAGCGAACGAAGGTATATTGCATCGGAGCGGGTACGCCGAACGAGCAATCATTTGCCACAATAAAGATTTAAAGACCCTATATATTTTAAAAGAACCCAACAGGGTTCTTTTAAAATATCTATCCGAGTTTTTCTTTGATTCTCTTCGCTGGCAGCTCTCTTATATAGTAGAGCTTCGAGCGGGATACTTTATCCTTAGAACCGAGTATTTCGATCTTATGGATAAGCGGAGAATGTATGGGATAAGTCTTTTCTAAACCGTATTCGCCGAGCTTTCCGCGAACGATAAAGGTAGCTCCCTTCTCCGATCCGTGCTTGCGCGCGATGACAATACCCTCAAAAGCGCTGATACGCTCTTTCTCGCCTTCCTTGATCCTTTCATAGACCTTAACGCGAGATCCGGACCTGATATTCTTTATTATCTCCTGGTCTATCACGCAGGAAATTTACATTGATTTAAGGGCCTTTGTCAAATCTTCGGGCATCGGCGCCTCGAATTCTACAGCATGTCCGGGCTTAGTTTCGAAAGATATGGATCTGGCATGCAAGAACTGCCTTTCAAGCTTAAATTTGGACTTTTTCTGCCTTTTTCCGCCATATACCGAGTCTCCCACTATCGGGTTGCCGATCGAGGCCAGATGGACTCTTATCTGGTGAGTTCGACCCGTCCGCGGCACTGCCTCGATGAGGGTATATTCGTCGTATCTCTTAAGCACCTTGTAATCGGTAATCGCTTCCTTAGGCATCTTCCCTCCGTTTACCGTCCTTTTGATCGTTCCCGGCTTAATGCCTATCGGCTTATCTATCGTTCCTTCATCCTCTTTCACATCTCCATAAACAAGCGCTATATATTTTTTCTCTATCGTCTTTTCCTTGAATAGAGCCTTAAGATACTCGAAATAGAGCTGATTCCTCGCCACTATAATCACACCCGAGGTGTCCTTATCGAGTCGATGAACTATCCCCGGTCTTTCTTCCGGATCATCCCCCACAGAAGCTATCTCTGGATATTTAGAAATGAGCCAATCCGTCAGATAGACCTCGCCTCTGTCATGCCTCTTTGCCACCTTGGTGGGATGAACCGTCATTCCGGCCGGTTTGGCTACTACAACGAAATCCGAGCCTTCATATATTATCTTTGGTTCTTCCATCAGGGTCATTCTATATCTATTTCCAGACTGTTGAAAAAGAAAGCGAAAGAATATATTATTTTCTCCGTATCGTGAAGGGGCGCATAGTTCAGTGGTAGAACGCTGTCCTGCTATTTATTAGATAAATATAGTTGGTTCGCTCGGGCGATATGTGAATATCAGACGGGCGCATAGTTCAGTGGTAGAACGCTGTCCTGATAAGACAGAGGTCCCAGGTTCGATCCCTGGTACGCCCACAGAATTATTCGCACATCTCCCTCGCTGCCAACTATAAGACAGAGGTCCCTAGATACGCCCACAGTAAGAAAATGTCTCGCAAGAGACATTTTTTATTAGACCCCCTTTAATGTTCGATTCCAGTTTTTTAAAAACCTCTGAATCGCGTAGCGAGACGAGGTGAATATGAGCGAAGGTGTATATCAAGCGGAGTGATACTCCGAGTGAATATTCACCTGTCGCAGTAGCGATTCAAAGGTTTTAATTGTGGGCGATACTGGACTCGAACCAGTGACCTTTACAATGTCAATGTAACGCTCTAACCATCTGAGCTAATCGCCCTTGAATAACGGGGTTATATTAAACTTTCGTCTAAAAAAAGGCAACACCAAAAACGCTCTATATCCCTTCTCCTATACCAAGCGCTTCGTATCCTTTTATATCAAACTTAACGGACGCATCTTCCGCGACCTCTTCTGTTTCGGAAGCGCCCTGGAGTTTCTTTCCCAAGAAGCTCATCAGGAGAGCTGATACGACTATGAGCGAGAGTGCTAAGAAGACGCTCGCTACGAGGAGAATAGTCTCCGTCTTAACCTTTCCTTTTTTTATCTTCATTTTGATCTAAAAAATACTTCTCCGGTTATTATCCCTTGATAGTCAACGGTATTTACTCCCTGAGAAACAAGCTCTACTCCTTGGATCCTAGTAAAGTATCTGCTCGATTCCATAGCTCTTATAAATTCCAATATTTTCCCCTGATCTCCAGAAACGGTCATTGTGAACATGATTCTTCCCGGAATGGAATCGCTTCCCGGAGTCTCCGTGCCGAATATAAATGAAGGCGCGAGGCTCTTTTCTCTCGCTATCCTCGACATATCTTCCGAAAAGATAAACAAACCTTCCTTATAAGGAAGCGTGTTCTGAAGGAAACTTAATCCTCCCAAAGCTTTCTTAGCATCCAATTTCAGTCCGTTCAGATTAGTGAGGGCTTGGGTCCTCGCGGAATAATCTCCTTTTATCGTAGTGATCTGCTTTTCGAGTTTCGAAATATCCCCCGCTATCAGAGCGAGGGTTACCGCCAATATTCCAAGAAATAAAGCGGTTATTCCGAATTCTCTAAGCAGTTTTTTCTGAAACTGATCCATCTCGCTTTTATTTAATTCTATAATAACATAATGGATTCCTTTCCGGACCTCCTTAAGGAAATTTCTCCGCCTCTTAAGAATTTTTCCATAAGAGGCGCAATGCTCGACAAAAACTTTTCCGGAGTAGCTATCGTCGGCACGAGAAACCCTTCATCTAAAAGCCTTTTGTTCGCGCGCGATCTAGGAAGAGAGCTCGCTCTTATCGGCATCCCCATCATAAGCGGTCTGGCTCTCGGTATAGATGCCGCCGCTCATGAAGGATGTCTTTCAGCAAACGGAAAGGCAGTCGCAGTTCTCGCCTGTGGTACCGATATCATATATCCCTCATCGAATAGAAATTTGGCGGAAAAGATCATCGAAAAAGGCGGATCGATCATCTCCGAATACGAAAAAGGCGAACGCCCTATGAAACATCGCTTCCTCGAAAGGAACAGAATCGTTGCCGGACTCTCCTTTGCGACCATCGTGATCGAAGCACCCGAGAAGTCCGGCTCAATCCGCACCGCTGGCTGTGCCGCCGAATTTGGCAGAGATGTTCTTGTCTTATCCGGATCTTTCGATAATCCTAATTTCAGAGGTTCCCATCTGCTGATTAGAGACGGGGCAAGGTTAGTGTCCTCGATCGGTGACATAATCGAAGACTTGGGACTAAAGAAGGCAGAACGAAAAGAAAATAGCCTTCCCCTTGATAAAGATTCCGAATTAGTGATAAAGGCATTACTATCATCCAGCAACCCTCTCTTTATCGATAAGATATCAGAGTTGACCGACCTCGAACCCCGAGAAACGATGAGAATCTTGTCCGAGCTTTCTTTGCTCGGCTTGGCGGAAGACACTCCTGAGGGTTATCTTTTATTAAGACACTAACATGACGGCTAAAAAGAAAGCCGCAGGCAAAGGAGTACTCGTGATCGTCGAGTCTCCTACCAAGGCGAAAACAATATCAAAGTTCATAGGCAAAGGATTCCAAGTGGAGTCCTCTTTCGGTCATATACGCGATCTTCCTAAATCGAAGCTCGGCATCGATCTCGAGCATGACTTCGAGCCTCAATATATAATCCCGTTAAAAAGCAAGAAAAGGGTTACCGAATTAAAGAAAGCTGCCGCTTCTGCTGAGAGCGTTATTCTCGCAACTGACGAGGACCGCGAAGGAGAAGCTATCGCCTGGCACCTTGCTAAGGCTCTTTCTGTTGATGAAAAGACGGCCGAAAGGATCGTCTTCCACGAAATCACCGAGTCAGCCATCAAAGAGGCATTGAAGAATCCGCGTACCATAGATATGAGACTCGTCGATGCTCAGACTGCGAGAAGGATTCTCGACAGACTCGTCGGCTATAAACTCTCTCCTTTCCTTTGGAAGAAGGTAATGAGCGGGCTTTCTGCCGGAAGGGTTCAATCCGCTGCCGTTCGTCTTATCGTTTCGAGAGAAGAAGAAATAAGAAGTTTCATCTCCGAAGACTATTTTACAATCTCTGCCGACCTTGAAGGAAAAAAGAAAAAACCTTTTTCAGCTTCCCTTACAAAGATCGAAGGTAAAAATATCGGCAAGCCGGGAATAATGTCCGCGGACGAGGCTGATCTCGCGATCACCGATTTGAAGTCTGCTTCCTTCTCCGTTTCTTCGATCGAAGAAAGAGAGGTAAGACGCGCACCGAATCCCCCGTTCACGACAAGCACCCTTCAACAGGAGTGTTCTAAGAGATTCCGCTTCTCTGCCAAGCAGACCATGATGGTCGCGCAGGAGCTTTATGAGAAAGGATTCATAACCTACATGAGGACTGATTCGGTAAACCTTTCGAAAGAATCGGTTGCCGCAGCCGGTATTTGGATAAACGAGAATCTCGGAAAAGAATATGCCGTCGATTGCCCGCGCTTTTTTAAGACTAAATCGAAGTCGGCACAGGAAGCTCATGAAGCTATCCGCCCAACAAATCCTTCAGTTCTCGCCGAATCAATCCCCTTAGAAGAGCGCCATAAAAAACTCTACGATATAGTCTGGAAACGTTTTATAGCTTCCCAACTTCCCTCTGCTGTCTTTGGAGCCTCAAGAGCGGTCATTTTGGGGAAAGGGAATAGGTCATATGAGCTATCTTCAGGCGGAAGCCGCCTTAAGTTCGACGGCTATCTGAAAATATGGCCGGCTAAGTTCGAAGAAAAAGAAGCACCTGATATCATGGGTGGCGAATTACTTTCCCTTATCTCTATCGCAAGAGATGATCATAAGACCGAACCGCCTCCGAGATACAACGAAGCAAGCCTTATCAAGACGCTTGAGGAGAACGGTGTCGGTCGTCCTTCAACATACGCGCCGATAATCTCTGTGATCCAAGCAAGAGGATATGTTAAGAAAGACGACGCGAGAAGATTCATTCCGACCGAAATCGGCGAATCAGTAGATAAGATCCTCGTCGAGCACTTCCCCGAGATAGTCGATATCGCCTTCACCGCCAAGATGGAAAAAGATCTCGACGATGTAGCGGAAGGAGAAATGGATTGGCGTAAAGTCATCGGAGATTTTTATAATCCGTTCGCCAAAAAGCTGGCCGAGAAATACGAATCGGTCGTGAAAGAGAAAAACGAAGAACCGACCGACGAGATCTGCGATAAATGTGGAAAGTCGATGGTCATAAAGAGAAGCCGCTTCGGCCGCTTCATCGCCTGCTCCGGATATCCAGAATGTAAAAACACGAAGAAGATCGCCATTGAGAGGATCTATATCAAGGACGAAAAAGGAGAAGACATGATCTGTCCGAAATGTAATGAGGGAAAGATAATCTTAAAGAGGACAAGAAGAGGGAAAGGATTTTTCGGTTGTGAAAGATACCCTACCTGTGATTTTGCAAGCTGGACGAAACCGGGAACGGAAGAAAAGCCAGAAGAAAAAAAAGAGGTTTCAGAATAAGAAAAAACCGCGCTTAAACGCGCGGTTTTGATTTATCTCTCTTCCATCACGTCGACGCCGGTGAATACCTTGCCGATCCCTCTCTTTCCTTCGAGAAAGATCGCCGCTTTCACTGCTCCTTCGGCATATATCGATCTGCCTCTCACATTATGGATTATCGATATATCCGTATTCGTCTTATCGCTTGTGAAAGCATAAGTGTGATAAGCATGCCCCGAAATGTGTTCTTCGGGTATTCCCATCTCTACCTGCGCGTCTCTGTCTCTTATGGAAATTATTCCTTTCTCTTCGTGTCCGAGTGGCGAAAGCTCTTTTATCGCTTTCTTGGCCGTTCCGGAAACATCTCTTTTATTGCTCTGATGGCTTTCAGTCACCGTAAGTGAATAAGAAGACATCAGTCCCGGAAATCTCTCCGCGATATATTGGAAAGCTTCCATGATCGCGATCACCTCGAAAGCCAAGTTAGGCGCGATGACAGCCGGAACGGAACCGAGTTCCACTTTCATTATTACTTCTTTCGTATCCCACCCTGTCGTTCCTATGAGGAACGGTATGCCATTCGCAAGATACATCATCGCGTTCTCGAGGGCCGCATCTGGAGTAGTGAAATCCGTGATAACCATATCAGGGAACATCTCTTTGACTTCTCCAAAAAGGATTATCTCGTCCGGAGCTATGAGAAATATATTATTATCCTGTATCTCAGCTTTTTGTCCTTTATATTCTTCTCCTGTAAGAGAATAAGGAATCAGAAATGTTCTTTCGTTATTTATGACAGCTATCGCCGCGGCGGTGGCCATTTTCCCAGGAAGTCCGTTTACCATAACCGGTATTCGTTCCATAAAAAATCCTCCTTATTTATTTATTAAAAGAAGCAACTTGCAAAATAAACCCGAAAATAACATTCAGTCAAATTTGAAAGGAATAGGCCTAAAGCGGTACACTAAGCCATGGATGTCAAGGAGATAGCTCTGAAAGAGCCTGATTCCCTGATTGGTAGGGCTTATGCCTTTGCCGATAATGCCCACAAGGGCCAGCGCCGCGCTTCCGGAGAGCCGTATTTTGAACACTCTAAGAAAACTGCCAATCACCTCCTCGATTGGAAGATGGATCCGGAAACCATAGCCGCCGGACTCCTTCATGATGTCGCCGAAGATACCGAGATCGATTTCGATTCGATCGAAGCCTCGTTCGGTCCCTCTGTCCGATTTATCGTCGACGGCGTGACTAAGCTCGGAAAGATAAAATACCGTGGCATAGAAAGCCAAAAAGAGAACATCAAAAAACTTATCCTCGCCTCGAGCGAAGATATCCGGGTCCTGATCGTGAAGCTCTCTGATCGCTATCACAACATGCAGACCCTAAAGTTTCTCCCTAAAGAGAAACAAAAGCGTATCGCTGAAGAGACCTATGAGATCTATGCGCCTATCGCCTATCGCCTCGGTATGCAGCGTCTTAGTGGCGAGCTTGAAGATCTCGCTTTCCCCTACATCAATCCCGAAGCTTACGAATGGCTTATGAAGAATGTCCGTGTCCGCTATACGGATCGCGAAAAATATCTCACTCGCTTGAAACCGATAGTGATCAAAGCGCTAAGCGACGCACATATCACTCCTCTTAAAGTAGATTTCCGCGCAAAGAGATACTCAAGCCTCTATAAGAAGCTCCTGAGATACGATATGGATATCGAGAAAGTTTATGATCTCGTTGCTTTTCGTATCATCGTCGATAGCGTTTCCGACTGCTATGCCGCGCTTGGCATCATCCATAATATCTGGCCTCCCCTCCCGGGAAGGATAAAGGACTATATTGCTACTCCTAAGCCGAACGGCTATAAGAGCTTACACACCGTTGTTATCGGCATCGGGCAGAAGCCTGTAGAATTTCAGATAAGGACTCTCGCGATGCACGAAGAAGCGGAAAACGGAATCGCCGCTCATTGGGCATACGAAGAAAAGAAAGGCAGCAAGGACTATACCGAACGCAAGGTTTCTATTGCCAAGGAAAAAGAGATCGAATGGGTAAAGAGACTTCGCAGCTGGCAATCGGAAAGAGAATCTTCGGAAAACATGATCGAGTCTATGAAGATAGATTTCTTTAAGGATCGCATCTTTGCTGTCACTCCTAAAGGAGAAGTCATAGACCTTCCTGTAGGAGCGACTCCCGTCGACTTCGCCTATCACATTCACTCCGCTGTCGGAAACCAGTGCGTCGGCGCGAGAGTGAACGGTCAAATCGTTCCCCTCGACCATGAACTGAAATCAAGCGATGTTGTAGAGATAATCTCTCAGAGAGGAAAGAAGCCTTCGGCTTCATGGCTCGAATTCGTTAAGACCTCTCACGCGAGAGACCATATCAGGAAAGCGGTCAGCAACCGCCCCGGTCTCGCGTTTACGGTAAAGCCGAAACATATAGAGCTCCGCATCCTTGCCGACAACAGGATCGGCCTCATTAAAGACATCTCAGGTATAGTATCGAGATCCCATATCGGAATCATCGGTATAAACACAAATCTCGATTCCCGCGGACACTTCCATGTTATAAAAATCGAATGCGATCTCTCTGACGAAGCGAAGACTCATAAGCTGATCCTTAAGATAAAAGAGATAAAAGAGATAAAAGAGATCGAATATAAGTTCGTCTGATACTAAAAACCCGCGGAATAATCCATCCGCGATTTTTTTGATCCTAATATTGATCCTTTCCTGAAAGCCTTTCGATTAATCCGTTAAGTTCTTCAGGAGAATAATAATTGATCGTTATCTTTCCCTTGCTCCCTTCGTCGTTGATCGAGACTTTTGTTCCGAGCACCTCTTCCAGTCTTGATTGCAGCGATTGGAGCGCGGGATTTGCATAAGAACCATAATTACCCTGCATTCCCGCCTTTTCACTTCTTATCTTCGCTTTCAACTCCCTTACGGAAGGTTTGAAGTGAAGTATGGAGTTGAACATCTCCTTCTGTCTCGGAATGTCATCTATCTGGAGAAGTAATCTCGCATGGCTCTCGTTTATCTTTCCTTCTTCAAGCGCTTGTTGTATCTCTGTCGGAAGATTAAGGAGTCGGAGCGTGTTTGCCACAGTCTCACGGCTCTTTCCCATTCTGATTGCTATCTCTCGCTGAGTAAGTCCGAACTCGTCCTGCAGCCTCGCGTAGCTTCTTCCTGCTTCTAGTGGGTTAAGGTTTTCACGCTGGATGTTCTCGATTATCGCAAGCTCAAGACGCTCACGATCCATCGATACCTGCTTTATTACAACCGGTACGGTAAGCAGCCCCACCCGCTTCGCGGCCATTAGTCTTCTTTCTCCCGCGATCAGTTGATAGATGACCTCCGTTCCAGTATCGGTTTCTTTGAATACTTTCGTTACGACAAGAGGTTGAATGATTCCGAACTCTCTTATCGAATTGGCAAGATCGCTTAGAGCCGCATCATCGAAATATTTTCTTGGCTGATGCGGATTCGGGAATATCTTTTCTACCTCTATCTGGAAAACGGCATCTTGCCTTCTCGAATAATCAAGCTCTTCAGCCAAATACTCGTTATGAGCGATAGGCTGAGTCTCTTTATATGGCTCAATTGGCTTTTCTTCGGTATGAATAGGAGCGGCAACGATAATAGGGATAGCAGGGTTTATATTTTCCGTGATCTGAGACTGTGCCGGATGATGATAATAGTCCGATGTAGCAACCGGCATCTCGACCGGTTTTTCTATCGGCACTTGATAAGAGAAATCCGCTCCTATTACATCATCATTGTCATATGTCTTTGCCGCATGTCCATAAGACGGTTGCACCGGTTCCGGATCAGTCTGAGGTACTGCGTATGTCGGAACAACAGCAGGCTGAGCGTTGGGGTTAATAAAACCATATCCGGTATTCTGTGAAGCCGGAACGAAAGAGGCAGGAATAACAGGCTGGCTCGGAACGCTCTGTTCAGCTACTGGATTTATGAATCCATACCCCGTCTGCGCGACCGGCTTCTCAGCATAATAGTTCTGGCGGATGACCGGCTGCTCCGCGGAAAGACCGGAATAAGCAGAAGGCTGACCTTCTTCTGGTTTCTTAGGTATGAGAGATTCCAATCCTTTGCCTAACATAGGTTTTATTTATCAGATGGCTTGATATTGGGTGCCGCTAACATTATCGGCTTGAACTTCCTGACTAATCACTTCTAAGGCTAAGGCCTGATAAGCGATCGCTCCGGCGGAAGTCGGCGCGTATATGCATATCGGCTGATTAAAACTCGGTGCTTCGGCAAGATGAACCGATCTCGGTATTTCAGTATTATACACTCCGTATGGAAAATTAGTCCTCAGGTTTCGTGCCACTTCCTGAGACAGCTGTTCCCATCTGTCGAACATCGTTATCACCGCCCCAGCGACATGTAAATCATGACCCATATTTTCTCTGATGAGATTTATGGTCGTAAGGAGTTGACTGAGTCCTTCGAGAGAATAGTACTCGGCCTGAACGGGAATTATCACCTCGTCTGCGGCAAGTAATCCATTGATGGTAAGAAGACTGAGAGACGGCGGAAGATCGATGATCACATAATCATAGAACTCCTTCACATTATCGAGAAAAGTACGGAGATAGAATTCCCTACCCTCGGCATTAACGAGCTCTACCATTGCTCCGGCAAGATGCGGTCCAGAGGGAATATAGTGGTAATCAGACACCTGCGACGCCCTTATCGTATCGAAAGGCCGAGTCTGACCGAACATACCATGATAAATGTCCCCTCTTTGGTCTAAAACATGCCCCATAGCGGAGCTTGCGTTTGCTTGAGGGTCAAGGTCTATAAGGAGGACTTTCTTTCCCGATTGGGCGAGATATGCTCCCAGGTTGACTGATGTGGTCGTCTTTCCGACTCCTCCTTTCTGGTTACATACGGCAATTACTCGGGTCATGTCAGGTTTATACAGGTAATGATATTACATAGTGTTACCCTCATTCAAACGGGATTGATTAGGCTGTCGAAAGCATATAAAATATCCTTGTTTTATTGATATGCCGCCGTGGCGGAATTGGTAGACGCGCACGACTCAAAATCGTGTAGGGAAACCTGTGCCAGTTCGATTCTGGCCGGCGGCACGATGGCTTTTGTTTTAAAAAAAGGGACACTTCGGTGTTCCTCTTTTTAAACGACAAAACCTGAGTCCCTAAGACTCTGCCGAAGACTGCGTTTTAACGTAGTCCGTAAAGGCAGAGGCTGTGGGGCTACAATAATTAGTTAGAGACCTTTGGTCTCTGATATAACATAACTAGTTCGATAGCGAAGCGTCTGGCCGAGCTATCCATCGGATAGCTCTTTTTATGTGCCGGCCAGATCGAACGTTGAATAATTTTCATATCAAACGTTACCAATGTGTCCGGCCGGACAAGTTGGTAATGTTTATCCTTTTAAGTCTCTCCCCCATCAAAAACCGCACCCTTCGGTGCGGTTTATTTGACTCATCTGTTATGAGAAACGATTAGAGATTATCGTCTATCATGCGCTTAACCTCGCTAAAAGGATAAGCTCCGTTTATCGAGCTGACGGGAGTGCCGTCAACTATTATCACGCTATAAGGAGTTCCTTCCAATCCGGAAGCAAATGCATCTTCCATATGATCGGAAATAAGAGAAGCATATTTCTTATCATTGACGCACTCCTCCACGAAAGTCTTATCGACACCGATCTCGGCAGCGATATCAGAAACAGAAAGATTAACTTCAGTCTTTCCATCAAGAGAAGAAGTAACCTTAGTCATAAATTCCCAGAACTTGGCTTCACCTCCCTTCTCAGCTACGCATTCCGACGCGAGAGCGGCGGGCATGGCGTTCTGATGGAAGTCGAGTGGATTGTGTCTGTATACCCAAGATACCTTTCCTTCATATTCAGAAAGAACCTGCTTCATGGTTCCTTCGAAATTTATGCAATAAGGACACTCCATATCGGAGAAAGTCACGATCTTTATCTTTGCGTTCTTATCTCCTGAGATATGATCTTCGTTCGAGACCGCCTTTATGTTCTTATAGGCGTCGCTTATCGGCTGTTCTTCTCCTGTCGGAATAATTCCCTGATTATTTCCTTTAGAAGAATCCTTATATCCGGTGAAAATAACTGCGCCGGCTATGAGAACTCCAGCTATCAATATCGCTATCGGTACTGAATACTTATCCAATTTATCACTTTGACTCATGACATTAATTTTACCTTAAAAGAGCGGCGCTGAAAACGCCGCTCTTTCCACAAAAATATTTCCTTATTAAGACAATTTCTTCGGCAATATCGCCTTCGCCGCAAAGAAACCTATGAGGCCAACTACTATTCCTCCCAAAATATCGCTTGGGAAATGATACCCAAGTAGTATCCTCGATATCCCCATAAGCACTACTCCTCCTATCATGAACTGACCAAGCTTTTTATCGAAAGAAAAGATAGTCAGGGCGATAGGCACGAAGAGAGCCATATGTCCGGAAGGAAATCCCGAATCGGCAAGATGCATAGATTCAATACCGAAAACCTTGAACGGCCTTTCGACCGGCATAAGGAAGTTTATGGTTTCCGTGATTATCCCTCTCGAGATGATCGCGGAAAGAACCGCAAGCATGAAATAATAGCTCTTCGCCTTGAAGCTCGTTATCTTTGCGACAGCGACAATGAAAATAACGATCATGATATAGCCTGCAATATCTCCGAATAACGCAAAAAGCGGCCTTAGTATGACCGCCTGCTGCCCGAAGGCTACGATAGCCTCCGTTAAATTCCTCTCTATAGAGAGCATATATCTATTATCTTCTGACGTACGGCAATAAAGCGAGGAATCTCGCACGCTTTACGGCTTCCGCAAGCTTTCTCTGATGCCTGGCGCAAGTGCCGGTGTGTTTAGGATCGACGATCTTAGCCTGTCCGGAAACGAACCGGCGAATCATCTCGACGTCCTTGAAGTCTATGTCAGTGAGATTCTGCGAGCAGAAAAAACACTGTTTTTCGATTATCTTCTTCATTTATATCTTCGTTATAAGGTCTTAGAAAGGCAGATCTTCAGGTTTTATTTCCCCATCCTCTTCGAGTTCTATTACTGGAACTTCGTTAGAAGGATGAACTTCGTCTTCGGAACCATTGTAATTATCCGCAGCCAGCTCATCTCTCTTTACTCCGCTGTTGGCAGCTCTAGGACCGAGCTGTATCCGTTCTCCGATTATCTCGGTGATGTAGCGGGTAACTCCATCCTTTCCTTGCCATTTCCTGGTTTGAAGCCTTCCTTCGATCATGACAAGAGACCCCTTCGCAAGAAACTGTCCCGCGACGTCAGCCTGTTTTCCCCAAAGGACTATGTTATGGAATTCGGTGGACTCTTTCTTGCTGCCAGACTTATCATTCCAAGTCCTGTTAGTGGCAATGGAAAAAGTAGTGACTCTATCGCCCATCGGAGTGGTTCTCACTTCCGGTTGGGCGGTGACTCTTCCTATTATGTAGACCTTATTTAGATTCATCTTTAGGCTTTATCAGTTGCTTCGGCCTTTTCTTCGACAGGAATTTCCTGATTATTGTCCGAAGATATATCCCTAGCATCGATCCTCGCCTTCACTGGCTTTCTGGGCGGAGGGGTAACTATGAGGAAACGCAATATGGATTCGTCGAATTTAAGAACCTGATCAAGGGCGGCAATCGTTCCAGTCTCTGCGATGAAATCGTAGAAGCCGAAATAGGCTACCGTCTGTTTCTTGATCGGGTACTGCAATCTCGTTTCCGCAAATCGTCCCTCGAGGGTTACCTCGGCGCCGATCTTGGCGATTTCCTTGGAGACGATATTCTTACCGTCTTCAGTTCTTGCCAAAAAAGCTATTTCGTATTGTTTTTTACCCTCTTCAAGCATTATGACTGAAACTATCAAACAGCTATTCTTCTGTCAATTTCGACTTTTGTTCTTTCGGCTGTTTTTCCTTGCTTTCCGTCATGATGGCGACATCGTCATCTTCCGATTCATCAAGGAAAACACTATCAAACTCGTTCCTAAAGGTCGTTCCGATAGGAAGAAGTCTTCCTATGATGACGTTTTCCTTAAGGCCACGGAGTCCGTCTACCTTACCCTCGCTCGCTGCGGTAACAAGCACTCTTGCCGTTTCCTGAAAGGATGCAGCAGAGAGGAATCCTTCTGAAGTAAGAGCAGACTTGGTGATTCCGAGGAGAAGCTCTTCAGCTCTCGCGGGCTCCTTTCCGTCTTTCTTTAGTTTTCTGTTCGTCTCGAAGAATCTGGACTTATCCATGACTTCTCCGGCAACGAACTCGCTGTCTCCGGCGCTAGTTACGCGCACTCTTCCGAACATCTGTCTGATGATCGTCTCGATGTGCTTATTACAGATTCCGGCTCCTTCAGAGATATAGATTCTCTGGACTTCCTTGATGATGTATTTGTAAACAGCTTCCTTACCCCTAAGGGCATAAAGTTCTCTAAGGTCGTAGCTTCCTTCGCAGAGAGAATCTCCCCTGCTTACCGTCTGTCCCGTTTCGACATTCAAGAAAATGTTTCTCGGGAAGAGGAATTCGGCAGTACGATCCTTTTTTGATTTCGTTCCGAGCGCCTTCAATCTTACGATCTTGCCGTTCGGCTTGTCTTCAATCGAATCAACGACCGCATCAAACTCGACAAGTACCGCTTTTCCTTTCGGAGAACGGACTTCGAAAAGTTCTTCTACGCGAGGAAGACCAGAAGTGATGTCCGCTCTCGCGGCACCTCCTGAGTGAGTGGTTCTAAGAGTAAGCTGCGTTCCTGGTTCTCCGATTGACTGGGCCGCCACGATTCCGACAGCTTCTCCGGTCTTGATCGGTTCGTTATTTCCAAGATCAAGTCCGTAACACTTGGCGCAGACGCCATAGAGAGTCTTACAGGTAAAAGGCGAATAGATTTTGACCGAGGCGACCGACTTTGTTTCTTCGATCTCATTAGCGAGATTGGCGTTTATCGAGTCTCCGGCCTTCGCGATAACGCGAGTGCCATCCTTTACATCTTCCGCAATAACTCTCGAGAAAAGCCTATCAGCGAACTTGTGTCCATATTCAAGGCCATCCTCTCTCTTTATCTCGATTCCATCCTTAGTATGACAATCTTCTTCTCTCACGATGACATCCTGAGCAACATCGATCATACGCCTCGTAAGGTATCCGGCTTCTGCCGTCTTAAGAGCCGTATCGACGAGTCCCTTTCTGTTTCCGTGAACGGAATTGAAGTACTGGAGAGGAGTGAATCCTTCCTTATAAGAAGAAGTAACCGGGAGATCGATGGTTTCTCCTTGAGGATTCTTAACGAGCCCTCTCATACCCATCATCTGGTTTATTTGTTCCCAGCTTCCGCGAGCTCCGGAGGCGATTATCTTATAGACAGGATTCTTTCTGTCGAAGGTGGAAGATACGAGAGTTTCTACCTCGCTCTTTGCCTTGTTCCAGATCTCGATGACGCGAGCCTTTCTCTCATCATAAGTAAGAAGTCCTTCCTGATACTGATCTTCGATCTCGGCAACCTTTGCATGAGATTCTTCGAGAATACGCTTCTTGTCGGTAGGGACCTTAAGGTCTCCGGCACTCCAAGTGATTCCCGATTTCATGGCGTATTGGAATCCGAGCTGAGATATCTTATCCAAGATATCGTTCGTTCTCTCGAATCCGTACATTTCGATGATCTTCGCGAAAAGCTGATTAAGTGCCTTCTTATTGACGACATAATCGACTTCAGGGAAATCAGAAGGCAAAGCTCTATTATAGATTATTCTTCCGACAGTAGTCTTCTTGTCCTTTCCGATAAAGATAGGAGCACGAAGATCGGTGTCGTGGAAATCATAAGCAAGCAATGCTTCCTGTTCGCTCGAAAAGATCTTTCCCGCACCCTTTGCGTCTTCTTCTTCTTCAGTCAAATAGAAAGATCCAAGAGCGATATCGTTCCACGGTCCAGGTACTGGGCTTCCGGAAGCAGGCTTCAAGATATTATGGCTCGAAAGCATGAGGCTTCCCGCTTCCGCTTGAGCTTCATCAGTAAGAGGAAGATGGACCGCCATCTGGTCACCGTCGAAGTCGGCGTTGAAGCCGGAACAGACGAGCGGTGGAATCTGGATGGTAAGGTCTTCGATAAGCCTAGGCTTGAAAGCCTGAATACCGAGCCTGTGAAGGGTAGGAGCTCTGTTTAAAAGTACATAGCGGTTAGCGATAACCTCTTCGAGTATCTCCCAGACCTCAGCCGGTCCGGATTCTATCAGCCTGTTGGCATTCTTAATGTTATGAGCCAATCCTCTTTCAAGGATCTTGCCGATAACGAAAGGTTTAAAGAGTTCGAGCGCCATCTTCTTAGGCAAGCCGCACTCGTCATACTGAAGCTTAGGTCCGACAACGATGACGGATCTTCCAGAGTAGTCGACGCGCTTTCCGAGAAGGTTCTGTCTGAATCTTCCCTGCTTTCCCTTAAGCATGTCCGCGAGAGACCTGAGAGGCCTCCTGCGCGAAGTAAGCTGAGCACGACCCATACGGGCAGTGTTGTCGATAAGAGCATCTACAGCTTCCTGGAGCATGCGCTTCTCATTCACCACGATGATATCGGGAGCCTTTAGTTCAAGAAGCTTCTTAAGCCTGTTATTCCTGTTTATGACTCTTCTGTAAAGATCGTTAAGGTCGGAAGTGGCATATCTGCCTCCATCAAGAGCCACCATGGGGCGGAGATCAGGAGGAAGAATAGGAAGAACATTCATAACCATCCACTCGGGACGGATATCGCTCTTCTTCATCGCCGTGAAGAATTTTAACCTACGCGAAAGATGCTGTTTTCTGTTCGCATCATCAGTCTTCGTAAGCTCTCTTTCGGTCGCTTCTATTTCCTTAGTGATATCAACAGACTCAAGCACTTTGCGTACTCCCTCTGCTCCAGGCATCGCCTTAAAGACATCGCCGAAACGACGAGAAAGATTGTAGTACTCGGTCTCAGTAAGAATCATTCCAGGACGGAGATCCTTAATAGTCTGACGAAGAGTCTCGGCGGCAGTCTCGAGCTCATCCTTCATATCGTCCTCAACCTTCTTGCGAGATTTGAGTTCTCTCTCTATCTCTTCTATCGCGGTCTTTCTTGCGGGCTCGTCAATCGATACGACGATAAAAGCGGCATAGTAAATAACCTTCTCGAGTTTCGAGACAGGAACATTCAAAGCCAAGCCGATCCTAGAAGGAACGCTTCTCATAAACCAGATGTGAGCGACAGGAGTGGCCAGTTTGATGTGGCCCATCCTTTCGCGTCTCACTGATGCACGGGTGACTTCGACACCGCATTTATCGCACTTTACTCCCTTATAACGAACCTTCTTATACTTTCCGCAGTAGCATTCGTAGTCCTTAGTAGGTCCGAATATCCTTTCAGAGAAAAGACCGTCTTTTTCTGGACGCTGAGTTCGGTAGTTGATGGTTTCCGGCTTGGTTACCTCGCCGAATGACCACTTGAGTATCTCCTCCGGAGAGGCGATCTTCAATCTTATCGAATCGAAGTTCTCCATATTTATTCTTCTTTGGTTTCCTCCTTGTTGTCCGACGAAACAGCTGACTCTTCACATTCATCTTCATCCCCTCCGCACAACTCCACATTCAGAGCTAGAGCCTTAAGTTCGCTCGTCATAACATTGAAAGTGGCAGGAATGTTCGGTTGCTTGATCTTCTCCCCTCTTACTATCGATTCATAGGCAGCCGATCTGCCCATGACATCGTCTGATTTGATGGTGAGCATTTCCTGAAGGACATGCGACGCGCCGTATCCTTCGAGAGCCCACACTTCCATTTCTCCGAATCTCTGTCCGCCGAATTGAGCTTTTCCTCCAAGCGGTTGCTGAGTGATAAGGCTGTAAGGACCGATCGAACGCATATGGACCTTGTCGAGTACCATATGGTTCAGCTTGATCATGTAAATCTTTCCGACAGTCACCTTACTATCGAAAGCTTCTCCGCTTCTTCCGTCGTAGAGAGTTACTTTTCCATCTTCCGGTAATCCGGCTTTCTTAAGTTCTGCCTGGATCTGTTCTTCCGAAGCTCCAGAAAGAGCAGGCGTGTGGACTATGAAATCCTGCTTATATGCCGCCCATCCGAGATGAGTCTCAAGAATCTGTCCGAGGTTCATGCGGCTCGCGACACCGAGCGGGTTAAGAATAATATCTACTGGTGTTCCGTCTTCGAGGAACGGCATGTCTTCGACAGGCCTGATCATCGAGATGACACCTTTGTTTCCGTGGCGTCCGGCCATCTTATCTCCTGCTTGTATATTGCGGAGAGAAGCTACCTGGACCTGAATCCTTCTGATTACTCCCGGTTCGAGCTTGTCGCCCTTCTCACGGTCAAAAATCCTAACACCGACAACGCGGCCGCTCTTTCCATGAGGAACAGTAAGCGAGGTGTCTTTAACATCGCGGGCCTTTTCTCCGAAAATCGCTCTTAAGAGTCTTTCTTCAGAAGTAAGTTCTGCTTCTCCTTTAGGGGAGATCTTTCCGACAAGGATATCTCCGGCAAGGACTTCAGCTCCTATGCGGACGATTCCCTCTTCGTCGAGGTTTTTCAGTTTGTCTTCCGAAACATTCGGAATATCAGGAGTAGTTACCTCCGGACCGAGCTTCGTATCGCGTACGTCGCAAGTGAAATCTTCTATGTGAACGGAAGTATAGCGATCCTGCTGGACTACTCTTTCCGAGATGATGATAGCGTCTTCGTAGTTCGCTCCTTCCCAGGAAACGAATGCGCAAAGGAGGTTCTGTCCGAGAGCGAGGGTCGCATCCTTGATGGAAGGACCATCTCCGATCGGTTCGCCTTTTTTAACCTTATCGCCGACTTTGACAGTGGGCCTGTAAGAGAAAGCTATGTACTGGTTCGTCATGCGGAACTTCTCGAGTCCGTAATGACGCTTCTTTCCGCCCTCTTCGAGGACGACTATGTGAGAAGCATCGACTGCGGAAACGACGCCGTCTTCTTCAGCGATAATGACGTGTCCCGAATCGTAAGCAGCCTTCTGTTCCATTCCGGTTCCGACGAGCGGTATTTCCGGCTTGATGGAAGGAACGGCCTGCTTCTGCATGTTTGATCCCATGAGCGCGCGCTTCGCGTCGTCGTTCTCAATGAACGGGATGAGCGCTGCTCCGACTGAGAGTATCTCGGCGGGTCCGATATCCATAAGGTCGACTTCTTCCCTAGAGATGTTGGTCGGCTTACTCATAAATCTTGCTTCGATGATCTTCTCGGAAAGGACGTTCTTTTCCGAATCGATCTTAGCTCCAGAGTGAGCGATCTTATGCTTCTCTTCTTCGAAGGCATCGAGCCAGACTATTTCCTTAGTGATCTTTCCCTTATCAAGCTTTACATAAGGAGCCTCAATGAAGCCGAACTTATTGGTTCGCGCATAGATGGAAAGATAGTTGATAAGTCCGATGTTCTGTCCTTCAGGAGTTTGAATCGGGCAGAGTCTTCCGTAGTGGGACGAATGAACGTCGCGCACTTCCATTCCAGCTCTTTCCTTAGTGAGTCCGCCGGGACCAAGCGCTGAGATTCTTCTCTTGTGCTCAAGTTCGGTTAAAGGATTCACTTGGTCCATGAACTGAGACATTGAGCTCGTCGCGAAGAAATCGCGGACGGTAGCGATAAGAGGTCTTACATTTACGAGCTGCATAGGAGTGAGAGTCAGCTTGTCGAGAGTCGACATCCTGTCCTGCACTATCCTTCTCATACGGCTGAAACCAAGCCTCATCCTCATCTGAAGAAGTTCCCCTACGGCGCGTACGCGCCTGTTACCCAAATGATCGATATCGTCGTCGATGGAACGGGTATCCACATTCATCGCGATTATCTGTTTGACGATGCGGATGACATCTTCTTTTTCAAGAAGTCTGGAATCTCCCTCGTTAACGCCAAGTCTCTGGTTGATCTTATATCTTCCAACCTCAGAAAGATCATAGCGGTCCTCTCTCTTGAACATGGAATCGATAAGAGACTTAGCTGCTTCAGGAGTAGCGAGATCACCCGGCCTCAAGCGGCGGTATATTTCCATATACGATTCGCCTGGAGTCTTTGCAGCCTCCTTCTTTATGGTCGCCTCGATATAATGGAGTTCATCTTCGGAAGAGAAGATCTTTTTCAGTTCCTCTTCGTCGTTAATCCCGAATACACGAAAAAGCGAAGTCACCGGCACCTTACGATGACGGTCTATTTTTACCTGAATCGAATCGTCAGTATCAGTAACGAACTCAAGCCAAGCTCCCCTATTAGGGATGATCTTCGCGCCGAAGTATCTATCGCCTCTTACGGACTCAGATACAAAGTAAACACCAGGGCTTCTGACAAGCTGCGAGATAATGACACGCTCGACTCCGTTTATAATGAAAGTACCCCTCTTGGTCATAAGGGGGAAATCGCCAAAATAGATCTCTTGATCGATCGTCTTCTTCGTAACCAAGTTAGTAAGCTCTACCGTCATGCGGAGAGGAGCTTCATAAGTCAAAGCCTTATCCTTAACTTCTTCTATCGAGAATTTCGGCTCATCAAAATAGAATTCTTTGAAGTTGAGCTCGAATTCCTTTCCAGAATAGTCATAGATAGGAGAGACTTCCTTGAGGAGTTCTTTAAGACCTTTCTCTTTAAACCAGTTAAAGGAGTCAATCTGTATTGCTACGAGATCGGGCTCCTTGATGAAGGATCCCGGATGGGACGAAAACACTTTGACTTTTTGTTTGGGCATTTGACAATAAAAAACCCTCCAAAAGCTGGGTTGGGTTAAAGGTTCGTTTATCTCAGATATTTAACGATATTTCTACCGTGCTCGTCAAGAGTCTTAGCGAATATAGCCTGCTTCGTGGCAGGGTCAGATATGTAATACCAGTATTCCGAGACTTCTGGTGCTGTAGCCGCTTTTATAGCCGAAATCCCCGGATTGCTTATCGGAGTCGGCGGTAAACCATAGCTCCTATAAGTATTATAAGGAGAATTTATCTCCTTGTCCTGTGGAAAAACCTTATCGCACTCCCGGCCGGTTTTTGCGTAACAAAGAGTCGCATCGAGTTGTAGCCTCATCCCTTCTTTAAGCCTTTTATATATGATTCCTGAGACCAAAAATCGGTCTTTCCCTGCATCTGGAGTCTCTTTTTCTATAAGTGAGCCTATTTTCAAGATATCGTAAGGACTGGTTTTTGCCCCTATTATCGGCCCTATTTTCGCATCGAAATTATCCAAGAACTTGTCGATTATGACCTCTTTGGAAGATCCTTCAAAAAACTCATAAGTATCCGGAAACATGAACCCTTCAAGGCTTTTTTTCCCCTGAAGCATCGGGTGTTCCGTAGACATTTTCTCGGGATCGAAGCTGCTTATTATCCCCTTTTCGGCCGTTACCTTATTTTCAAAAAGCTCTTCATCTATCTGCGCGAGTGTCCATCCTTCCGGAATCGTCACCTTTACGACCGGATAGACTAGCGGCTCCTTATGAAGTTTTTTATACCCGAAAGATACGGCAAAAGCCGAACAGACGATAAATATAGCTAGATATATAGTTTTCTTAAGAAGAATTTCTAACTGCAATGTTTTGTATTACTCCTATTATTGCCATCGATATTATGAGATTAGATCCCCCTGAACTGAGGAATGGGAAAACGACACCTATGACCGGCAACAGCCCTAGTGCTGATCCGATATTGACGAAAAAATGTAATCCGAAAAATATCATCGATCCCAGACAAAAGAGCTTATAGAAATTTCCCTCCGCTCGAACACCTATCACAGCGATCCTCCATATTATGATACCGAAAGCCGCAAGGACAATCATTGCGCCAGCGAAGCCCCACTCTTCCGTAAACGAAGAAAAGGCAAAGTCTGTCTGCGCGGCCGGCAAATAACCAAGTTTTACAAGCGCGCCTTGCCCGAATCCTTTTCCGAATGTTCCCGCCGATCCGATCGCGCTCTTCGATTGGATGACATTGTAGTTTACTCCGAGCGGATCAGCTTCAGGGTTGAATACCGCCATTATTCTGTCTTTCTGATAGTCCTTCAGCGCGACATTCCAAGCCACTCCTCCAAAAGCGAGGCACAGCACTGCCGCGAAAGCCACATATCGGATAGGAAGTCCCGCCACAAGCAGAAAGCCGAACCATATTCCGAAAAGGATCAACGCTGATCCAAGATCAGGCTCCGTAATGATAAGTATTCCGAGTGCCGCAAAATAAGCGAATGAACCGAGTATAACTGCTATTCTCCTTATTCCTATATGTCTCCTACTGAAGAAGGCGGCAAGGATAGTTATCAAAGCGAACTTAGAGAGCTCTGACGGTTGCAATCCGAAGGTTCCTATGCCAAGCCAACTCTTGCTTCCGTTAACCTCGGTGCCGAAAAGATGAACGGCTACAAGCGACAATAAGCTACCGAAAAATATCATCGCGACCGCCCACTTAGCGCCGACAAGAGGCCTGAGATCTACGAGAAAAAGTATCAAAGCGATTATCGTTCCAAGACCCAGAAAGATGAGCTGCTTTATGAATAGATCAGGCGAAGAAGAGCCGAGCATAAGCAAGCTGGCTGCCGCGATAGTAGCCACTCCGCCGAGTAGGGGTAAGTCTAGTCTGAGATTTTTAGCGGTCATTTCAAGACTTCGGTAAATATCTCAGTTCTCTGTATGTCTATAAGTTCTGTCTTATCGAAAGCGGCAAATATCTCGAAATCACGCTTTGAAAATCCTTGAAAATCTTCTATGACTGTCTGTGAGATAGCCTTCGGAGTGCCGTCCTTTCCGTATACAACCGCGCCTACCCTGAACTTGGAAATAAGATCGGGAGAATTATTAGACATGGTTCCGGTAACCTTTATCCTCTCGGAAGAAGTTACTGCCGCTTTTATGTTCGAAGAAGCAACCTGCACATTAGAATATTCGCTTATCACGACCCATTGTGAATCGAGAATGGTAACCTGGACAGTTCCGACATCTCTAGGATCGATATCTATGCCGGCGATAGGAATTATCCTCCTGCCGTTCGGCGGTATCGAAGATCTTCCTTCGAAAGAAGAAACCTTCGCCCCGAGAATATTGTAGAGATCAGCCCTATAAGTGAAATCGTTCACCCAATAATCGATACTCGGGTTCCTGAAAGTAAGCATTATGCTCGCCTTTCTAATTGACTGAACGCCCATGACCTGCTGGCTGACAAGTTCGACTGCAAGCTCTTTCACTTCGCAAGCATCACACTTTCCGCCACAATCGATAGCTTCTTCGTTCTGGTTAAGTATCCCGTCGTCGCAGCTCGGTCTGGCCCTAAATAAGAGCAAATAAGCTCCGGTCGCTATGCCGGCGATAATCAGAAGATATATCGTCCCGAACAGGAATTGTTTCAATCCCCTCCTCATTTATATGCCGATTATATAACCTTTGGCCTCTTTTTTCGATAGCTGAATCTTATTTAAAGGCAACAAATTCTTCGAATCTCAAAATTTCGTAGCGAGGTGAGAGATTGTGAGCGACGGCGTACTTGTAGCGAAGCGGGTACGCCGAGCAAATAATCTCGCGCCGCAGTAGAAATTTGGAGATTTGTACATCAAAAAGCCGCCCTTTAGGGACGGCTATTTGGTAAATGCCCGGCAAAGCTACTTTTGCCTCGAAAGACTATCATCGCTCCATAGATCTTTCACTTCCGAGTTCGGAATGGGATCGGGTGGGACAATCTATGGTTAACACCGAGCAAAGTGAATATATCAAACGCTTAACGAAAAATCAAATTGTATTATTCTGTGCAGAAAATCATTATCCGCTCCTGAATGACCGGCTTATTCTAACGGTCTTTTAGTAATCTTTGGCTGAAACGATTGCTCGTCTTACACCTTGATCCTATCAACCTGGTCATCTCCCAGGGACCTATGTCTAATCTTGGAATAGGCTTCGTGCTTAGATGCTTTCAGCACTTATCCCTTCCGAGCATAGCTACTGAGCAATTCAGTTGGTACCAAAGCTCATAGACCAGAGGCTCGTTCAACCCGGTCCTCTCGTACTAGGGTCGACTTTCCTCAAACATTACACGCCTGCAGTAGATAAAGACCAACCTGTCTCACGACGGTTTAAACCCAGCTCGCGTATCCTTTTAAGTGGCGAACAGCCACACGCTTGGGACCTTCTCCAGCCCCGCGCTAGGATGAGCCGACATCGAGGTGCCGAGCGTTGCCGTCGCTATGGACGCTCGGGCAACACCAGCCTGTTATCCCCAGGGTAGCTTTTATCCATTGTCTCCGACTGTTCTACAAAATGTCGTCGGGTCACTAAGTTCTGCTTTCGCACCTGCTCGACTTGTGAGTCTCGCAGTCAAGCCAGCTTATGCCTTTACACAATCGGGTCGATTTCCATCCGACCCTAGCTGACCTTAATAAGTTCCTCCGTTACTCTTTAGGAGGATTCCGCCCCAGAAAAACTGCCCACCAGGCACTGTCCCCCGTAGTTTTTTCCTCCGAGGTTAGAATCCAAAATCTGAAAAATGGCTGTTTCATTGTCGAGTCCACACAGGCCAAAACCCATGCTTCAACCTCTCGCCACTACGCTACGTATTCAGATCCTGGAGCCAATACCAAGCTGCAGTAAAGCTCCTGGGGTCTTTTTGTCTAGCTGCAGGTATCCAGCGTCTTCACTGGAATCGCATTTTCACCGAGCTTCTCCTTGAGACAGTTCCCTGATCGTTACGCCATTCATGCACTTCGGAACTTACCCGAAAAGGAATTGCGCTACTTTAACACGGTTATAGTTACCGCGGACATTGACGAGGGCTTAACTCAGTAAATTTACCCCACCTTGCGGTGAAATAAATCTCCGAGCTTGACCTTCTCGCATCGGTCAGGCGTCACCCCCTATACATCCTCTTACGAGTTCGCAGGGAGCTGTGTTTTTAATAAACAGTCGCCAGGGATTCTTTAGCTGCGGCCTCCTTGCGGAGGCAAGCCTTATCGCGAACTTACGGCTGCTGTTTTGCCGAGTTCCTTAAGGAGAACTCACTCGTACCCCTTGGGCTTCTCGCCCTATCCACCTGTGTCGGTTTCCGGTACGGATTCCACTTTTCTAATCTTAGAAGTTTTTCTCGGAAGCGCGCTTTGCAGACTCACTGAGACAAAATCTCAATTCGCCTCTTTCCTCAGATATTCGCTTGCGCGACACGCCCGGATTTGCCATGACGCTATCTTCAGTAAAGGACATCAAACCATTAAGACGCTCTGCATACAGCACTTCGTCCCTCCATCGAAAAAAGTGGAAGGGCTGGAATATTAACCAGCTGTCCATCAGCTGCGGCTTTCGCCATTGCCTTAGGGCCGCCTAACCCGTAGTTGATTGCCATTGCTACGGAAACCTTGGATTTTCGGGGATCTAGTTTCTCACTAAATAAGCGGGTTACTCATGCCAACATTATCTCTTCGAACCGCTCCAATCGTCCTCACGGATCAATCTTCAGCGCAGTTCAAATGCTCTCCTACCACTTTACCTTACGGTAAAATTCGCGTCGTCGGTATCCTGCTTAGCCCCGTTACATTGTCGGCGCATTACGCCATCGAATAGTAAGTTGTTACACACTTTTTAAAGGATGGCTACCTCTGAGCCAACCTCCTATCTGTCAGAGGCGTAACACTGCCTTGCACACTTAGCAGGAATTTGGGGACCTTAGACGGCGATCTGGGCTGTTTCCCTTTCGACCATGGAGCTTAGCCCCCACAGTCTAACTATCAAGACGAATTTATGGTATTCGGAGTTTGACTCGGAGGCCGAGCTTGCGCCCTTTACCACCAAACCAGTAGCTCTACCCCCATAAACCTTTTGCTTGACGCTAGTCCTAAAACTATTTCGGAGAGAACCAGCTATTACCAGGCTCGATTAGCTTTTCACTTCCTACCCCAACTCATCCGAAGGTTTTGAACAACCAACCGGTTCGGACCTCCATCTGTGTTTCCACAGACTTCATCCTGGTCAGGGCAAGCTCGCCTGGCTTCGGGTCTATCATCAACTACTTGTCCTTGCGGACGTCGCGCTATTCACACTTGGTTTCCCTACGGCTGCTCCCATTTAATGGGATTAACCTACGCAGTTGATAATAAGTCGTTGGCTCATTCTTCAATAGGCACCCCGTCACCCTTGCGGGCTCCGGGTCCTTGTAAGTATACGGTTTCAGTTCTATTTCACTGTCCTCCCGGACTACTTTTCACCTTTCCCTCACGGTACTAGTTCACTATCGATCACGGAATGTATTTAGCCTTTCCCGATAGTACGGGATGATTCCTCCGAAGCTTTCTTTCCTCGAAGTACTCAAGATTAGAAACAAAGAAGTTGGTTAGTTTTCGCATACGAGGCTATCACTCCCTATGGCCAGACTTTCCAGTCTGTTCTGCTAACAAACCAATTTTTGACTTCTCTTCCTTTCATAAAGTGACCGTCCGATTTCCGAAGAAATCGTCTAGTCACTTCATGAAAGAAAAATTTCTATCTTACAACCCCTGTTCGAAAATTTCTTGCGAAAAAATAAACAGGTTTGGGCTCTTCCCTTTTCGCTCGCCGCTACTAGGGGAATAACGTTCGTTCTCTTTTCCTCCGCTTACTGAGATGTTTCACTTCAGCGGGTCGACTCTCTCATATCTTATGTATGAGAGCGATTCGGGTTTACCGAACCAGGTTGCCCCATTAGGAAACCTCCGGATCAAAGGCTGTTACACGCCTAACCGAAGATATCGCCGCTACACAGCGTCCTTCATCGCCATTCCGTGTCAAGGCATCCACCGTACACCCTTAATGAATAAACCGGTCATTTAGAAGCCGATAAAAATCCTACACACAAACCTTTGATCTTTCCTTTCAGAAAGAACTCGTCGCAGACTGCTCGTCCGCGACTTAAGGTTTTAAATAATACTCTTGACCTTTCGTTTTCAAAAATCTGTCGAGCTTCCGTTTCTATCGATTCTCCCGATTCTTGCAGGTCCCGAACCCTTTGGGGGCTTCGGTTTTTCCGCTGTCCTCGTGTCCGTTTCTTGAGTAGGTTACAGGAGGTAAGTATATACGACGAAAGACCCCTGTCAAGAGGTCCTTCGTGTCAAAAAAAGCAGATAAATGCTACCTATTCTCTATCCTGTCTTCAATCCTACCGATAAGCTTCTCAGCATGCGATTTTCCTCCCAAACCGAAGGCCAAACCGAAGGCCAAACCGAGAGATCCGGCAGCTATGAGTACAAGGTTAGTGATATTGTCCTGGATAAAGCTCGTATTTACTCCAAGCTTATCGAGAGCAGCCATAAAACCAAAGAGCATTACGACCCACCAAGTAGCCGTTCCGAGGAATTTTGCAGAATGTATCTTCGCTCCCGCAACGGCAGCGTCGACGATTTTCTTCAAGAATTGTCCAAGGAAAGCGGAAACGATGAGTATGATGATCGCGGCAAAAAGATTTCCGAAAGCCCATCCGAGAGCGGTTCTTATAAAACCGGAAACGGTAGTAAGAGCGAAAATATCAGCGATGCCGACGATAAATACAAGTAAGACTATCCAATAAGTGATCTTTCCAAGGAAAGATCCGGAATTAAGATGCATTCCGGCGCGCTCAAAGTAACGATCGAGTCCGACCTTTCTGAGAGCAACATCGAGTTTAACGGCCGAGACCGCTTTCTCGATGACGAACTCGATAGATCTCGCGATCAAGAGTCCGACGACGAAAAGAAGCAACGCACCGAGGATGCTAGGCAATATGCCGAGCACATCTCTTATGACAAACTCCTGAAAAGCCAGAACCAAAGCGTCTCCCCAACTTAAAATGTTCATTTAGAATGATTGATTGATTGTTTTTTTGCTTTTTTTCGACCTTTTATTGATAGCTTAAATTATAACAGAAAACCGTCCTTAACGGACGGTAAAAGTAAATTTTTTCGAATCGATCATCATCTTCATCTCATCAGGAATATTGCTTCTTTTCGAGATAGAATCGATCATCTCGCTTCCCTTCTTTCCTTCCATAAGAAATGGCCGGCTATCCCTTCCTATCGCTATCGGGATAAGGTCGGTCGAGACTTCTATCTTTCCTTCATTCGATTTCGCAAAATCCATCCTAAGAACCAGTCCTTCCATAGTCTCTTTCGAGAAATACTGATCGAAAATAAAATTACCCAAGCTCCAAAACACCGGCTTGCCCTCTATTATTCCTATATCCTGAACGGCATGAGGATGACCACCCACTATGACATCAGCTCCGGCTGCGATGAACTTCTTTGCAAGCAACTCCTGATCCTTATTATGGACCGTCTCATATTCTTCTCCCCAATGAGGCATCATGACAACGATATCGGTCGTTTCCCGAAGCTTCTTTATATCTATGAGCGTCGTTTCCAATCCCTTTCCTGATAAAGCGTGATATCCGGCTATTCCTATCTTTATTCCGTTCTTTTCGACGATAGTCGATATATTATCTCCCCTATTCAGATAATCGCCGAAATAGGCGATTCCCTGATCGCCGAGATTCTTTCTTGTCTGCCATAATCCGTCTTCTCCGAAATCGAGGGTATGGTTATTCGCGAGCGAAAGTACATCGAACCTCTTTGCGAGCTCGGAAGCAAAAGAGGGATTGATCGTGAAAGTCATCCCCATATTCTTTGCCGCCAAAGATTCATTGTCAGTCATCGGTCCCTCGAGGTTCCCGACTCTTATATTCTCCTCTCCGAAGATATTCTCTATGGCAGAGAAAGGATAAGCCGACCCGCCATTCCTTTCCGATAAGAGATAAACATTCCTATCGAGCATCATATCTCCCACGAAGAGTATAGAAGCTTCTTCTTTCTCTTTCTTCTCGATAGGCAGCTGAGGATCCTTCTCCTCTACATCTGAAATCGATCCGGTAAGAGAGGACGATCTACTCATCACCCCCTCGGTTATATACAACAATCCATATATGGACGCTGCCGCGAAGATAATTCCGGTGAATATCCTTAATATTTTCATTTGTTGAATTCGCTAAGTAGCAGAAAATCTCTTATGAGATCCTTTTTTTTCGATCTGTCATAGACGGCGACAGCCGGATGATAGAAAGGAACGACGACAACTGCGCCATAACCGGTTTTCCCTTCAAACTTACAGCCATGAATCTTACTGATCGGCTGAAGCTCGTGATCGAGTCCTAACCTTCTCATTATATATTCCATAGAGAATCTACCCAAGGTTCCGATAACCGCCGGACGGATTATCTCTATCTGTCTGTCGAGAAAAGGACCATACATTTCTATTTCCGAAGACGAAGGATCCCTGTTCTCAGGTGGTCTGTCTTTCACTATATTCGTCACATATACGGAAGATCTCTCTATCGAAGCCTCATTAAAAAGTTCGTCCAACACTTTCCCTGACGCGCCACAGAAAGGTCTGCCCGTCGTCGCCTCATTCTTTCCTGGAGCTTCTCCGATGAGCATTATCTTCGCGGAATAGCTCCCTTCTCCGATTACAGGATGCGCATTACTCTCTATGCGATACGCATAAAGAGATGATTCTTTAAGAGCCACTATTTCATCCCTTATCTCACGAAGCTTTTTTTCTCTCTCTTCTCCCGTCATATTACTTTCCTAAACGCCTAGTTCTGCTATTAAATTCACTGATTGCCTCTCTTAATTTCTCTTTATCGAAATCAGGCCAGAATGTTTCAGTAAAATAGAATTGCGCGTTCGCTATATCCCACATCATAAATCCATCAGACCAATGTGGCTCTCCTCCCATCCTGATCACAAGATCAACCGGAGGCAGATCTTTTGTTGAAAGAGATGACTTTATAAGATCATTATCCACAATAAGGCTTGTATTTTCTCTTGAGAGAAGTGCCACCTTAGCAAATGCCTCGCGCATATCCCCTGTACCGCTATAAGCAAGCATCAGGTTCAACCGAGGACCCGTATTCCCAGCCGTTTCCGATTGGATCTTTTCCGCAAGAAGAGCCAGATCTTCAGGAAAGAACTCTTTCCATCTTCCTATCACAGATACCCTTACGGACTTTTCTCTTATTTCCTTTGAGGAAAGTATCTTATTGAAAAGATCGCCGAATATACCATAGAGGAATCCAACTTCCTCTTTGCTTCTCTCCGTAAGGTTAATCACAGAAGCGCCCCAAACGGAAAGGCAAAAAACGCCATTATCGAAAGCATCCGAGATAATTTCTTCTATTCTCTTTGCTCCCTCAAAATGGCCGGCTGAACCAGATAGCCCTCTCTCCTTCGCCCACCTTCTGTTTCCGTCAGGAATTATCGCTAGATGCATATTTATTAGAATCCGCTATTCCCGGATCTCAGTATCTCGATCGTTATATCTTTACTCCTTTCAACAGCCGGCTGGTCGAATGGATCCACTCCTCTCAAGCTTGCGCTATAGAAAGCGAGCAGATGAAAAAAACCGACCAGCTCGCCGACCGTCTCATAGGAACAGTCAGAAACCCTCATCTCAAAAGATGGGATGCCGTCTTCTTTGGTATTCTTCCTTGTTCCCATATATTCCGCTTCGAGACCTACTTGGATCGGCAGATTATTTATCGCTCCGAGTGGGGTTCCCTCCACCTCTATATCCAATGCCTCAGGTATGAAGGAAACAGAAAGATCGGAAGATATATCATCCGAGACCATGAATAGTGCAGCGACATTCCTCCTTCCTCCAAAAAGCCTCTGATTGGTATGGTGCTGGCATTCAGGCCCCATCGCCGCATATACAGTCTGGCCTTTTCCTTTCTTACAGACAGACTCATGCATAAGTTGGACTATGAGATTTCTCATCCCTGAAAGAAGGTATGGATATATAGAGACATAAAGCTCCGTATATCCTTTTTCCTCCAAATCGAAGAGTTCCTTTGCCAGAGAAAGCGCTTCATCCTTCATAAGATATCCTTTCGCAATTCCGACCGCTATTTCTGGAACATCCATGCCTGAGATTATTGCCGGAACGAAGGCAGAAGAGGTCCCGCCGGAAAATCTTCCGCCGATAGCCGGATGATCTATTACCTTCCATCCATTCACTAAAGCGAGATCGCGTAAGGCGCTCGTCTTATCTTCTGTAACAACGATCGTTTCGTATTCAGAAAAACAGGAAAGGGCTTCGATCACTCCGATCGTATTTCCAGATTTCGATATCGCGACAACGACGGACTCCTGAGGAGAGAAACTGCTTCTCGTCTTCTCTATGAGAATCGGGTCCATGGACCAGACTATCTGTGATTCATATTCCTTGTCGAAAGCTTCCCTGTATGCCTGAAAAGAAGTTATCGAACCGCCGTTTCCTATGACAATTACTTTCTTCCCTATATAAGGGACAAGCTCGGAATACAAACGGTCTATGTCTTCCTTATAGGAAAATATTTCCGGTAATTCTTCGGGAGCTTTTATTTTATTGATTGGTCGTATTTCTATCATCTGTTCTATATCTTTTGGAATATGATCTAACTTTCACCGCCACTTCCTCCGCCAGAACTTCCACCTCTTAATCCTATCGAAGAAGCAAATGCTAAAGAGAACGAGGTCGAGAACAAACTGCTGAATCCGCAAGGAGAGAATGAACCGATATAGCTTTCCACCGATATAATAGAAGCCGAAACGGTCGAATTGTACCAAAATGAATCTTCTCTGACTATCCCTTCAAAAGTATTAGCCCACTTATTCTCGACGCCGAATATCATCGCGTAAGGAAGATGTCATTCATAGCCCTCTAGTTCGTCCGGAGACTTACTGGTCTTTTTTATCAGATAATCTTTCTTTTTTAATACTCCTCCCTTCCTTATCATTATCTATATTTTCAAGGATAGTCCTCTTCTTAAAAAATGCCTACATCGATAATCGACTGATCCATATCGGAAAAGTCCATTTCTCCCCTCTGCATAAGCTTCCTCTCTGGTTATTCCCTTTCTGACCCTAACAGGAAAAAGACTTCTATGAGACTGCTTTGATCGGCACATCGTATTTATCACCGATCGCATCCATATAAAAGCTGTCACCATCATCATAGAAGCCTAATATTCCATGGATCATATAATTTAATGTCCATGGCTTATTCTTGTTAGATACATCGTAATATCGCTCTATGTTCGTCCTGTCATTAGACTCGGATACATAGTATTTTCCCCAGCTTGAGGGCGACTCCTCATCAAGACTAAAAAAGCTCTTCGTGAAAAGAGTGTCCGTCAACTGACCCGTCTTCTCCTCACGAAATAGAATTTAGCCGCTTCTATGAGAATTACATTTATCACAGCAACACCGATTATCGCTGGCCAGAATGACGCCGATATCGGCACTGTCCCCAATATCACATTTAGGACAGGAACATAGATAGCCGCAAAAAGAGCTATTATTCCGAAAAGAATGGCAAAGATAAGAAGCTTGTTCGAAAAAATATTTATCTCCCAAATGTTTTTTCTCAAATTCTTACAGCTGAAGGAATAGAAAAGAGAATTAACAGCAAGCATGGCGAAGATTATGGTTCTCACTACATCTGTTTCAATATCGGTTCCCGAGAGAAATATGAAGGCTCCGACAAGGATCAATCCTGTGATTATTCCTATGGCAAGGATTATTCCTATCATCTCTCTACTTAGTAATGACCCTTTTCTCCCATTTGGCTTTCTCAACATTATTCCCTTCTCTTTCGGTTCTAAGGCAAGGGCGATATTCGGCAAGCCGTCTTCTATGAGATTGACCCATAATATCTGCGCAGCCGTAACCGGAATAGGTAGCCCGATGAATAACGCCGCTCCGACGATTAATATCTCCGCAAAGCTATCAGAAAGGAGATAGGTCGCCACTTTCTGTATGTTATCGAGTATCTTTCTTCCTTCTTCTATCGCGGTCTCGATAACAACAAAGCTGTCATCAAGAAGAACAAAATCAGCCGCTTCCTTCGCAGCATCCGTTCCGGATCCGAGCGCGATACCTATATCTGCTTTCTTTATCGCTGGCGCATCGTTTACTCCATCTCCCGTCATAGCGACTACCTTCCCTTTATTCTGCCAGGTGGAAACTATCCTTAGCTTTTGGATCGGAGCAACGCGCGCAAATATCTTTATGCTCTCGATTCGGCTTAAAAGTTCCTCATCCGATATCTTCTCCAGCTCCGCTCCATCCATTATGTTTTCATCTTTCACATCAAATCCGAGAGAGTTCGCGATATTCTTTGCGGTCAGGGCGTTATCCCCCGTCACTATGACTGGGAGTATTCCAGCGCTACGACAGGACTGAAGAGCCCGAAAGACATCGCTTCTTATCGGATCAGAAAAGGTTATCAGTCCAGAAAAGACCATATCGGAAAGATCTCTGTCGAGTTTCTGATGATCCGCTTCCTTGTAAGCTGTCGCGACCACTCTCATTCCCAAAGCAGCAAGCTCATCAGCACGCCTTCCTATCTCCGCCTTTTCATCTCCTGTCATCGGCCTGATATTTCCCTCTCTCGCGATATATGCCGATTTTTCCAAGATAGCTTCAGGAGCTCCCATAGAATATATTGTTCGTTCTCCTGTTTTCTTCATATGAAGGACAGCTGAATAGCGCCACTCGGAGCTAAACACTATCTCTTCCACCTTCGGTTCTTCTTTCTCTATTTCTCTCTTTATTAGTCCGGCTTTTATTCCCGCTTCGACTATCGCTCTCTCAGTCGATCTGCCTCGGATTATCCATTTCTCGACAGGCATATCGAAATTCTCTATGAAAGCTTCATTAGAAAGGACCGCAGACTTCAAGGTAGCAGTAGCGCAGAAAGATAATTTTCCTTCTTCCGGATGTTCCGCTTCGCCTTTCAAAAGATTCTTTCCGGCATATATGCCAGAGACCTTCATCCTCGCCTCCGTTAGGGTTCCTGTCTTATCGGTCAATATCACATCAGTGCTTCCAAGAGTCTCCGCGGAAGCCAGTCTTCTGATAAGCCCCTTTTTCTTCAATATCTGTTGCGATCCGACCGTCAGGATGACAGACATCGCCATCGGCAGTCCCTCCGGTATAGCCGCGACCGCTATCGCTACGGAAATAAGGAATATCTCTCTTGGATCAGTACCGACGATAAGCCCCTCGATGAATATTATGGAGACTATGACGACAACGGCTACACCGATAAGTTTTGACAGCCTATCAAGCTCTTTCTGATAAGGAGTTTTCTCTTCCTTCGTGCTTTCCGTCGCTTCCGCTATCTTTCCTATCTCTGTTTCCTTTCCTATAGCCACGATGACGGCTTCTCCTTCTCCGCTCTCTACTATCGTTCCCATATAAGCGAGAGAACTTCTCTGTGATATCGGATTATCCACAAGGACAGGATCGGTATCTTTCTCGGTAGGCATCCACTCTCCCGTGAGTGATGATTCGTTCATCTTCAGCTCGTTTGCGCGCGTGATCCTCACATCAGCCGGAACTTTCAGTCCAGCCTTCAATATGACGATATCTCCTACCGTAAGCCCTTCCTGCAATATCTCTCTTTCTTCTCCGTCTCTCCGTACGAAAGCCTTCGTCTTAACCGTCTTCTTCAGCGTCTCTAATATCTTCGATGTCTTCAATTCCTGAAAATAGCCAAAAGCCGTGTTGACCGCTATGGTGACACCAATGATTATCGCGTCCGGCACATCGTTCAGAAATATCGTTATCCCTCCTGCCCCGACAAGTATTAATATCAGCGGATTATAGAATTGAGAAAGAAGTATCTGCAGTTTCGTAATAGACTTCCCTCGAGGAAGCTCATTCCCCCCTTTCTCTTTTATCCGCCTATGCGCCTCTCGATCGGAAAGGCCGTTTGCGAGATCAGTCTCAACGATCCGCGTAACTTCGGTAACAGGAAGAGAGTGCCAATTCATATATAAATTATAACTGAGCCCATCAAGCTCCGCTTCTTATTCGCTCTAATCTATCCCCCAAAAACGCTTTCCCTCAATTTCGTCTACCCCATAGAACTTCAATCATTCATATCAGAAACAAAGACTCCTCATCCAAAAAAGCGAGATAGGGAGCCAAAAACTAACCGAAGAGAGGTAAGGTTACGAGCGTCATAATGAGGCCATATATCCAGTAGTAAGGAAGCTTTTTATGCCCGCCTTAGATATAGCCGAAAGCATGGCCTCCGAATCCGGCGACAAGGAAAATAGTAATGAAGATAAGCTGTTCCACTATGTAAATATATAAAAATTGTGGTTTACAACCCTCCTGTCATATCATTGCCATCGATTATCACTTTGAAATGACGAAGAAGCCCCAAGGCTTCCGGAGAAGAAAACTTAGCTTTTGCTATCTTCACCGAATTAGGATCGATATCATATTCTCTCGCTTCCGTGAAATTCGCCCCGGATATATCGGATCCGAAAAATCTCGTCCTCGGCAAATCAGATCGCCTAAAGCTTGTTCCCCTAAGGTCAGCATCGATAAAATCTGCTTCTCTTATAAGACAATCTTCGAATAATGATCCTTTCATTTTTAATCGATTGAACACGCAAAGATCTATCACTGATCTCTCAAACTTCCACGAAACTAGAAAAGTACTTATCTCGGAGAAGATCACTCCAATAAGCTTGCATCCGTTGAAAGACACATTCTGAAATACGCATCTCGTAACCTTCGTATTAGCGAAGCTACACTTCACGAATCTGCAGTCAATAAACACCGCATCAGAAAGGTTGCTTTCGGAAAAGTCACACTTCTCGAATACGCATCCGGAAAACTCTTCCGAAGACATATCTTTCTTAGAAAAGTCTCCTCCTTTAAATTCTTTCTTCTCGGTTACTTTTGTCACATATGCTGAAATTATATACTGAACCCTTATCTAAAGCCCCGCGCTTTATGCTTCAGTAAGGAGTCTTGTGCAACAAGAGAGCCATGCCGTATAATCAGCCGGCAAAGGGGAATGATTTATCGTTTTTCTTATCTTCTACTACGGGCCCGTAGTAAAGTGGTATTACACGGCATTCGCATTGCCGGGTCAGGGGTTCGATTCCCCTCGGGTCCACATATAAAAAGACTCCTCTAATAAGGAGTCTTTTTATATGTGCCTGCAGTGACTATCGAAAAGAAAAACGAAAGGCAACCATTCAGTAATCAAAAGCGCGCCTTTTGGCGCGCTTTATTGTCTTATTTGGAGTTTTCGATCATCTTCTTAACCTCGTCTCTAGACATAAGATCACGATCGCGGACAGCCTTATCTATAGCCTTAGTGATCATATCTTCGAGCATCTTCTGGCTCTCTTTGGCCTGTTCCATCATTTCCTTTACCTGCTCCGGAGTCATGTTCTTCATCATGTCCTGAGCGGCTTTTATCTGATTAAAGAATCCCATTTGTTTGTTTTTATGTTTATAATTTCGAACCGAATTTAAGTCTATTTTTTTAATTCAGTTTCGGCAAGCGCCTTTTCTTCCTTATTTTTTCTCGATCCGAGAGAAATTTTAACAGCAATGACCATGATTACTATATAAGCTATAGCCCTGACTATTCCGAAAACATGCCCTCCTTCCCCGGAAATAGAAGATAATGCTCCGCTTCCAAGAGCCATGATCGCTTCAATTATAACGAAAGTATAGACTCCCGCCTTCGAGCCCTTATCGTCGCCGGAACGGCCTCCCGCCCTCACTCCGAAGAAAGATGCGAGATATATCGAAGCTCCTACTCCAAGTTCTCCTACGGCAAGAGCCGCTAAAGGAAGATTGAGTGAGATCATAAGAAGAAAGAGAAGAAAGGATACCGCCCCTCCGATGAGAGAAATGAACGCCGTTACAATAAAGGCAGCTATGAAAGAGATTACTCTCTTCTTCGTGTTACTTATGGCTTCTGACTGCATTCTTCGGTCCCCCTATTACAAAGGCATTTATGTTCTCGACTGTAGTTTGCAATATTCTCTCCAAAGCTTCCTTAGTATTGAAAGCATTATGCGGAGTGATAATGACATTATCCATATCTATAAGAAGATGGTTCTGAAGCATTATCTTCAGATCATGTTCATCCGTCCTGCCTCCCAGAAGGAATCCTTTCTCGTCCTTCGTCGGTACTTCTTCCTCAAGTACATCTAGTCCAGCTCCACCAATAATGCCTTCGCTCAGTCCTTTTACGAGAGCCGCCGTTTCGACGACGCTTCCTCTCGCGGTATTTATAATGACCGCCCCTCTCTTTATAAGACTAATGTTCTCCATATTGATCATATGCCTAGTCGTCGGCAGATCAGGAACATGGATAGTGATGATATCCGATACTTTTAAGAGCTCTTCGAATGGAAGATATTTTATTCCCGCTTCCACCGCAAGCTTATCATCAGGAAAAGCATCGAAAGCTACTACATTCATATCGAAGCCTTTTGCCATCCTTATTGAATGTCTTCCTATCCTTCCTGTTCCGACAACCCCTATCGTCTTTCCTTTAAGATCAAATCCTTGAAGTCCGTCGAGCGACCACGATCCAGATTCCTTTATGCGGTCGTACGACTTAAATATCTTTCTTGAGAGAGCGAGTAGCAGCGCGAAAGCGAATTCAGCGACAGTATTTTCTCCATACGAAGGAACATTGGAGATCGGAACACTCTTCTTTTCCGCCTCAATGATATCGATATGATCGTATCCAGTACTTCTTGTTGCAACGAATTTCAATTGAGGAAAAAGCGCCATAGTCTGTGAGTCGAGCTTGCAGTTCGTGAAGATCGAGACGACATCGAAGTCGAATCTCTCAGGCAGATGATCGGCATCAAGCCTGTCTTCATAGAAAAAGAGCTCGTGCCCAGGAAGGCTCTCCTTCATATATTCAGCCTCCCAAGGCTCTATCTCGAAGAAAGCTATTTTCATATAGTCTGAATTATATAATAGAAGTCCTATAATGACCGAGTATTAAAGAGCCGCCCCTTATAAGGGGCGGCTCTTATCAAACTATACAGCTTATATTCCCAGCTCTTCTTCCTTCCTAAGTATCGCTTTCGTCGTCGAAAGCACGGTATCAGGATTTAAAGACATACTAGCTATTCCCTTCTCTACAAGGAAAGTCGCAAAGTCTTCATAATCAGAAGGGGCCTGGCCACAGATTCCGATATACTTTCCTTTTCTCTTCGCGACTTCGATTGCGGTCGCGATAAGTTTCTTTACCGCTTCATCCTGTTCGTTCGCGATTTTTCCAAGATCAGCACTGTCTCTGTCTATTCCAACAGTAAGCTGAGTGAGGTCATTCGATCCGATGCTAAATCCATCAAATACATCAAGGAACTCATCAGCCAAGATGACATTTGCTGGTATCTCGCACATGGCGTAGACCTTTAATCCATTCTCGCCCTGAGTCAATCCGTATTCCGCCATCTTCTTGATGACCTTTCTCCCTTCATCGACTGTTCTACAAAACGGAATCATCACGATAAGGTTCGTAAGCCCCATATCCTCACGCACTCGGCGAACAGCTTCACACTCTAATCCAAACGCCCTGTCGAAGCGTTTGTCATAGTAACGGGAAGCACCTCTCCAGCCGATCATCGGGTTCGATTCCACCGGTTCAAATTCTTTTCCGCCAAGAAGAGTCGCATATTCATTCGTCTTGAAGTCGGAGAACCTGAGGATTACCGGCTTAGGATGGAAAGCTGCGGCAATCTGGCCGATTCCTTCGGCAAGCTTTTCCGTATAGTATTCTGCCTTATCCTTGTATCCGACAGTCAATTTCTCGAGTTCTGCCTTCGCTTTCTTGTCCTTCAAGGTCTTCATTTCAAGAAGAGCCATAGGATGAGCTTTTATATGCGCAGCGATAATGAACTCTTCGCGAGCCAGACCGACTCCGTCGTTCGGCAAAAACGAAGATTCGAAAGCTTCTTCCGGAGATCCGATATTCATCATGATCTTCGTCTTCGGCCTCTTTGAGATATCGATCTTATATTCCTTGGTTTCCCACTCGCACTTTCCTGCCCAGACGATTCCCTCTCCTCCAGTCGAGCAATCTACCGTTATTTGAGCTCCCGGCTTGATTACTTTAGATGCAGTCTTACAGCCGACGATGCAGGGAATTCCAAGCTCTCTCGAAACGATAGCGGCATGGGAAGTCCTTCCTCCCTCATCAGTAACGATCGCGGAGGCAATCTTCATGATCGGCTCCCAATCAGGATCCGTCATTCTCGTAACAAGAACTTCTCCTTTCTTGAAGGTCAGGATTCCTTTGACATCTTTGATGACCTTCGCTTTTCCTTCAGCTATCTTGCTTCCGACAGCAGCTCCCTTTGCAAGCATGTTTCCGGAAGGCTTCTTCATTACATAATCGCGGATAACGCTCTTGTCTCCAGAAGCATGAACCGTCTCCGGTCTCGCCTGGACTATATAGAGCTCGTTCGATATTCCATCCTTCGCCCACTCTATATCCATGGGCTTCTTATAGTGATCCTCGATGATCACTCCCCACTTTGCCATTGTGATGGCTTCATCATCGGAAAGCGTATAGGTGTTCTTTTTAGCAGTAGTCGTCTTTATGATCTCGACAGTCTTTCCTTTCTTGCCGTAGATCATAGTCATATCCTTCGTACCGAGGTTCTTCGCAATGATCGCTTTATAGCCTTCCTTAAGAGTCGGCTTAAATACCTTAAATTCGTCAGGGATGACTTCTCCTTGGACAATAAGTTCTCCAAGACCCCAGGTTCCGTTTATGACAAGTGCGTTCTCAAATCCGGTTTCCGGATCGATAGTGAACATGACTCCCGAAGAAGCCTTATCCGAACGAACCATCTTCTGTACGCCGACAGAAAGATAAGTCTTCATATGATCGAATCCTTTATCGACGCGATAGGACATCGCGCGGTCGGTAAAGAGCGAAGCGAAACAGCGCTTCACGGCACCAAGAAGCATCTTCTCTCCGTAAATGTTGAGATAGGTGTCCTGCTGTCCGGCGAACGACGCACCCGGAAGATCTTCGGCGGTAGCCGAGCTTCTTACGGCGACATCAACATTCTTCGCGCCGTACATCTCGCACATCTCCTTGTAAGCTTTCGTTATATCTTCTTTAAGATCCTTAGGCAGTTCGGCCGCGACTATCATCTCACGGATCTTCTTGCCTCTCGCCTGAAGATTCTTGATATTACTCGTATCGAGAGTCTCAAGTACCTCAGTCATCCTATCGAACAAGCCAGCCTCTTTGAGAAAATATTGATAGGCTTCGGCGGTTATGGCGAATCCTCCCGGGATATTTACTCCTTTAGGCACGAGGGCATTGAACATTTCTCCAAGAGAGGCATTCTTGCCTCCCACCTGTGGCACATCCCCTATAGACAGATCTTTAAACCAAATCACATTCCGCATGGATTAATTTTACCTGGATAGACAAAAGAAACAAAGAAAAAGGAGCTACCGTTCGTAGCTCCTTAATTTAAACAAATTCCGATAGACTGATCATCGATCATCTTTACCATCTTCGTAGCCCTTTACATATTCTGAAGCACTGCTGGAATTCTTCGGTCCCATGATATTCACCTCCTTTCTGCTATATTTGAGATATAAATAACTGATTTAATATTCAAATGAAATTGGTAACATGTCAAATATAATCGAACTAGCCATCTATTCAGTTCTCCTTGTTCTCCTGATTCCCACTATTTATGCCTCTATTATAGGAGCACCCATTGTTTCGATTCAGAAAAAGAGAGCTAGAGAGATATTAGATAAGGCCGGATTAAAACCAGGTGATAGTTTCTTCGAATTAGGAACCGGAACAGGAGTGATGCTTTCCGAAGCAACGGCTATCGATGGAATAAAGGCCGTCGGCTTCGAGCTTTCCCCTTTTGCCTGGGCGATAACGAATATCCGTCTCTTATTATTGAAAAGGAGAAGTTATAAAGTTTCCCTTCGTAATTTTTTTAAGGAAAATATATCTTCGGCAAACTTCATCTTTTTTTTCATGATGCCGAAAAATATCAGCCCTATCGCCGAACACATCTGGAATAAAGCCACAAAGGGAACAGTTGTTATATCCTGTGCTTTTCCCATTCCTAATAAAAATCCATACATAACTCTTCCTCAGACAGATAAATATCCTCCGGTATATTTTTATAAGGTATAAAAACACCCGCCTAGAAGACGGGTGCGCAAAGAACTTTTTTTGTTAGATACCAGTACCATACCCTCTCCCCTTTACTTCCAAGAATCGAAAAACTTTGTGATAGTTTCCAAAGCTGAGTCGCCCCCCAAAGCTTTGGAAGGAGTCTTAGTCGAGAAATCAAAGACAAAGTTACCTGGATCAGAGATAGCTCCTTTACCTATGACATCATCCGATAAGATGACGATCATCGGCTGTCCCTTTTCCAAGACACTTCCTGCTTTAACGTCTGGAGCAAACTTGATCCCCTTTGCTACAAGAAGAACGATTTTATCACCTTTGGTTAACTTAACGGACATAGAGCTTCCTCCGCCATCTGCAACGAAACTACCGAAGTCGCTTATCTTAAGATCATCGACTGGTGAGTAAATCGTTGTGTTAGCAGGTAGATCAAACACTATGCCATCAACAACAGTTCCATCATTTAAAACCATCAGTCTCGCCTTTTCCCAAAGAGTCTTTTCTACAATATAGATATTCTCCTTAGGGATTATTACGCTGTTTTCTGTTGGCTTTGGTTCTGCTGTCGGTTGAGCTGTAGGCTCTGTTGTTGGTTCCGTAGTCGGTTGAACTATTGGTTCCGTAGTTGGTTCCGGCTCTGTAGTTGGTTCTGTTGTTGGCTCCGTTGTTGGTTCAGGTTCTGTAGTTGGTTCTGTTGTCGGTTGTGTCACGCTTTCTGTCGTTAATATCTGCTTCTCAGTCTCCTCTGGAAAGTTACTCTCCCTTACTTTTTCGTATATGACAAATATTGTCATAAAAATGACGAGAGCCAGTATCGCTAACCGAATCCATTGCTTTATCTTCATCAGATATTCCCCCTTATTTGATTCTTAAAGATAGTTCAAAAATAAAACGTTTTTAGGCTTCTGTCAAACAAACCTCTTCGTATAAAGAATATATGTTTAAATTATAATGTTAACCGATGAAACTAGATTTTTTTATCTCTCGTCCGGCAAACAAGTTTTATTATCTCCAAAACCTCGTCAGCTGGCATTTTGCATCAAGAACCAAACATCCGAAAGAATGGGAAAAGATAACCGGACCGCTTAATAACGAGGAAAAGAAAATTATTAAAAAATTTGCCACCACACTTAAAGAGAAAGGATACCAATACGATAAGCAAGGAAAGTCTGTTTTTCCGGGAGTCCCCTTCTTCACTTCTAAAGAAGAAGGGGAAGCTTTTAAAAAAGCTAAGGATTTTCTCGATAAAAAACAGTTAGAAATTTTCAAACAAACATTCGATATTTTTGAGCCAAAATTCTCTCAGATATGGAAACATTATGATAAACATATTTTATCGTCCCTTAAGAAGATAAAAAACGAAACAGAAAAAGAATCATTCAAAAAGCTAATCAATCGGGCCTCTGTAATCTGTAACGAAGATACAACTTCGGAGATTAAGGTTTCTGTCATCATATCCCCCTCCCGAAAAGGAGATACT
The DNA here is from genome assembly GCA_964601595.1 of uncultured Candidatus Saccharibacteria bacterium. Taxonomy (GTDB): domain Bacteria; phylum Patescibacteriota; class Minisyncoccia; order UBA6257; family Colwellbacteraceae; genus CAZRNY01. Next base: position 6,290 of record CAZRNY010000002.1, on the reverse strand, counting down.
GCTGCTGGAACGGCAATTATAGGATACAAAACCGTTACATTAGAGTTACCAAAAACAATCAGTACAAACTGGGTAAAGTTATATTCCATTGGCGTCCTCGTTCACGAGATTATTCATATAATGCTTGAAAAAGATGGAGTCCTATCAAAAGAAATAAAAAAGGCAATCAAAAAAAATGGAATGCCAGAGATAATAAGAGAAAAACCGACATCAGTCTGGATTAACGAATCTATTGTCGAAAGCCTTGCCCCGGCAGGATTCCTTATGCAGAACTATTACCCGAACGAAATAGCTGACTGCCTTACTCTTAATGCCGATCGTGCCTATTCCGAAAAAACTGTCGATAATCTCAAAGATCGCCTCCTATGGGAAATATATCCGATGGCTGCCCATTATGGTCGGGCTAAAAAAAGCATTGATAAGAAATTCGTCGAAAATACAGCAAAAATATTAAAGGAAATCATAAAAAAAGAGGCCTAAGAGCCTCTTTTTCAGATCTGGGGCATGATCTGATTTTTAACAACATCCTGAATATGCGAGAAGAATCTTTTTCTTACCCCGCAAAAAGGAGTTTTTCCGCCATAATCTCCAGTGCTCCAGTAAGCCTCAGCTCGGCATCCGCCATTGCATATACTAATGAATTCACAATCACCGCAATGCTTCTTAATAGCATAAAGCCGATCAGCCCTTAACTCATTTGCTCTTTTGCTATCAAGAATATCGATCAAATGGTCTTTTTTAATGTCTCCTACTATAAATTCCGGAGATACAAGAGATGCGCAAGGAACAGCGTACCCATTCTGATCAATGGTCATCATCCGATCCAAACAAGAAGCAGCAAATGAACACGACGCAGGAACACCGCTTACGATCCCTTCAACCATAGTGCTTATCGGATCGATATGATGAAAAGAATTTTCTTCATACATCCACAGATCAAGCATTTCTTTAAAGAAATCGAATAACTCATCTTCATCAGGAACCAATGGAAGACTATCAAGCGGAACTTCTTTTAGCGGAAGCAGCCCGAATGAGCCAACACCAATCCTCTTATAGAAATCGAACATATCCCTAACCCTGGAAACATTCAGCTTACTAATCACTGACAAGACACCCACAGGAGCGTTTCTCTCCCTTAATAGAGATATTGCTTGAAGTGCTCGATCGATGTCAGTCAATCTATGAAGAGGATATACATCTTCTGGCCCATCAAGACTGATCCCCACATGAAAGTCGTTTCCTATAAAAAAATCCGCTAATTCAGGAGTGAGAAGGGTCCCGTTTGTTTGAACCCTGTTAGAAAAAAGAATTGATCGCTCTTTTGCAATCTCCTTCTGAACTCGCAGTGCTTCTTCATAAAAAGATTTTCCGGAAAGCAGTGGTTCTCCACCATGCCAATGAAATCTCACGCTGTCGAATCCAAAAGAACTATTCCTTATTACTGATTCTAAATCTTCCTCTTTAAGGGCGCCTTCATTTTGTCTGGAAGCTCTCATATAGCAATATGAACAATCAAGATTGCAATTAGCACATGTCATGACGATTAAGCTCATACCTCTTTTCAATCTAATCACCTCCTAAAAAATTTAGGGGGAAAATCCCCCTAATAAATAAGATCAAGTTTAGTCATCGTCGCCCCAATGTTCATGACTTGGTTCATCGTGTCAGCCAGCTAGGTCGTTTCTCTTACCAGCGTTCTTCACAAGATTGATCACGGAAGAAGATATTTTCTTGAGATTTACCGATTAGTTTACACTAACAACAGCTACATTCATGTCATTACTCCTTTCATCCTTATTTTCTTGTTAAAAAACATTCTCCAAGAATCGAGTAAATTAGATCACTTCAGCGCATACACTGTCAAAAAAACCCGCCTCCGTCTCCGCCAAATGGCGGATGACAGAAAGCGGGTTTTTCTCTAGTTTAGAAGTTTTTGAACTTATCAGATATAAGTCCTCCGAACACCTTTCCGAAGATTTCCCTGAGTGTAGGCGATTTCTCCTCAATGGTAGGCTCGAAGACCTTTACCTCGAATTCCTTCCTATCCGAATCGTTGTAACAGGTATTAGGCTTTATATTATCCCTGTTTCTACAATCCAAGCGATATGTCGTCGTATTATTCGGCGAGGCACCGCTCTTCGTTCCGTTCGACTGGAGGCTATCCTGTGCTCCGATCCATCCTTCCCCATCTCCTCCCGAACGAACAGTCGGTGTACAACGAAGAGTGGTCGGAACTCCAGAATTAGGAGTTGATACATTCCACACGAGGTTGATGAGTTGGTTGAGAAGGATCTGCGCTTTGAACGGATTGGTCGTCAGATCGTTATTAGGTATTCCCGGCTTCTTGATAAACCTTACCTGCTGAGAATCAGAATCTGATGATCCGCAAACATTGCTAGATGATACCGACTGGTTTTCCGCATAGTAGCGGCACGACCAAGCGATACAAGGTCCGTCGTAATTACAGACATCACGACAATTGTAATCTTCATAACCGCCCTCGCAAGTCCTTCCTCCGGTAATCGGATCAGGATCAGACCATCCGACACAGCGCGAATCACAGACTTCGTGAGTTGATCCGCAAGCATGTTGGGTACAATGAGCTTCATCGCTCCAGCGCTCCACACAGCTTCCTTGAGAACAACTGCATGAGCTTATTGCCGGATATGAAGACTTTAGGCTTGTGCAGCTCGAAGTACATCTCTCATCATTCTGGTTGTCATGACTCGAGAATGTCTGACTGCTCGAACAAGTATAGTCGCTTCTCGAACAGCTAAGCGAATAATCCTGAGTCTGCGATACGCCGTTCAGATTATAGTTTCCTGATACCGACGAGCTTCCGGATCCTGAACCGGACCAGTTACTCGAAGAGTTAGAGCAGGATATCGAGTAGTTTGAAGGACTTCCTCCGCCGATGACCGATCCGCAGACATTAGATACCGATCCGGACCAATTAAGTCTCGTATCGACTATCTGTCCCGGCTGTTCCGGAAGACAATCTCTGGTTGCCGATATATCAGCAGAAACCGCTCTCGGTCCCGAGTAGCACCCTGCGGTCGCATTGACGGTAACCGTTGCCGAAGAAGCAGTCGTTAATCCAGAAGAGTTGGTACAAGTAATCGTATAGGTCGTCGTCGATGAAGGCGAAACCGATCTCGACGAAGAAGTAAGAACCGATCCTATCCCCTGATTAAGAGAGCAAGATACAGCACCGACACTCGTCCACGAAAGAGTAGAAGATCCTCCCGAATTGATCGGGTTCGGCGAAGCGGTAAGGGAAACGGAGAATGAAGAAGCAGCGCAGGTATTGTTGCAGTTCGCCGTAGTGAAGCATGATCTTCCCGCTGCCGTATTCTGTCCGGCCGCACATCTTGTAGCATCCGAAGCGGAAACCTGAGCGCATGAGTTAGAGGCGTTACAGGCATAGTAGCGAGTCGCTGTGCAACGAGAATCGTTAGCGGAAGTCCTTCGATTATTGTTGTAGTCGTTACAGATCGTTCCGTCTGCGTTCGCGTCGGTCCAATCTATCCAGTTCGTTTCCTGCCCCGGGTTAGTAGAACATCTTCCGCATTCATAAGTAACTAAACAGCAGATATTAGTATTTCCAGCTCCGCATGGATCGCTTCCTGATCCTCTTGAAAGATAGACCGAAGAATATTGCGTTCCATCGGTAAGTGTCAGACCACTCTTATTGAACCCGGCACAGGTCGTCTGACTTGGCGTATATCTCGAGTAGCAGATAGCTGGCGAAGGACAATTCGTGCAAGCCGCAACCGTTACCGAAGCGGAAGCGGAAGCGGAATCAGTTCTCCTTCCTCCGGAATAATCAGGCCTATAATAATAGTAATCGTTATAACAAGTAATCGTATATGTTCTGCCGACAGTCGCGGGAACACCGATCGTATTATTAGCAGCATCTCCGGTAGAGAGATTATTCGAAGTACACCTATCTCCATTAGAAGACCATCTGACTACCGGCACTCCGGTAGAAGTACAGGCCGAAGCTACGCTCACAGTCGGCGGCTGCGGACAAAATGACCCGACGACTACCTGTGATCCCGAAGGACAATTTCCTTCCGGCGGCTCATATCCATCGTTCATATAATCGAAAGTAATGGCATCGACCGGACTCCTTGTTTCATCCGAATTGACTACGCAACAGGCTTTATAAGGATTATCACTTACGCTTCCGCAATCACAATATCCAGCATAAAGATTAGATTTATTAGATGACCTATTCGGATAGTGCTTATCTGCAGTAGAACAGACTTCATCGAGAATAACGAAAGTGAAAGAGTAGGTATAACAAGTTCCTGTAGGATTTCCGAAATCGCAATAACCAGAGCAAGCATATCTCCTTCCTTCGTATTTTTTCCAAGCAACAGTACTTGCAGCTGTTACCCTACAGTCATCTGCTCCTTCCGCGTCATAAGTGAAAGTTGTATCATCACACATTGATCCGCAAGCGGTTCCGCAACCACCCGAATCAGTCCTTGATGGTCCGTTATTACACTGCTGAGTCGCTCTATAACAAGCAGCATCAGCTACCGAAGGGAAAAGTATAAAGAGAGCGATGAAAGAAACTAGGAAAAATAATATTTTTTTCATCTTATTTCATAACTTCCATAATCTGGCCGAGATATTCTTTTGGATTTTCTGAGGGATTAGTTATCTCTCCCCATGGTCCGCCAAGATATATATACAAATTATTATTCCCTTTTAGGTACTGTTTCCATACAGTATCACTAGAAGATATCCTAAATATAGGATCGCCTTTCTTAACTTGCCCGTTTATTAGTAAATCTACTGATTCTGCCGCAAAAGAGAAAGAATAATACCCAGAGGCATCAGCTCCATTATTTTTTTCTAAAGACCACTTAGGATCAGTGGTTATTTTTATAACAGATGCTTTTTCATTGCCAGAACCAGACCATATTCTATGAATATACCCATCAAAAGGAGCATAAACTACTACCTTTTCTGGCAAGTTACCCACAAGACCAGCTCTTCTTTTTCCTGATATTTCATAAGCAACAGAAAGAAGACCACATTTTTTTTCACTCAGAAACAAACACCAGCCGACTTCTTCCTTCACAACAGAAGGAATACCAAGCTCGTTTACCTCCCCTTCGACAACGGATTGATTGTTTCCGTTTTCTCCGCTAATCGGCTCGTTATTATTTAAATTGGAACCGTTAAAAACATTTGTGAGGAGCGCCTCCGGCCTGCTTGCCGCGAGGTATATTACTAGCCCGATAATAAGAGCTAGCACAACAGCTCCCGAGATGATCAATATTGACCTCGCCTTCATAAGAATAATGATAACATCTTTGCTATATCAAAGGATGTGGAAACAATTCACCCGCCGGTTATAACGGCGGGCGAAAAGAACATGTCGAGTCGTACCAATCATCATCCGCGTCACTCCGTTTCAACTATTGCCATAATCTGGCCGAGATATTCTTTTGGATTTTCTGAGGGATTAGTTATCTCTCCCCATGGTCCGCCAAGATATACATATAAGGAATGATCCCCTTTAAAGTATTGGCTCCATATAACGGTATCTGAAGCCATCTTAAACAAAGGATCTCCTTTTTTCACTTGGCCGTTAGCAATGAGATCAATGGATTTTGCTGCGAAAGAAAAAGAGTAGTGTCCAGAAACATCGGCTCCGCTATTCTTATCCAATGTCCAATCAGGATCTGTAGTAATCTTAATTACTATTACTCTTGCCTCTCCTTCCCCAGAGATAATCTTTTGAATATACCCATCAAAAGGAGCATAAACCGTATCTCCTTTCAAAAGACTTACTGCAAATCCAGGAGATCTTTCTCCGCTTACCTTGAAGTTTACTGAAACTTTCTCCCAATCCTTCTCTGTAAAAATAAAGTTGCTTGCGATTGGAATAGGTTGGACAGTTTCTTCTGCTGGCTTGGTTGTCGGTTGAGTCGTCGGCTGAGTTGTAGGTTCCGTAGTCGGTTGAACTGTTGGCTCTGTTGTCGGTTGTGGTTCGGTTGTAGGAACGACGGCCGGATTAGAGTTGTTGTTCGGTTCGACGACAACAGGGTTATCGATTACCGGATCAGTAGGGCTAACAACGTAGCTCCTCATGATCCACGCAGCGGAAGCGAGCACAATGAGAGCGACTATAATCAGGAAGACGATAAGAATCCTCTTCCTAGTGTCCACTCTATTTTCTCCTCCTTGCGGAAAATCGAATATTCTAGCCTGTCTTGGTTTCATATGACTCGGTACTTGAGGTATAGGATCTTTTTTCCTAAATACCATAA
>CAZRNY010000001.1:62523-65499 GCA_964601595.1 uncultured Candidatus Saccharibacteria bacterium | reverse complement strand
CATTATCTCCGCAGTCTTCTTCTCCTTATCAAGCTTTATCCAAGAAGGAGTTTCGAAGTTCTTGAACCTGTCATCAGCTGCCTTAAGGGTAGGATGATCGACAGACTCGGCTCTTATTCCGATCACGTCTCCGACTTTGACGGAGAATGAAGGGATAGTGACCTTGCGGCCGTTCACGATGATGTGTCCATGTCCAACAAGCTGCTTTGCGATTCTTCTCGAACCGGCAAAACCGGCGCGGAAGACAGCGTTATCGAGGCGACTCTCAAGAACCCTTATAAGGGCTTCATGAGTAGGCTCCTTAGAAGCATTGGCAAGATGGAAATATTTATCGAGCTGCTTCTCGGTCAAGAGATAGCTGAAGCGGACCTTCTGCTTTTCAGAAAGCTGCTTGCTATATTCACTGACCTTCTTGAATGATCTGGTATGAGGTCCCGGTTTAGTGGGACGGCGGACGGAGGCGCACTTAGCCGAAGAACAACGTTCTGCCTTCAGCATAAGCTTTACTCCAAGAGCCCTTTCCTTTTTCTCGAGAATTCTCATTTTATACCCTTCTTACTTTCTTAGGTTTAGGACCGTTATGCGGGACCGGAGTAACATCTTTTATAGAACCAACGTTAAATCCGTGGTTAATAAGCGATCTAATAGCAGAGTCGCGCCCGATAGAGACACCAGAGACGATGACGTCAACATTGAAAGGACCGGTTTTAGAGATCTTTTCAGCGATAGTGGCGACAACCTTCTGTGCAGCGAAAGGAGTAGCCTTCTTAGGGCCGGCGAATCCGAGGGATCCGGCCGAAGCCCAGGCAACAACATTGCCGTTCTGATCAGTTATGGTGATCATAGTGTTATTGAAGGAGACGTTTATGTAGACGCGTCCCGAATCGAAGGTCTTTGAGGCCTTCTTAGGAGCTTCCTTCTTGCCCTTAGAGTCAACCTTCTTGGAGACTGGGGCTTTCTTTTTGGTAGCTGTAGCCATCTTTTACTTCAATTCGACTTTCCTCTTGCCGCTCGAAGCGGTCTTTCTGATGTTGCCGCGGACAGTTCTCGAATTAGTCTTTGTTCTTTGTCCTCTAACCGGCAAATGCTTCGCGTGACGAGTACCACGGTACGATTGGATATCCTTCAAACGGGCAATGTTCGACTTAACCGCCTGACGGAGTTCTCCTTCTATTTTAAAGCCCTTATCCAGGACTTCCTTTATCTTATTGACCTCAGTCGGCGAAATATCTTTCGCCCTCGCGTTGGGATCAATCTTAACCTCAGCGAGAATTCTGCGACTGGTCGTGAGACCGACGCCGTAGATGTAGGTGAGAGCGATTTCTATACGCTTCTCATCAGGAATGTTTATACCAGCTATCCTCATTGATTTACTCTTACGAGATTACCCCTGTCTTTGTTTGTGCTTAGGGGTTTTCTTACATATCACATAAATCCGCCCCTTGCGGCGGACGACCTTACAATCCTTGCACATTTTTTTGACCGACGGCCTTACTTTCATGGCTGCTATAGTCTTCTTGAAATTCTTCCCCGCTTGTCGTCGTAAGGGGTCATCTCAACGGTTACCCTATCTCCAGGAACAATGCGGATATGATGCTGCCGCATTTTACCAGAAAGGTATGCGAGTATCTCTCGCCCGTCTTCAAGCTTTACCTTAAACGTAGTTGCGGGTAAAGCCTCGATAACAACGCCTGTGACTACCATGCGATAAAACGGATATTATCACGCCGAAGCGCGGGAAGTCAATTCTTTTTTGCGGTTTTGAACCGTCTTTTTTGACCTCGGATATAGTAATATCTAAGACGCTCTCAGGTCAACTATCTAACCTCGACCTTTATCTTGTCCGCGTCCTTAGGAACGGCTCTTACATAAGACGGCCAAAGGTCAGCTTTGAAGCTCTTTACGCCCGGAACAGAGAAGGCAGCAGCCTTCAGCTCTCCTTCTTTCATGCCTAATACTTTCGATTCAAATTCATTGGGATCAAGGACTCTGATCCAGGTAGAACGGAACTCTATCGGTATGGAAACCTTACCGGATGAGATATCTGCCTTAGAAGCCTTTACCGTAAGCTCTTTTTCCTTAAGGTCGTATCTCTCTTCCTTATCTTCGGAGAACTTCGCGGCCATAAGACCTATTATATCTTCTTCCCTGAAGGCGATAACCCTCGATTCGAGCATTACACCATAAGAAAAGACTCCTCTGTCGTTAGGCTCGCTTACGACACCATCCTTCACGGTACGCACTTCTTCCCCTCCTTCAGGGACGATAAATTCACTAGGAATGCCTATGAGCTTCTCAACGGCAAGCTGCTCTCTCACCTTATTCGTGGTTTCTTCTCTGGCTTTCGCTATATCTGCTTCCGTCGGAACCTTCAGTTCGCCGACAAAGCCGCCAGTAGCACCTTCCTTGAATTCACCATAGAAGCCGTCGTATTTCGGCGTGCCCTGGAATCCTGGGATGCGGAGCTTAGCAATAGCACCGGTATTATAAGAATCTCCTGCCGCGTCAGCAATGACAGTCGTAACGACCGAAGCAGGAACGAGCTTTCCATCCGCGACTTTCGCTCCAGGAACCACAATGGCCGAAGTTATGCGGAAGACTTTTCCTTCAGGAGTAAGGAATCTGGTGTTCTTAACGAGAGATTGAGCGTCGGAGCTGTAAGCATTCCAGATGGTAAGCTTCGCTTCCGCCTTCTTCTCGATCATCTTAGAGCCGGAAGCGGGATATTCGGCTACCCAATTCTTGGAAATCTTGAATATCTGAGCGGGAATCTCCTTCTTTGCTCCGGATATAGCCTTAGCGGATACGGAAGCGGAGACGGTATCAGAGAAAGACCACTCGGCCGTTTCCATGACAAAATTTATGTCCGCTTTAGGTAAGACCCTTAAGCCGACATATAAGACCGTTCCGATCACTCCAAAAAAGACGGCCTTCTTCAGTAGTCTGAATATAAAAGAGGGCTTTTTCTCCTCATCT
>CAZRNY010000001.1:0-62423 GCA_964601595.1 uncultured Candidatus Saccharibacteria bacterium | reverse complement strand
CCTCATCTCTCTCTTCACCGCTTATAAAATCGGCATTATGGCTTTGACTATCCTCTTCATGGACACAGTCTTCACTATGCTTATGGATAACGGGTCCTTTTGCCCTAGTATCGATGCGGTCGATCTTAGACTTCGTCGGCATGATATCCATAAGAGGCACTTTGGAACGCTTGAAAAGGGCGTCGGAGACCTCGAAACCGCAAACAGAAGCCAGTTCCAAGGCTTCTCCGTCGACGGATTCGACCGCTACCTTCTTATCAGCAGCGGCTGTCTCTCTCTTTATGAGCTTGAAGCTCTTAGGGTCGGAAACCAATTCCGATCCTTTCGGAATATAGATAATTATCTCCTTGTCGGGAGTGGAAAGGATTTTATGAACGACGACTGTCGCCGAGTCGTTCCGATTTACGTATATTTTTTTCATATAAGGGTTACCTGCCGCAGGTGAGCCACTTCATTCTCCGCCTCGCTATCTTGTTCCAGGCGGAATCGATATCAGCCGCTTCCATCTCGTTACGGGCTATCTCGTCCCCGCTTACAGAAGGAAGGAAATCAAACTTAGGAGAACCTTCTCCCCAAGAGATGCTCTTCGGTTCAAGCTCGGCGAGATCATCGCTCAAGACATAAACTAGAGGCTTTTTCATTTTAACATTTCGGGTCGCAAAGGAAACTCCTTTCACGAGGTCGAGGAGCGATTTGGAAGCCGCACTTCTCATCGATTTCGCCATCTCCGGAGACATATTCCCTCTCGCAAAACGACGGAGCAGATCATGCCCGACAGAATCGGAAACGGAAAGGTTAGCGGAAAAAGCGGAGGCGGCGTGATCCGTTCCCCAGCCAAAATCGCTGAGATACGAAATGCGCCCTTCTGGTTCGGAGCGATAGATGAAGGTCTTGTCCTTTGCGACATTAGCGAAGAGGAAGTCCTTCTGTTTCACGCTCTTATGGATAAGCCAAGCACATGAGGCTGATGGTTCGAGAATAAAGATCGTCTCTCCCTTCTTCGGATGAGCCAATTTCACTTCGTCAGCCAGATCACGCGAAACGATAGTCTCAACGAGAGATATCTCAATCTTCTTTGCTGTAAAACCGACGGGATTCACGACAAGGTTGCCATCCAGACGGATATTAAGGACTCTCACATCAGCAAGAGAAACATCCATATCAGAGATATCCAAACGAGACGCGAACATGCCGCGCTCCTCATCGAACATCTTCCAGATCGCCTGCGCGATCGCGTTTTCCATCTCCGTATCCGTGATCTCGCCCTTAGGTCCGTCGCGATCGATCACTTTCGAGCCGTACACCGAAATACCCTTCGGCGGAAGAACCGAAAGGATATGCCTATTCTCCCCGGCCGGGAAATAAGAGAACATCAGTTCGACCCTCCCTCTATATCGGCCTTTATTCTGCGTACTCCTGCGGAAACGGATTCTTCTTTCAATATCTTGAACTTTATGAGCTCTCCGGTACGCGAGGCGTGCGGTCCGCCGCAGATCTCCTTCGATACGAGAATATCGCCCACGCCCACGGAATAGATCTTAACTAAGTCGCCATACCTTTCGCCAAAGACTCCCATCGCGCCGCTTCTATGAGCTTCATCTGGAGTCATCTCTTCAAACGAAACAGGAAGATCAAGGGAGATCCACTGATTGACGGTTTCTTCTATCTCGGCGAGAGCCTCGGGAGAAACCTTTTCAGGAAGAGCAAAATCAAGCCTCAATCTTTCGGAAGTGATATTCGAGCCCTTCTGAGTCACAGTGTCGCCGAACTTACCGCGCAGAGCGGCAAGAAGAAGATGTGCAGCCGTATGAAGCAGCTTCGTCTTCTCGGAGCTGTCAGCCAGACCGCCTTTGAACATGCCGGCGGAAGTGGTGCGGGAAAGCTCCTGGTGTTTCTTATATTCCTCATCGAATCCGGGAATATCCAGAGAGATGCCCTTTTCCAAGGCCATCTCTTCTGTCATCTCGATCGGAAAGCCATAAGACTGATAGAGATCGAAAGCTTCCTTTCCGGAAACGGATCCCTTCTCGGCCATGATCAGAAATTCCTTAGTGCCTTTTTCGAGAGACTTAGCGAATTTCTCTTCTTCCTTATCGAGTTCAGCGGAAATAAAGCCGAAATTATCTTTCAGTTCAGGGTAGACATCGCCATAGATATCGCGCACCTCGGCGGCGATAGACTTAGTCCAGCCCGATTCGGTTATACCTAAGACGCGGCCATAACGCACCGCTCTTCTTATCAAACGGCGAACGATATAGCCTTGGCCGACATTCGACGGGCCGATCCCTTTCGGATCACCCACAATGAACGAAGCCGCCTTCAGGTGGTCGGCGACGATCTCGAACGAGCGGGTGTCATCCGCGTATCTCTTTCCGGAAAGGGATTCGATCTTCCTTATGATAGGAAGAAACAGATCGGACTCGAATATATTCGAAAGCGAATTGGAGACCATGAGGATGCGTTCCAAGCCGCCGCCGAAGTCGACGTTCTTATTCGCAAGCTCCTCCCAGCCGGTTTCGGTCTTACGGAACTGCATGAAGACCGAGTTTCCTATCTCAAGGAAGCGGCCGCAGTCGCAGTTAAAGTGGCAGTGTTCGCCAAATTTCTTGTCGTGAGGCTTACCGGTATCGTAGAAAGTCTCCGAGTCGGGACCGCCGAGCTCGCCGACTGCATCGCCTCTCTTCCACCAATTCTTATCGCGGTACGCCATGATGCGGACCTTCGAGAAGTCGACAGACACGCCGGGGCCAAGGTCTCCCTTACCTACGGTATCAGGACCGACTTCCGCGACTATATCGTAGCGAGCGAAGATATCCTTCATAACCTCGATCGATTCGTCATCCTTGCCGAGGCCGATCGATTCATCACCAACATAGACGCTCTGATAGAGCTTCTTAGGATCAAGACCGACGTGATCAATAAGGAATTCGTACCAGAAGTTAAGCTGCTCTTTCTTAAAATAGTCTCCAAGAGACCAGTTACCAAGCATCTCGAAGAAAGTATTATGGCGATTATCGCCGACTTCCTCGATGTCTTCGGTGCGGAAAGATTTTTGAGAATCGACTAACCGCTTTCCTCCAGGATGAGATTCGCCAAGCAGGTACGGGACAAGCGGGAACATGCCGCTGTTTACGAATAAAAGAGTAGAGTCGTTTTCAGGAATGAGAGAAGCAGATGGAATAACCGCATGCCCCCTCTCCTTGTAGAAGTCCAGGAATTTTTGCCTTATTTCTCGGGAGGTCATTAAGCCGATTATAGCCGTTTTCAAGACGCAGATAAACCCCAGTCCGGATACGAAAAACCCCGCACCAATATGATGCGGGGCGCTAAAACCTATCTGCTTTCGCTGTCTAAGATACCGTTTACGATACTTTCCGCGATGTATCCAGGAAGCTCCGGAAGCCAATTCGTCTTGGATCCCTTGTCCCTGAACCTTTCGAGGTTGCGATTGCCGAGAAAGATATTCCCCTTCATGTCGACCCGCATCATGACGCCAGCATCGATCGGGAAATGCCAATCCATGACCACGAAGAACGCGGCGCCGACCGAGAGTTTGCGTTTCATGACTTCCGTCACGATATTCACGAATCCTTCCCGTCCGAGTTCCCATTCCTCGCAGACGGAAAAGATGTCGGTCACATCGAACTTCCGGAGTTCAAACATGATATCCGTCTCTCCCCTACTCCTTGTCGTTCCCTTACCGAGGAGGATGACGAAAACCCTCTTCGATCCCGGAACCTGCATGACGAGAAGCCGATTGAAATCGATTCCGGCCGTGCCTGATTCGAGACCGTCGTTATACGATTCCGTACACCGATAGATATCTATATTCGTCTCTTCCTTAATGCACCCTTTCTCCTTGAGACACGATATCACCCCGTCGACAACCTCGCGGACGATAAGATTCCTTTCCATAAAGATCTCTCCTTCCTTATTGATATATGAAAGTGCTTGTAACCGAGAGGATATTACAAGTGGACGAAAAAAGCCATAAGCAACAAAAAACCCATACCAGACGGTATGGGTTTTTAAACAGATTAGTATTCTCGCAATTTTTCAGCGCCGGTATGATTTCTGATCTTTTCCAAAGCTTTCGCTTCGATCTGCCTGATACGCTCTCTCGTAACGCCAAAAACCTTTCCGACTTCTTCGAGAGTATGAGTAACATCGTCAGCCAATCCGAAACGGAGTTCGAGGATCTTTCTCTCTCTTTCAGTAAGCTCGCTGAGAACCGCGCGGATCTGATCCTTAAGGAGCTCGCGAGAAACGGACTGATCAGGAGAAAGCGTCTTTTCATCTTCGATGAATTCCGAAAGGACGGAATCTTCTTCTTCTCCGACGGGAGATTCGAGCGAAACGACTTCTTGGGAGATTTTCTGAATGTGATGAATCTTATCCACATCAATACCCATCTCGGTTGCGATCTCTTCGGCTAGAGGTTCTCTGCCGAGCTCCTGCATAAGCTTGCGCTTTGCCTGAGTGTATTTGGAGATCGTCTCAACCATATGGACAGGAATACGGATAGTGCGGGAGTAGTCAGCGAGAGCTCTCGTAATCGCCTGACGAATCCACCAGGTGGCGTAGGTCGAGAACTTGAATCCTTTGCGATAATCGAACTTCTGGACGGCGCGGAAGAGTCCGAGGTTTCCTTCTTGGATCAAGTCAAGAATCGAAAGCTGAGGAGAACGGTTCACATATCTCTTTGCGATCGAAACGACGAGACGGAGGTTCGCCTTGATAAGGCGCTGCCTCGCTTCTTCATCACCCTGACTGACTCTCTTTGCTATCTCGCGCTCATCAGCAGAGTTCAAGAGCGGCGTCTTACCGATCTCTTTGAGATATATCTGAACGTTATCAGGAAGCTCAGAAGAAACAAGTGTCGCATCCTGAAGTTCCTTCTGAGTTATCTCATCCCCAGGGAGCTCGATCAGGTTGCCGACTTCGATGACTTTCAAACCGGCTTCTTCAGCCTTGTCATAGAGATATTCGAGGAAAGAGAGGTCTCCTTCTATTCTCGGAAAGGCCTTAAGGATCTCAACATCAGTAACGAATCCCTTGGAGCGGCTCGTTTCAAGAATCTCGTTCAAGAGGTCCTTGTCGAACTTGAATTTGGATTCGTCGTATCTCGGTCTAACCGGAGCTTCGACAGATCTTTTCCTTGCTTTCGGGGCAATTTTTACGGGCTTTGCGGTCTTCACAGTCTTTACGGCAGTTACTTGTTTCTTCGGTTTTGCTTCAGCAACAATCTTCGCGGGCTTTGCGGCTTTGCGGACAACAGACTTCACAACAGCCTTCTTTACGGGCTTTACGATCTTCTTTGCTATCTTTACGGGCTTAGCCGTCTTTTTCGGCGCACTCTTTTTCGGAACGGCCTTCTTTGGAGACGACTTTACCGGCTGCTTTCCTTTCGGAGCGGCCTTAACAGCTTTCTTCACAACCGGCTTTACCGGTTTTTTAACTGGTTTTTTAGCCTTCATTTTTTCTTTTCGAGTTCGTTTCTCTTACTGACCGCCTCATTTAATTCTTGAGCTATGCGCTCGATGTCTTCAGGCGATCGGCTATTTTTTATAAGGAACCCAAGCGCGTTTATACGCTCCGAAAGAGATTCTATTTCGAGGTTTAATGCGAGGCCAATAGCCTCCCTCAGAAGATCTTCATCTGAAACATCAGCCGCATTGCCAGATCTAAGGCTAAGGTCGGCGTATCTCGCCGAAATCCCGTTGTTTTCAGGCTGACTTCCAGAAACAAGCGCATTATATATATCTTTATCCTCAGAAGGCAAATAATCGACGATCGTTCCTAAAATATTTTTCGCTTCATCGGAAACAAAGGCGAGAAGAAGTAATCTATCAGATATATTTTCCTTCCTCGTCTTTTTCACAACCGTTACTTCTTTGTTTACTGAAGTATTTCGATTCACCCCCGCTTTTCCACCCTTTTCCAGATTAGCTTTACGTAAGGAGTTAAATTCGTCGATTATCCTATTTACTCCAATAAGAGATCTTTTGGCTAGCACCTCGAGCCATTCATTTATCAGCACTGACGAGGAGAGAAATGATATTTTATTCATTAGTGCCCTCATATTGGTATTTTTTACGCTTAACTCGACTCCATTTACAGGATGTCTATCAAAATAATATTCCATCGCGGGCACCGCTTTTTCGACGGCTTTCTCAAGTTCTCCCGGGAAATAGCGTACAAGATCAGCCGGGTCCTTAAGACCGGCCGCTTCTCCTTCAGTCGCCTTCGATAAGTCGAGTACCATAACTTCCAGATCCTTTGCCGCCGCAAGATCGATGCTGCGTTCCATCGCCTGCTTACCGGCTTCATCGTTATCGAAATTAAGAACCAGGCGGCTCGCATGACGACGAAGAACGGACAACTGGTCTTCAGTCAAAGCCGTACCCGAAGAGCCGACGGTATTTGTCATCCCATCCTGATGGCTCATAACGACATCCATCTGTCCTTCGACAAGAAGGACGAACCCTTTCTCTCTTATTCCTTCTTTTGCAAAATTAAGTCCGTAGAGTAATCGGGATTTCTGGAAGATCGGAGTCTCTGGAGAATTGATATATTTAGCTATCTCTCCCGTATCGAGTTCCGGCAATATCCTTCCGGAAAAGCCGATGACCTTACCGAAAGAGTTAAATAACGGGAACATGATCCTTCCTTTGAAGCGATCATAATATCTTCCCCGCTCGCTGCGTGCAGCGAGACCGGCGCGTACGATATCAGACATCTCGAAACCATGATCTACGAGATATAGAACGAGATCATCCGCAGACATCGGCGCAAAGCCGATCTCGAACTTCTCGATCGATTCCGGTTTTATTTCTCTTCCTAAAAGATAATTCTTCGCATTCTCGACTTGAGGCAATACCAAAGAAAAGAAATCTGCCGCCGAACGGTTGATATCATAGAGGACGCCAAATTCTCTCTGCTCGGCAGGACTTGATCTCTTCAATTCCACATTCGCTTTCTCCGCAAGCAGTTTCAACGCTTCGTAGAACTCTAGGTTCTCGTACTGCATGACGAACTTAAAAATGTCTCCTCCTTCATTACAACCGAAGCAATGCCACATCTGGCGCTCCGGAGAAATCATAAGAGAAGCAGATTTCTCTTTATGAAAAGGACAGCAAGCCTTAAAATTTCGTCCGGCCGGTTTGAGGTCCAGATAACCGCGAAGAAACTCGACTATATCGAGCTTCGCTTTGATCTCTTCTACTGCGTTATCGGAGGCCATCTCTTCCGGCTCATTATATGAGTCTTAGCCGAGACATCCAAGCCCAACCTTTAAATAACAGAAAATGCCAGGCTTTTGCCCGGCATTTCCCTATTTTCCGTATCTCCTCACAGCCGATGCGACTACCTTATCCAGAAGGCCCTCCATAGAAAGACCGATTGCGGCAGCCGATTGCGGCAAGAGGCTCGTAGGAGTAAGCCCCGGAAGAGTATTTATCTCGAGGATATAGATGCGACCATCATTACCGATGATCATATCTGTTCTTGAGACTCCGCGGGCTCCGACAACCCTATGCGCGGCGACAGCGATGCGCCTCACTTCTTCGAGCTCCATCTTAGATAAAGGAGCAGGCGTAATCTCTCTCGAGGCGCCAGCCTCATACTTCGATTTATAATCAAAGAAATCGGCATTCTTAGGGATGATCTCCGTAGGAACTAAAGGAAGCTCGCCGCACTCGTCTTCGATGACCGGACAAGTTATTTCCCTTCCGGATATATAACGCTGGATCATCGCGTGCTTCGATACTTCGAAGGTATTACAGAGAGCGTCACGAAGACCTATCTCGTTTCTTACAATATTAACTCCAACAGAAGACCCCCTGTCGATCGGCTTCACAACGACAGGATAACCGAAATTGACATTCAGATAAGCCCAATCGTTATGGCGCGAAGCCTCTGTCCATTCAGGGACCTCGAGTCCGTAAGCACGGAAGAGTTTATTCGAGGCAATCTTGTTCATACCGAGAGCGCTCGCTCTCGCGGGAGAGCCGGTGTAAGGAAGACCTATGGAATCCAAGAAATCCTGAACACGGCCATCCTCTCCGTATTCTCCGTGAAGAGCAAGAAAAGCGATATCGACATTCTCAAGCAGGTGCTCGAAAGAAATCTCCCATTCTCCCAACCGATCGATAAAGACAGGTAAAACATCATATCTTTCCCTGTTTAAGTGGCGGCACACGGTGTCCCCCGACAAGAGCGAGACATCATGTTCTGAAGAAGGACCACCCATTAGGACGGCGATACGGATTTTGCTCATTTCTTCATTTAAAATATAACTCTTTAGAATACTTCCCTGCAATCATTATACCTCACCACGGAGATGCATCGCCTCGAAAACCCTCTTTAGGGCAGTCGCATAGACCGCATCACGGAATGATCCTCCATTGATTTTCATCTCACCATAGTTATCGAAGGCTGACTTCCAAGCCCGATCCATCACCTTCTTTAATCTCTCCCTTACTTCATCTATTTCCCAATACCAATTGCCTGAATTTTCCGCCCACTCGAAGTAGGAGACGGTAACACCGCCAGCGTTTGCAAGAACATCAGGGACAATAACAACGCCCTTATCGGATAATATCTTTTCCGCTTCCGGAGAAACCGGACCGTTCGCAAGTTCCATGATGAACTTTGCGGAAACAGAATCGGCATTACCCTCTGTAACGGCATTCTCGAGAGCGGCAGGAACGAAGATGTCGCAAGGAATAGAGATGATAGAATCGACACCGGAATATTCTCCAGGCAGACCCTCGAAGCTTCCCTTCTCTTTCTTCCATATCACAGCCTCCCAGACATTTATGCCATCTTTATTCGCGATAGTGCCTTTCGAATCGGAAAGAGCGACTATCTTAAATCCGGCATCGTAAGCCAACTCAGCAAAATGAGAACCGACATTACCGACTCCCTGGATAGCGACCGTAGGCGAAGAAATACCGAAATCGCGAACCAAAGACTGAAAGATATAAAAGCCGCCGAGACCGGTAGCCTCTTCCCTACCAAGCGAACCACCGATAGCAATAGGCTTTCCGGTAAAGGCACCTAAGTCCGAATGACCACCGATCTTCTCGAACTCATCAAGCATCCAAGCTATTATCTCGCTATTCGTATTAACATCGGGAGCGGGAATATCTTTCCTCGAGCCGATATAGGGAGCGATAAGCCTCGCGTAAGCTCTCGAAAGACTCTCAAGCTCTTTCTTTGAAAGGGTTTTCGGATCGACAATAACGCCACCCTTTCCCCCTCCGAAAGGAATACCGACAATTGCGGTCTTCCAGGTCATCCAGATAGAAAGAGCTTTGACCTCTTCTTCCGAAACGCGTTCATGGAATCTGATCCCCCCTTTGTAAGGACCGCGCGCATTGTTATGTTGACTGCGGAAAGCCTTGAATTTCTTCTTCTCTCCCGAGTCCATCTCGATCTCGATCTCTCCTTCCACAAAATTATCGATACGCATCAGAGCTTCTACCGCCTCATCGCTAAGGCTAGTAAATCGGACAGCGCGCGTA
Organism: uncultured Candidatus Saccharibacteria bacterium; assembly: GCA_964601595.1. Taxonomy (GTDB): domain Bacteria; phylum Patescibacteriota; class Minisyncoccia; order UBA6257; family Colwellbacteraceae; genus CAZRNY01. The sequence continues at coordinate 52,896 of CAZRNY010000001.1, read as the reverse complement.
ACCTGCGCGCGAGCATTATCTAAAGGGTTTTCCATCCGTAAATAATAACCCCGAAAAAATAATAAATAAAAAAGGCTCCGAAAGGAGCCATGGTTTCAGCAGCTTTTCAGACATAGCCTGATAAGCCCTGCTTCATTCACTACCATTATCACAAAGTCACTGCCATTTACGGAAAATCTGCGCAAAAGATTCATCTCTCCCCAATTAAGACAATCCATACCGAGAGAAAATGTCTTATAGATGCTTTCCACATCTTCATCGCGGATTATTCCTGCTGCGTATAGAGGATGTATGGCAAACTCCACTGCGTGACGATCTGCCGGATCGGTATCGCTCCATTCGAAGAAAGAAACTCCTTCTCCGGACTGACAGATGAATACCTCTGAATCGAGGAACTCCAACACCCCAGCAAGATTATATTGCGATACATGATGAGGAATGGAAGACACAAAAGATTCATAACTGACGAATAAGGCATCCATCCCGTCAGGAAGGTCAGGGGCTTTTGCAAAAGATTCTTTCGACATCCTTAGTCCCGATATGCCCCTTCTCTCGATTATTTTAGCCATCCTCTGGTGAGGATCGAACTTTTCCCATTCGAACTTAGACTTCTTCCCGTGAAGATCATCTATATAGGAACAGAAAGGCTTATAGTCAAATAATTCAGAGATGATATCAGAAACACACCGACTGACACTCAGGGAAGCCGATTCGACGATAGCCCAGTTTCTGGTCCGCTGCAGCATGACAGAGAATGATTCTCCGTCTGTTTGAAGCTTACCTACCCATCTTTCGGGCTCATCGTGTTCTCTCTCGACTTGTGACTCAGGCCACACCGTTACGAGAAGATCGACAAATTCCGATATATTAACGACAGTACTTTTACCAACTGACATAGTAGCGCCTCCTTCTTATTTGAAAATAAATGTGCTGGGGCTATTAATACAATCTTATTGATTTCTGTCAATCAGAATATGATACGCACTACGACTGGAGTCCGACCTATCTGAAAGAAGCGCCATAACTGTAAGTGTTGTTATCTTTGAATATAGGGATTCTCGGAGGAAAGAAAGTAAATATCGAGAATAAGAGAATAAAGATAGCGATACCCGCCATACCTATCATGTTTCTCAACGCGTTATCGTTCGAAACGGATATGAAATGAGCGGAGATAAAAGCCAGTACGACGCATATCGCGAAGATCGCGATATCTACCCCCAAGACGGAATGACCAACAAAGAAAGTATAGCCATAGAAAGCGACTACTACGAAAAGCATACCAATGAGAGATCCGACCAGCTTGCCGAACCAATAGCCTTTCTCCTCTTTCTTATATTTCCTCTCTATCAGCGCGTAGCCTATAAAAGGGAAGAAAAGGAGTTTTAGGTGTTCCCATACGCTCTCATTCACAGCCGCTATCGGCGCGAAATAAGGGACCCTTCCGAAGATATCGAAAGCGAAGTGGAGAAATGTCCCCGCGAAAAAAACGACCACTATCCCGAGAAGAAGAGAGGCTATGGTATTCCTCATATCAATAAAATTATAAAACAGAAAAACAAAAGACGCGCATCGTGAGATGCGCGTCTTTTTAGCTATAGTAGGATTACCACCTATTACCGCGACCAAAGCCACCTCCCATGTTGTCCCTCCTAGGGCGATCTTCCATAGGCTTAGCCTCGTTCACGTTAATGGTTCTTCCACCGAAGTCTTTACCATCGAACATTTCGATCGCCTTCTGAGCTTCATCATCAGTCGAAAACTCGACGAATCCGAATCCCTTAGAGCGATTAGTCGCGCGATCCATTATAACGGTCGCGGAATCGATGTTACCGGCAGCGGCGAAGTACTCCTTTAGCTCAGCGTCGCGGACTGCATAAGGCAATCCTCCGACGTAGATCTTTTTGGCCATTCCTCGTTCGTGTGTTGGTTAACTCTCTCGTAAGCCGACCCTTTCCCTGGAACCGGCCTTTTAAGGGAACCGAACTCCAACACCATCTCGTTCAACACGAGGAAGGGAAACCGTAACTTACGAGAAACATCGTAACACATCTATGCAAAAGCGCAAAATAGGTTTTAAAGCTAAATAAAAGCCCGTCTTTCTGTATATCAGGAGACGGGGAATACTTCTCATATACCTTTCAATATTCTTTCTTATCCGTGACGGAAAGAACCTTCTGCTCGAGAAGAACCATACGATCTTCTCCTTTTGGAAGAGATTCGAAAAAAAGGTTCACCGAAGGTAATAGTCATCTTCTTCCATGCTTTCTTGAAATTCATAAGGCTCTCGTCCCTCTCCATCTTCTTTTCCATACCGATATTAGATCTAGAGGAAACAAAAACCAGCCCTACGGCCAGCTTGACGATACTGATAAATATACTAATTGATCAACTAGCCCAACTAATTAGCTTATAGCCGGAAGGCCTGCCAGTATCCGTTATCGGGACGAAGCAGATAGGTATCATCATAATATTCCCATCCTTGCGCAGAATATTCGCCTTGAGAGCAATAAACGGCTTCCCTTCTTCGGCAAAGGAGAGAAAGCTATCCTTTTCTAGATCCCCTCCCTTCGAAATACATAGGTCAAATAGGGACTTACCGACAACTTCATCTGTCTCATATCCAAGAAGATATGTCATCTCCATGTCTACCGAAAGAAAGTTTCCCTTGGAATCTATATCGGATAAGAAATTGCATCGATTAAGACGAGAGCCATTATTTCCATAAAGGTAGTCATTACCATAGACAATAGTCTTCACTGCGCCACATCTTTTACATTTTATTTCGACCTTGCAAACCGAAAGTATCCCCTTAAAGAGGAGTTTTCCACACTCACAACGATACTCGTTGAGTATTGCTGATTCGATCATCATATTTTTAATGTTCCCTATTCATACGGGGTTACTTAGATTCTAACTAAAAGTAGATAAAGTTTTCATAAAATCATAAGGTCTCAATCCATTATCCGGATGAGGCCTTGTTTGTCACAATCACCCTCTATACTCCTTCGAATCTTTCTAAGAACCTGACCGAATCTGCTTGCTCCTTAATCGCTTTCTTCGCGATATTCCGAGAAATACTTATAAATCTCCGAAGCGGAGCGAGGTCTTCAATGACAGTAATTGCTTCAAGGGAAACTTCAGAGAGGTCGGTATGCCTTATAGCGGTCTCCGAAGCGGAAACGATAGTGCCGAACCAAAACGCTTCCTGAAGGCTTTTAATATCCTTATCCATGTCTACCTCTTTCTTTTCGGGATATCTCGATATGTATTCACGAAGGAGCATCGTCACCACGGCGCTCAGGTGGCCCCGTCTCATATCTTCTTCCCAGTCGTGAGCATCGTCGTTTATCTGCATGGCTATCAGATAATTCCGGAAATAAGAGATCAAATTTTCCGTTTCGGGAGAATCTTCTTCAAACCCCAAGAGGCGGAGAATGGCGACACAGCCGAGAATATGGCCGGAAGCCGGTCGATATTTAAACTCATAGTCGCGATATTCCGGAAGATTCGGAGGAATAAATAAGACCGATCCATCGATCCTTGTCCGGCAATGAATCGTTTCCCAGTTATTCGCTTCATCCAGCTTATCCATCAGCTCGCTGAAGAAGGAGCGAAAGTCTCTCTCAGGAGGAAAGAGAGATGAGAAAAAATCGACATAATGCCTCGCGAAGAGATTTGCGATCGGAAGCATCCGCGGATCAGCGGATTCATCTTCATCCCAAAAATCATCGTAGATGATGAATGCCGTCCAGAAGAAAATATTCGCGAGGCCCATATCGGCGATAAGGCTGTCTGGAATATCATTTCCTCTCTCACCAAGAGCTTTCTTAAAATAGAAGGGCATAAGGGACATCTGCCTATCCTTGTTACCGCTTAATGTCTTATTTATGGCCTTTACGGCAAGATCTCTCATATCTCCGCTTAATCCCAAAAACCTATTTTCCGCTTTCTCGAGGATCATAGCCATCATCAGCAATTCGTCTTCTTCCATTTCGTCTTCCCGGAGATCAGCCTCGTCTTCTGAAACATTCTTCAAAGCCAGTTTAAGCAGGAGATCGCTGAAATCTCCATCGCCTTCGATCGAAGAGATGATCTCTCTCAACTTCTCTTTTCTTTCACCCTTATAATATTTCGATATCAGATAGATGACAGGATAAGGAGAATCGAACAGATCCGATTCGAAATCATTCCGATCGATGGCATCTTCAGCCAAATTATCGAGCGAAGGGAGACTGACATCTTGAAGGGAAAGAAAATAAGCGATACAAGCATTCACTCCGAGATCGATATCTGTCTTTTCTCCCACTCGGTAATAGTAAGGACCGCCCTCTTCTGATTCGGCTGAAGTAAGAGTCATCAGGATCTCCGCTAAAGATGAACCATCGATGAGCTCCGGGTAATAACCGGACAGGGCAGAAATAACGAAAAGGCCCTCTCCTATATTATCCGAAGCAAGCAATCTATCTCCTTTCTTTAAAGAAAGGGATTCTGCGATCATCTTTCCCAATTCTTCTGTTCCAGGCTCGGTCGGAAGATCATCAAGAACGCAGAGCATCAGCGCCTCAAGAAGAGTCGATACCGGAACGGAATCACTCTTACCTTTTATTGTTTTTACGATATCGATATCCATCTATCTTTCTGATTTGGGAAAAGAGATGGAGAAGACAGAACCCTTCCCATCTTCGCTTACGCATGCGATATCGCCATGAAAATCATTTTCCACTATTCCTTTTGTGAGAGATAAGCCGATACCTATACCCTCGTCCGAACCTTTAGTCGTAAAGAAAGGCTCGAATATCTTTTCTCTGATTTCAAGAGGGATACCGCAACCATAATCCCTAACCGACAGCCTGATCATTCCTTCTCCTTCCGAGAGAATTATCTCGACATTCCTTTCTCCGTTATCGGAATACGGCGACGCATAAGAGTCGATCGCATTAACCACAAGATTAAGGATAACCTGACTGAATCTGTTCGGATCGCCATATACGGATATTTCGAAAGGCGGTTCGAAAAACACCGATACACCTGCTCTCTTCGATTTGTAATTAAGGATCTGGATGACGGAGCGGATCTCATCGCCTATGAGAAATTCCTTCTCGATTCTCCGATTCATCATCTGTTTGCGTACGGCGACGATAAAATTTTCCATCCTCTTTATGGATATGGATGCCTTATCGAGATATGACCTATCTATCTTCTCTATCGCAGAATTATCTTGCATACGCTCTATATTCAGCGAAGCAGCGGCAAGCGGGTTAACGAGATCATGGAAGAGACTAGAAGAAAGCTTGCCGAATTCGGCAAAATGATAAAGCTGAGAGGCTTGCTCTATCTGCGCCTTCTTCAGCTCAGCGGCCCTCTCTTCCACTTTTACTTCTAAGAGGTCTCTTTCTAGCTTCAACTCTGCTTCCGATCTTATTGCTCTCTTCAGCGACTTCTCTATCTCCCTATTAGAGAGCCAGGAGACGATAGCTATGATGAAGAAGATGACAGCCATGATGATCGTATCCGTTTCCGTCCATGGCTCACTTCTCCAATAGCGATTCGCTTCAACGATACCGCTCCTGTGAACATAATCCGTACCGAGAATCAGAAAGATCACGGCAGATGTCGAGAAGAAAGCAAAACGGGCACCGATCAGGATTCCGGCCATGACTATCGCGAGTACATAGAAAAGAAGGCTTGCAATAACATCGACTCCCCAAGAGAGACCCATATAGGCCGCAAGGAGAAGAAAGACGCTGATAAGCAGATATGAGACAGGAAAAGAAAATCCCTTACGAGAAAGAAGATATAGGAATAGAAAAAATAAAAGTATAAAAAAGACTATAAGAAGAGAAATGGAGTTGTTCTGATAGATAACGGGGTCACCGAAGATAAAATGCGAGAGATCGATTATAAAGGCTGTAAGCAACAGGACGATGGAACTTATAAGAAGAACATTAAGGATATATTCCTTATGGCGGATATTTTCATCTCCTGACCTTCCAAAGGTCGCTTTTTGAAAAAAAGAAATTATCTTCCTGAACATATTGATTAAAGAATAAAGAGCTTCTCTTGAGCTTCACGAGAATGGACAATTAACTCCAGGGGGAACCAACACTTACCATAGTGACTATCAGAGCCATCAAGGACGCATTGCTTCTCGCCTTCTTACTGACAAGAATTTCTTTTATCAGCTTATTCATGTATATGCTATATGATTTTTCCGACCTTTCCCTCCTCTTTAATGATAGCATCTGATTCTAGTCGATCTTATACCCTATCTTCGCGACCGTACGGATAAGGTCGCTATCATCTCCTTTACTCGTCTTCTTCCTGAGATTAAGGATGTGCGTCTCTAGGGTATTGGAAAAAGGATCCGCCTCTACATCCCAGACATGACTCATGATCATTGCTCTCGACATGGCCATCCCTCTGTTCTTTGCCAGATATTCAAGCAAGTTGAATTCCCTACTCGTCAGCGATATCTCTTCCCCGTTGCGAGAAACCATATGTTTACCGCGATCAATCACGAGATCACCTATATTGATGATTTCACTCTCTATCTCTTTCGGCCGACGAAGAAGCGCTCTTGTCCTTGCCATCAGCTCATCAAAATGAAAAGGCTTAGTGATATAGTCGTCTGCGCCACTATCTAATAGGTCTACTTTCGTATCTGCTTCAGATAATGCAGATAACATTATTATCGGGGTATTGATTCCCTTTTCTCTTATCTCCAGACAGACAACGGAGCCTTCTTTTTTCGGCATAACATTGTCGAGAATAATGAGATCGTATACATTCGTGCGCGCTTTAAAGGAACCCGCTTCGCCATCGAAGGCGAGATCGACATCAAGCCCTTCTTTTTTTAGGAGGGATTTTAATGTATTTGCTATCTCTATGTCGTCGTCTACTATAAGAAGGTTCATCTTAGTTGTCCGAAACAGCTCAGAATATGGGTTAATTATATATAAATAAGAAGAAAATGGTTATCTGGAAGGAATCCATAGCCAGCCAGGAGCTATAGGCTAAAGACTCTCCGGATGATTGAATAATCTGACTCGTTTTGGTATAAAAGACAGGTTGTAGGAGGGGTCGCATAGTGGCCTAGTGCGCTCGCTTGGAAAGCGTGTATGCCGCAAGGCATCAAGGGTTCGAATCCCTTCCCCTCCGCAAAGAAACTGCCCTTAATTGCGTAAGCAATTGAGGGCAGTTTGTTTATGGATAGAAAAAGGGATTCGAACACCGGACTGAAGGTTTTTCAGCAGAAAAACCGAGGGAGGGGCGGGGTCGAAAGCGTTTTTTTCTTCCGACGGGAAGAAAAACGACTTGAGACGAATCCCTTACCTTTTATGTTTTCCCGTAAATAAAAACCAGCCCGACGGGCTGGTTTTTAAAAGAAAATCTACAAAGACATCTGTTTCAGGGCTGCAATCCTTTCCTCGATGGGAGGGTGAGTCATAAACAGCTTCTCTATGCCCGATCCTTTGCCCTTGAAGGGGCTTGCGAGCCAAAGATGAGCGGTAGCACTCGAGGCATGCGTCATAGGTAGCCTACTGCTCGAGATCTTAACCAGGGCATTCGCTAGGCCTTCCGGATACCTAGTAAGAAGAGCTCCAGAAGCATCAGCCAGGAATTCCCTCTTTCTCGATATGGAAAGATGGATAAGGGCAGCCGCGATAGGCGCGATTATAGCGGCAACGATCGAGAGGATGGCAAGCACACCCTTATCCTTATCGTCATCACGGCTGCGGAAGATGCTACTCCGCAAGAAGATATCGGAAACAGTGGAGAGCATGCCGACCAAAACAACGATGACGGTACCGATCAGTATATCCCTATTACCTACATGAGAGAGCTCATGAGCGATGACTCCTTCGAGCTCTGTCCTATCGAGTATTTGGAGCAATCCTTCGGTTACGGCTACAGCCGCATGAGAAGGATCGCGTCCGGTAGCGAAAGCGTTCGGAGCGGCTTCAGGAACGACATAGACGCGCGGCATAGGCAGCCCGGCGGTAATCGAGAGATTTTCGACAATACGATAAAGTTCTGGATTACTCCTCCTGTCTACTTCCTTTGCTCTAGTCGAAGCGATGACAATCTTATCGGAAAACCAATAGCTTACGATGCTCGCCACGACGCTGAACGCGGACATGGCATATAGAATTCCCGGCATCTCATATACTCTGCTCAACAACCAGCCGAAAGCGATGAAGAGGACGAGAAATCCAGTAATCAGCACCCAAGTTTTCCTAATGTTCGAATCCTTATAATCGTATGCAACAGCCATAGCTTAGCGCTCTATTAGAACTGAACTTTGATATTCTTCCTCTCCTCTTCTGATCCGACTTCAAAGAAAGCGAGTTCCTTAAAGCCGAACATATTCGCGATTACGTTCGAAGGAAAAGTGTGGACGACGATACCCATCTCGCGGACATTTCCATTGTAGAAACGGCGAGAAGCCTGGATCTTATTCTCAGTATCGGAAACCTCTCTCTGAAGTTCGAGAAAGTTGGTATTTGCCTTAAGGTCAGGATAATTCTCAGCAACGGCGAAAAGAGTCTTGAGAGTGCCGGACAACTCGTTCTCGGCGGCGGCTCTGTCGATGGGGTTGCCATCTGATTTAGCGACAGCGGCTCTCGCCTCAGTCACCTTCTGGAAGACGGAATCTTCATGCTTCGCGTACCCCTTAACCGTCTCAATGAGGTTAGGGATGAGATCGAAGCGACGCTTCAGCTGAACATCAATATCGGAAAGAGCTTCTTCCGAACGGACTCTTAACGCGATCAAACGATTGTATGTCGCTATAATCCAAACAATCACTATTCCAGCTATAAGAGCGATCGTTATAAGAGGGCTAGGCATTTTTTTGCTTTATATTTCTTTTTATGAGGCTGATTTTACCATAAAAAACACTTATTGTCCTTAAATTAAAAACCCCCGAAGGGGTTTCTAATTTAATCCTTAGTAATCCATTCCGCCGTGATTATGCGGCTCAGCAGATTCTTCCTTCTTAGGAATCTCTGTTATGGCGGCGCCGATAGTCAGATAGTTAGCGGCTACGGAAAGAGCATTCGTGAAAGCAGTCTTCGTAACCTTAAGCGGATCGATGATACCTGCTTCCTTAAGGTCGCAGATATTATTAGTCATCGCATTGAAGCCGAACCATTTCTTTCCGACAGCTTCCTTCTCAAGCTTTCCGGCGACTTCCGATACCGATTCGCCGCTATTTATAACGATCGAATTAAGAGGAGCCTCGAAAGCCTTAGAGAGGATAGCTCTCGCAGCTACATCTTCGGCTGATCCGCCGTTTTCCGCAGCAACAAGTCTCGCCACATTCCAAAGGGCCATACCGCCTCCAGGGACGATTCCCTCCTCCATAGCGGCCCTAGTTGCCGAAACAGCATCCTCGACGCGCTGCTTCAGCTCCTTCTGAGCGGATTCGGTAGGCGCACCGACCTTGATGACGGCAACGCCGCCAGAAAGCTTTCCGAGACGTTCCTTAAGCTTATCCTTGTCGTAATCAGAATCAGCCTTATCGATCTGCACTTTAACGGCAGCAGCCCGATTCTCGATATCACTCTTCACGCCGCCACCTCCCACGATCACGGTGTGATCCTTGGTAGCGATGACGCGCTTTGCCGATCCTAAGGCAGTTATCTCCGCAGTCTGAATCTTGCGACCAAGATCTTCAGAAATAAGCTCAGCACCGGTAACGATAGCTATATCAGCAAGCATCTCTTTTCTTCTATCACCGAAGCCTGGAGCTTTGACGGCGAGAACATTGAATATTCCACGAAGCTTGTTGACTATTAAGGTGGTAAGAGCTTCTCCATCTACATCTTCAGCAACGATCAAGAGTTCTTTCTTACCGCTCTTCACGATGCTCTCAAGAAGAGGCAATAGTTCATTTATGGAAGATATCTTCTGGTCGGTAACGAGAACATACGGATTCTCGAGAACGGATTCCATCTTATCCGGATTAGAAACCATATATTGCGAGATATATCCGCGATCGAACTGCATTCCCTCGACAAGCTCGTAGGAATTACCGATCGTATTCGAATCATCGATAGTGACGACGCCGTCTCTGCCTACCTTCTGCATTACTTCAGAGATCAGCTTGCCGATCTCCTCGTCTTTTGCCGAAAGAGTCGCGACCTCTTCTATCTTCTTGATATCATCGATGACTTCCTTCTGGGATTCAAGATTGTCTATAACGAACTTAGAATTAGCCTTCAAGCTCTCTGAGAGCTTAATGACATTGAATCCCTTCTCCTTTATAGCTTTCTCCCCTTCCTCGATCATCGCATGAGACAAGACAACGGAAGTGGTCGTTCCATCTCCTACATTGTCATTCGTCTTGTCGGCAGCCTGCTTCAAGAATTCTGCGCCGAGATTCTCAAACTTATCTTCGAGCTCTATTTCCTTAGCGACAGTGACACCATCAAAGGTAACCTGAGGAGCACCATATCCCTTCTCGATAACGACAGCTCGGCCTCTAGGGCCGAGAGTCACCTTGACCGCAGCGGCCAACTTATCGATTCCCGACTTCATAGACTTACGAGCTTCCTCGTCGAAAATTATCTGTTTTGCCATTTTGTTATTTTTTTCAATTATCCAATAAGATCAGCGACCCGCTCTTAGAGCTCTATTACGGCAAGGATATCATCCTCGCTTCCGACAAGATATTTCTTGGCGTCTATTTCTATTTCATCCGGTCCATATTTGCGGAACAAGACAAGGTCGCCGATCGCGACTGACATAGGGATTATCTCCCCTTTGTCGTTCCTTTTTCCCGGACCGATGGCCAGGACCTTCCCTTTGACGGGGCGTTCTTTATCCGCAGAGTCGGGAATAACGATGCCAGATTTGGTGACTTTTTCCTCTTCCGCGGGCTCAAGGAATATATGGTTCGACAGAGGCTTAATGTTCATTACAGCTTATATTCTATCTTTCGAGCCCGTCATGTCAATAAAAATCCCCCAATGATGAGGGATCAAAAGCCAATATCAGCAGTATGCGCTTATGACGCTTTCCGCGATCTTTTTCTTCGCTCTTTTCTCTATCCGAGACACATACGATGTCGAAATACCGAGCATTTCCGCGACTTCCCGCTGTGTCCTATCAGAATCAAGAGACCAGAAGCTGTTTCTCAGCCAGAGAATATTTTTTTCTCTTTCTTCTAGATCTTCATGGAAACATCTGCGTACATCATGCTCAAGAGAGCTTCCTATAGCATTTCCCTCGATATCCATTCCCGAAGGAAGTATGTCGTGGAGAGATATGCTTATATTCTCATTCTTCTCTGAAGATATCTCATCGTCGATGGATTCCATTTTCCATCCGAATGTTATCTTCTTCTCGGCACGCAGAGCCATCATTATCTCGTTCCTGATACATCGGCAAGCATAAGAAGAAAATTTCGTTCCAAAGGAACAGTTAAAGGTATCGACGGCCTTTATGAGACCTATAATACCCCAACCGCCCAGATCATCCGGATCCACAGCCACTTCTTTAAAGGATTTGACCGTGTGCCAGACAAGGCGAACATTCGCTTCAATAAGCTCGTTTCTCGCTTCGTAATCCCCATTACGAAATCTTGTCCAGAGATCCGCTTGTTTCTCATAAGCAATAATACCAATCACTTCAGCCATCAGATACCAACCTTCTTCTTTTATTCAAATAACTGCATGAGTGATAACTTATCCTGAATAATCTTTCAAGTTCTGTCTCAATCTATATAGAAGTGGGTCTCGGCCCTGTTTCCTGAAACGATGATCCTGCTTCTCGTATCACTGCCGAGAGAGGCAATGAAATGACGGATTTTCTTTTCCTGGATATCCCTTACGAACGATTCGAAGCGATCTCCGAAAGATCCTTTCAGGGCAGCCTCGAAAGCTCTCCTCATGAACGATTTCCTTATGTCTTTTTCCGGAGAAACGGGGAACAAACCGTTCTCCAGACAGAAATTCTTACTAAGAGAAGGGTTACCTATAAGAGGGCGGAGAACCGGAAAAAGATCCTTCTCATAATCATTCGAAGGAATTCCCATAGAAAGATTGTCTTCGCCAAGAAAGAGGCTCATACAAAGCTTGTCCTTATCGTGACCGTTACCCTTATTCCTGACGCGGATGATATCGGCAAAAAGAAGAGAAAAGAATCTTACGGTCCAAACTCTCCCTTTCATCGCGACAACGATCACATCAAAATCAGATTGATCATCATCCTTATCCATAGCGCAGGAACCGGAGAGGATAACCAGATTGGCAAAAGGGACATGGCCGAACAGGCCGATTCTCTTCATGAGCATATATCTTTTTGTTTCCTCCATACGGCTCAATTATCCCAACAATCGGAGATATAAAAAAGCCCCGACTTACGCCAGGGCTATCCTGTCCATACCTTCATATCAGGCTTGGACCTTTTTTCTTTCTCTGCTATCCATAAGCAGCCTATCAGCCTCTATCTCAAGATCTTTGAGGAATTCGTGCCAATCAGTTTCCACACCCGAGCATCTAGCCGATACGAAACCGAAATGGAATGGGATCCCTTCAGCACTCAGGGTTTCAGAAAGCCTTGATATGAAACTCTCGGCTCCTCCGCTGTCCGTAAAAGGAAGAATGATGATGAATTCGTCGCCGCGCATGTGCCAACGACCAATCAAATCGAAATCTCGGCAAATATGAGTGAATATCTCTGCTGAACGCTTGAGAGCCCTATCGCCATTTTCATGACCGCCCTCCTCGTTCTTTTGCTTCAAACCGATCATATCCGCCAATACAACAGATACAAACTTATTCGGATCATTAGATCGATGAATCAACTTCATAAGCGAGACCGCTTTTTCCTGAAAAGCGTCCGACTGCATGAGACCAGTGAGCCTATCTTCCATAAAATACTTCGGTCCTTTACGAAAAACGAAGCGAATTGCCCATAAAAGGTCTCCTATACTCCGAAACTTTTCGGGAATACAACATCTAGACACGATACAACCTCCTTTTTTAACTTCAATGTATTTATTTTTAAAAGAACATTACTAGAACGAATGAGTTCCAAGCAGATATCCTTCGTTTTTTAAATATGACATATAAATATGATTTTGTCAAAATAAAAGAGCCCCCAAATCACGGGGGCTCTTTTCTTAATTCATATTATTCCTCTTCCGGCTTCTCGACTGTCGAGAGCTCTACGCCCATAGCAGTACCGGTGATACGGAGAACATCTTTGTCTATCTTTCCAAGCTCTTTGGAAGCCTGATTATAAGCATTGACCGTTGTGCCGAGGTGTCCGCCCAGCTTCTTAACATATTCTTGATAGACATTGAGGTGTTTACCTAACTCCTCTACTCTCTTTTGGATCTCCTTCGCCGACTCTTCTATCTGAAGAGCGCGGAGTCCCTGAAGGACAGTCTGAAGATAAGCAAGGAACGATGTCGGTGAGACGATTATCACATGACGCTCCTTGAAGGCATATTCGATGAGATCTCTCGTAGAGACCTTTACCGCGCCGACCTTATTTATAAGGAGGTCGTAGTAGATAGCTTCGGAAGGGATAAACATGAAGGCGAAGTCCATCGTGTTCTCCGAAGGACGGACATATTTCGAAGTCTCATCTATTCTGTTCTTTAAGTCCATCCGAAACTGACGCTCGATAACCTCGCGAGCAGCAGGGTCAGGCTCGTTTAATATGCGTTCATAATTCTCCAGCGAGAATTTGGAATCTATCGGAATTATCTTCTCTTTTACAAAGACAACAGCGTCAACGATCTCTCCATCCGAGAACTTGTACTGCATCTCGTACGAATTAGGAGGAAGGACATTCTTAAGAGTCTCTTCAAGAAAATATTCGCCGAGGACGCCGCGCTGCTTAGGATTCTTAAGGATATCCTGCAGCCCTTTAAGCTGATCAGCGAGACCTATCACTTGTTTCTGACTCTCTCCTACCTTCGTCAGTTCCTGAGTTACCTCTTTAATGAGCCTAGAACTCTCTCCGAACTGGGACTGCATAACTTTCGGCAACTCTCCGAGCTTCGAATCTATCATTCGGACGAGGTCGCCCATCTGATTCTGAAGAAGCAGAAGAGATTCAGGGTCTTTCTTCTCAGTCGCCTCCTTGGAGGCCATGATCTGCCAGATCACGAAAACACCCGCACCTCCGATGATTATTCCTATGACTATAGCGAAAGCGAGATCCATATCGGTTCATATTATCCCAAAACGGCGACTAAAAAAACCCGCGCAATCAAGCGCGGGTTTTTCTGTTTATAAGCTTTATTCTTCAGGCGGAGGAACTTCCTTGATGGTAAATTCAAAAACGCCGATAGATGTATCGAAAGTCTTTGATCCCTCATCACTGGAGCAGGTCATGAAATAACGCGCACTCTTCCTGGGTATTATTTCCAGTCCTTCAGAACTAGAAGTCTTTACGGCACCGATCTCTTCATCTCCGCCAGTAATGGAACAAGAATCAGCGTTAATGCAATTCCAGATAAGCCTAACTGGCTGGCCATAGAGGATGGCGCTGCGACTTGACCTAAAATCGCACTGAGGCTCCGGGTTTTCCGGATCGAACTTAAAGACAGAGACGGTCTCGTCGTTACCATTCTCCACCTCCATAAGGACGGGAGCGGTTATCTGACCTTCAGTTAATCCAGCCGCCGTTTCCATATCTGCAGATACCGATGAGATAGGCCTTATGACCTTACCCTCGATTATGAAATCTATCCCGACAAGAAAAGCGACTATGATCACCGAGAACATAATCGGGAAGAAATCATCTTTCTTCGCTTCACCGGAAGACTTTATATTCTTTTTCGGAACGCGCGGCATATTTATAGATTGATTATATCAGATAAGCGATATATCTGTCTGTGGAAATCATATTTCCACGCGAGAAATGTCTGCTCCGAGAGAGCGCATGCGCCCATCGACATCCTCATATCCTCTATCAATATGATCGACACCGGTTATTTCCGATTCTCCTTCAGCGATAAGCGCAGCGATCAGATGAGCCATACCGGCTCTTATATCGCGCATCTCAAGCTTCGCGCCGGTAAGTTTAGTCGGACCATGAATGATCGCACTGTGATTGAACATCTTTCCCTGAAAACGGCATGGCAGGTCGCCCAGACATTTAGTTACAATCTCGATGTCCGCGCCCATCCTCCTTAAGTCTTCCGTATAGCCAAACCTATCTTCGTAGACGGTCTCATGAATAATAGAGTTACCCTTTACCTGAGTAAGTAAAACAGCTAGCGGCTGTTGCCAATCGGTGGCGAATCCGGGATGAGTATCCGTCTCTATGTGAGCAGACTTCAGTTCGCCGTTACGAAAGAAACGAATGCCGTTATCCTTCACCTCGTATTCCCCTCCCAAACGGCGAACGGTATTAAGGAAAGTGATGACATGTTCCTGATCGGCACCTTCTACCAATACATCCCCATCTGTCGCGAGAGCCATGATCGCGAAGGAAGCCGTCTCGATCCTGTCGGGAAGAAGCATATGAGACGCTCCATGGAGCTTTTCCACTCCTTCAATATACACATGACGGTTAGCGCCGAACTCGATGATGGCACCCATCTTCTGCAGTAGCTTAACAAGATCGGTTATTTCCGGCTCGGTAGCGGCATTCTCAATCGAAGTCTTTCCCTTCGCAAGAACCGCGGCGAGAATAGTATTTTCGGTCGCGCCGACCGAAGGATAAGGAAGGATGATGTCCGCACCACGAAGCCCTTCGGTTTTCGCAAACATCGTAGAGCTCCTCATCTCTATCTCCGCGCCCATCTTCTCAAGCGCGGCTATATGGAAGTCAACCGGACGCGGACCAATCTTGTCGCCGCCAACCATAGGAACTTCCACTTCGTGGGCTCTCGCAAGCAACGGACCGAGAGCCAGGACTGGAATCCTATTCCTACGGGAAAGCTCTGGTACCTTGGAGCTTGTTATATTCGGGGTCTTGATCGAGATCGAATGATCGCTGATATTAATCTCGCTACCTATCTTCCGACAAAGCTCTATCGCGATATCGGTCTCCTGATTTAAGGGGACATTATTCAGAACGATCTCTTCTTCCGTCAGAAGACTCGCCATAAGCATTTTGCCCACGGCATTCTTCGCACCCCTCACTCTTACGGAACCTCTGAGCGGTTTTCCACCTCGAACGATAAGCTTCTCCATACAGGTATTCTATCCTCAGAGGAGCTAATGACTCAATTGACATAAGTGTGCCTTGATTATAAGAACCCCGCTATCAGAGCGGGGTTCTTTTTTAGGGCTATTCTTTTTCAGGAGTTATGACCGACGGATTGTCGGCAGGAGTTTCGGAAATCGTACCACATGAACCTTTTCTCGCGATATTCACTCCGGCGATTCCGGCAAAGCAGGAATTAGGATAAGTAATGCCGTTATCGCCGCAGACAGGGTCATAAATCAGGATACAAAACCTTGATCCAGAATCGGTAATAGGAGTAACAGGAGAAACGGTTCCGATCGAAGGACACTCTCCTTTGTCTTTTACCTTTACTCCCGCAGACAACTCAGCCACACAGGAATTAGAATAAGTTTTTCCGTCTGACCCACAGACAGGGTCATAGATCATAGGACAGACAACGCTGTCATCTTTTTCGGGAGCGGAAAATTCCGGAATAACAACTGACTCAGGAGAATCATTACTCTTTAAAATGAGCATCTCTATCTCGAAAAGAAGACGCTTTATCTCCCTTTCCGATGAGCGGCTGCCAATAAATACTATTCCTGCTTTAAGCGAATCCATCTTGGACCAGATCGAAGGATAGTTACCTCTCAATATTTTCTTATCTGAAGCGAGAGATGATAGTCGATCATATTCTTTAGATAATGATTCTTTCGAAGCCGATGAAGAAAAATTTCTGATGATAGAATCATTGCCTTCGCTTATCCTTCCGAAAGAGGAGAGAATCGATCCCATAGCCTTAGCATATGATCCCTCTGATAGATGGATCGAAGCGGAAGCGAGATCGGCTTCAGCGAGAGAAATGTATGACCTCGCGGCATAGATTCCGGATAAGGAAGATGAAGAATCCACTCGTAAGGAAAGATTATCCAATGCCATCTTCGCATCATCCGAAAAAACCAAGACATCGTGCTCGGAAACTTCCCTTCCTTCATAAGATATAAGACTGTTGCGCAAAGAAGAGAGCTTTAGTTCCAAAGGGCGATATTCAGCGACGGATATGAGACCATCTACGATACGGATTTTCGAATGATCATCGGTGATTTTTCCAATAATGTTCGCGAGCTTCTCGGTGACCTGTTTATCCGCTTTACATCTCCCCTCAAACCTCAGATTGAGATCTATCTTGATCTCAGAAAGAGAAAGCTTCGCTTCCTCCGAAGATATGTTGTCAGAAAAAACATTAAGGGCGCTTATAGCGCGTATCTCCCTATCATCAGAATCATCGATATCCTCTATAGCCCTAAGGACTCTTTCTTTAAAAAGAGCCTGATCGCCAAAAGAGCCCGGAATGCTTTCGGATGCATCGATGATCGAAACCGAAGCAGATAAGAGGTCTCCTTTTAATCCTGGATATTCCGATTTCAATCCTTCAAAAAATTCAACATGCTTTACCGATCTCATGATCGATTTTTCGATAAGCCTGTCTATGTTCGGATTGGAAGATATATCCTTCAGCTCGATAAACCTCTCTTTCAGTCTTGAAACGCTCTCTATATATCCGAAGACGGCTGACAACATCGCTTTCTCATCAGGATTTCCGGCATTCATTATCTCAGAAGCCCTTTCGTCCAATATATTCAGCTCAAGCTCAGCCCTAGCAATAGGGTCCCTAGTGATAGCTCTCTGAAGACTCCTCCCTACATCCTTAAAGAAATAGAAAGGGTTATTCGGGAGGAAGGAAGACTTTTGGATATGAAAATCGGAAAAGGAAAAAGCGCGAGCTTCCCCCGTAGACAGACTCACAGCAAAGAGACCAGCCAATAGTAATGATACGAACAGTTTCTTTTTCATCTGGACTTAGCCTGTACGGCCTTTGTGTAATTATAACAGACGGTCAGAAACCCTTATTTTATTACCGTTCCGGAGGCAACATCTCCATCGGGGAAAAGAAGAGCCGGTCCTTCCGCAGAATCGGCCGCAAGGATCATTCCTTTACTCTCAAAGCCCATTATCGATCTCGGAGCTAAGTTCTTCACGAGAGCCACTTTCTTTCCGACAAGCGTTGCGGGATCGTAGCGACGGCCGATACCCGAGAGTATTTGGCACTTCTCTTCTCCAAGAGATATCTCAAATCGGAGCAGTTTTTCTGATCCTTCGACCCTCTCCGCGGAGAGGATTTCCCCTATCGCAAGCTCGACTTTAGTAAAATCTTCAAAAGGTATTTCTGGCATATTATCCTATATGAAAGGGATTATCCCCTTCGGTTCAAGTCGGCCGATTATTACATCAGAAACGGCAGAAAGCAACGGAACCTTGCCCGATAGGCAGAATCTCTTCCTTGCAGGAATGACAGAAGAAATACCTTCGCTCTTCTTGGGAGTTTCCCTTTTCGCTATAGCTATTCCTGCCGCGCGATTTGATGAACCGGAACCGAAACCGGTCGCAATGAAGTCGCCAAGCCCGGCGATACCAAATACGGTCTCTTCCTTACAGCCCTCGGAAGAAAGGATAAGAGACATTTCCTGAACGGCTCTGGATACGAAAGCGCCGCGCGCATTAGAGCCACACCCCACTCCGTCGACCATTCCCAATCCGATCGCATAAAGATTCTTCAATATTCCGCAGAGTTCAACACCATGATCGTCAGAACTTCTCGTCATGGAAAAATTACTGCCAGAAAAAAGAAGAGTGGCAAGCATTGAAGCATCATTCTCCCTGGAGGCCGCTACGCCAAAAGAAGGAAGACCGGAAGAAAGCTCTTCGGCTATCATCGGTCCGCCCATGAATACTTTAGCGTTACCTTCGAAATAGTCCTCCGATATCTCAAGAGCGGTCTTTCCGCTTCCTTCTTCTAATCCTTTAGAAATGAGGATTATCATCGATTCCGGCGAAACTATACCTGATACATGAGACATGGCATCACGAAGACACCAAGAAGGCACAGCAAAAAAAACGGTTCCCGCTCCCTTTACCGCTTCCGATAAGGAAACACCTTCAGAACTTTTTGAAGGATCCTTGTCCCAAACAGAAACTCGCGCACCTTTCTTAAGAAGAATCCCAGTAAAAGCAGAGCCAATTTCACCACCGCCTATAACGGCAATCTTTCCGCGAGTCATCTTAATAATTATAAACTTTCCGGATCAATCGCGTTCCCTTTAGTGAAAGATCCGACTCTTTCCCTTATAAGAGAAGACATATAGCCGCCTACTCCGAGCTTCGCACCGATATCGCGTGCGAGAGAACGGATATATACTCCTGGTCCGGTCACGAAACGCACAGTGATATCAGGATAAGAATAAGAAATGAGTTCCGCACTCATAACTTTTGCTGGCCGAGCTTTCATTTCGACAACAACGCCTTTCCGAGCAAGCTTATAAGCCTCAGTACCACCGATCTTGAGAGCACTGAAAGCTGGCGGAACCTGAGATATATCTCCAACAAAATCGGCTATAGTTTCTTTAACTTCTGAAAGCGAAGGAATGATTAAAGAATCAGAAACGGCCTTTTCACCTTCTTCATCGTCAGTCGTACTAGTTACGCCAAGTCTTATGCCAGCCAGATATTCTTTTTCTTTCGCGACTTCTTCGGAGAGCATTTTCGTTCCCTTACCGATGCCTACCGCCAATATTCCCTCGGCTAGAGGATCGAGAGTTCCGGCATGACCGACTTTCTTCGGATAGCACTTCCTTTTTATACCGTTCAAGAAATGAGCCGATGAAGGCCCTTTCGGTTTCCAAAATCCATAGATGCCATCTTCTATCATCCTAATATTTCGATTATCTTCGAGCTTGATCTTGATCCTTTGATTATATGCAGCGATTTTTCCGGAATATTCATCTCTTTACTGAGTAGTTTCAACATCGCTTTATTAGCCTCTCCTCCTTCCGCTTTCTCTCTGACCAATACGGAAAAGAAATCTTCCTTCTTCTTTTCCACTTTATTGCGTGAAGACCCGGGAGAAACCTTTACCCTGATTAGTTTTCTCATTTCCCCTTTATCTCGATGAATGCTATTCCAGAAGGAGCGAACAGGCGGACGGGTATCACACTCGTGCCGACGCCAATATCCACATAGAGGAATCTCTGAAGCCCGATCTCAGAAAGGCCCTTTACCATGTATGACGCGATGTCTCTGTCTGGAATGAATACAGGACCATAGAAAGGAAGCCTGACCTGACCTCCATGAGTATGTCCCGAAAGAATGAGACTTTCTTCACTGCCAGAAAAAGCCGCTTCCGGAGTATGAGACAGGAGAACGACGAATTCAGAGGTAGACATGCCTTTTTCCGCTTTAGTTATATCGGGGCTGCCAAAATTAAGATCATCAGCTCCAGCGATGAATATGGGCTCAGAACCGGCATAAATGCGCTCGGATGAATTGATAAGGACTCTTATTCCTAAGTCGGAAAGCTCTTTCAAAAAAATCTTCCCTTCCGCGTTCGCGATCTCGTGATTTCCTCTCACGAAATAGACCGGAGCTTTTTCTGCAAGCATCACCGCCCAAGCGAGCGCATTATCCCTCGCGACAGTCTTCCGATCGATCATATCTCCCGTCAGAGCGATGAAATGAGGAGAAAACGATCCTATCTTCCGAGAAAGAGAGTCGAAGTTAAGAGGCATTCGATTATGAATGTCGCTTATCTGCACTATCTTTACAGAAGACCCCTCTGGCAGCCGATCAGTCTCTATCTCCACCTTCCTTACTCTGCAAAACCAGACCTCAGAAAGAATCTCTAACCCCAAGACGGCGACAAGCGCCGCAAAAGAGAGAGCTAAGACAAATATCCTATTTAGCTTTTTTCTTTGAAACTTTTTTCTTTCCAGACTTTTCTCCATCGGTCTCCTTATTCTTATTCTTACTAGAATCTTCCTCCTTATTAAAAACAAGAAGCGATCTCGTCACGAGAACGACAAGGAGAGTCACAAAGACGGCATAGAACAGCTTTGCCCATACCGTATTCTTTCCAAGAGGAAAAAAGTTATCAATAAGAGCCTTTATGGCTTCATTCCAGGCAAGACCAGCTACAAATCCGAAAGCAGTCGTGAGATAAGTGATTGTCTGTTCCTTGAGCTTGCGATTCACCTCACGGCTTTGTTCCTTCATCTTCCCGATTCCTTTCTTTATTCCAACTGATCGCATATATGAAATATTAAACCAAAAATGCCTTACGGCATAACCGCAAGGCGTAATAACTATTCGACGATAATTTTTCCCCTCATAAGCGGATGAGGAATGCAGTAGTACGGATATTCTCCGACTTCATCGAATGTGAAACTGAATGATTCTCCTTTCTCCAATAATCCCGAATCGAATATTCCAGAATCGGATGTCGCCGTATGGGAAATGTTATCGAAATTTTTCCAAGAAACGGATTCCCCCTTCTTAATCCTTATCTCCAGAGGAGAAAACGCTATCCCCGAGATATCAACAACTGATTTAGAAACGGCATTCGACGGAACCGAAACCTGTTCATTATTTCCGGTAGATGGGATAGAGGGTTCATTGTTTACGACAGGATGACTACCCTCTCGAGAAGAGAAGATAAAATAAGTAATCCCGGCCGCAATAAGAGCCACGACGAAGATTATAATCAAATAATACTTATTGGATTTCATCGATCATTATCCAGTGATTGTTCTTACCTTATCGACCACTTCCTCTATCGGCCAGTCGGTCTTAAGGAGATAATAGCTCGGTTTATGTTTTATTACTTCGTTCGTAATGTGATTATCGGCGGAAAAATTAGTAAGGATTATTATGGGAACATTCTTTCCCCATTCGTCCTTACGCAAGTCTTCCATTACCACTAACCCGTCCACCTTAGGCATCATGAGGTCTAGAAGGATGACATCCGGCTTCTCGGCAAAAGCGACCCTTAATCCCTCCTCGCCGTCACTCGCTTCGGAAACAGAGAAACCATGCTCGGAAAACTTATCTATTACAGCCTTACGGATAACAGGTTCATCTTCGATGATCAGAATCTTTTTGTTTTCCATTTTTGATAATATTTATTTTATTTAAGCCCTTTCGCGCCCTCTCGAGATTTCATCCCCTCCTTCGGTAGGCGGATAACGAAAGTAGTCCCTTTATTTTCTTCAGACTCGAACGAAATCGACCCAGAAGAAGCATCAACGATGGCTTTTACTATATAGAGACCGAGCCCCGTCCCATCGCTATCCATATGACGGGCATTATCGGCGCGGAAAAGCTTCTCAAATATCTTCTCTTTAGCTACTTCCGGAATACCTATTCCAGTATCGGATATCGATATCATAAGATCATCCTTAAGCAGTACGGACACTGAGATAGAATCATTAAGATCGCAGTATTTCACCGAATTCGATATGAGATTCTGAAAGATTATCCTAACAAGATCAGGATCGCCCATATATTCGAACGATTCAGGGAGATATTTTTCCGAGACAGATAGACTCTTCTTATCTATCTCCTGACAGAATTCCTTAATGACCGTCTTCGATATGTCTGTAATGTTTATCTTTTTCGGAGAAACGGCAAAAGAACCGACGTCGATACGGGAAACATTAAGAAGAGCGTTGACCAGGTCGATCATTCTTTTGTTAGCCTTCGATATCTCGCTGAGATAGTCCTTCTGTCCTTCGGAAATAACACCCTTATCTTCACCAAGAAGCATCTCTGAGTACCAGTTGATGATCGAAAGAGGAGTCCTGAGCTGATGAGAAGCAAGCGAGACGAACTCAGTCTTCGCTCTATCTATCTCTTTCGCTTTGGTTATGTCGTGCTCTATTCCGACAAAAAATTTGATCTTCCCGTCGTTATCAATAATCGGCGAAACATTAATTTCGGCGATATATATCCTCCCATCTTTTCTTTTATTGGTTATCTCGCCGATAAAAGGCTTCTTCTCCACCTTCAGCGTATACCAGAAGTATTCATAGAATTCCTTAGGCATCTGCTTTCCCCATATAGCAGGCGTCTTACCGATGATTTCTTTATATTCGTATCCGGTCGTTCTTGTCACAGACGGATTCGCATAGAGAATGATCCCATCCTCATCAGTAATGACGACATGATCGGAGGCGCCCTCCACGGCTAAGCGGAACTTATCAAGATTACTCTCATATTCCATGCGATCAGTAATGTCCGTGCTGATACCGCGACAACCGACGATATCCCCTTTCTCGTTAAATAAGACCGAGCCGCTCTCCTCGATATAAATCTTCGATCCGTCTTTTTTTACGACTCTCATCACTAACCCATGAAAATCCTCCTTACTGGCGATACAAGCCTCGTTTATCCTAATAAGCCTTTCTTTATCCTCTTCCGGGTAAAGGTCATATAAATGCTTCTTACCAATAAGCTCTTCCGGAGAATAGCCGATTATCTTTTTCGAAGCATCGCTCGAGTATGAATACATACTATTAGCATCCAATTCCCAGATCCACTCTCCGGCGATACGAGCCACATGATTGAATCTCTCGATGCTCTTTTCCAATAGTTCTTCGGCAATCTTTTCCTTAGTGACATCACGAACCAAAATCAATATGCCGCCGATCTTATCATTTTCCATGATAGGTATGCCCTTAGTCTTCCCGTATATCTTTCCTGATTTGAACTCGTATATGGCATCCCTTTCAAATCTACCTCCCCTCTTCAATATCTCATTCAATTCATCTCTCACTTGTTCCTTGTCGATAATTGGAAGAACTTCGAGAGCCGGACGATTGAGAATATTCGATTCATCCATCCCTTCTTTCTTAAATATCTCCAACGCAGTCTTATTCGGAGCGACTATGTTCAGATCAGGATCAATAATCACGACAAGCTCATCCAGAGAATCGAATATAGTCCTGTATCTTTCAGTGACTTCATGAATATCAACTATATGCAAATTTTTTTCCATTTTAAAGAAAAACACCCACCAGAAGCGGGCGTTTTTGGATTATATTCCTTTAGAAACCTGTTCTTTAACCTTTTCTATTATCTCGTTTATAGGATGCTGAGTCTTAACGAAATAATCAACAGCACCAAGCTCGAAAGCTTTTTTGATATTCTCATCCTCACCAAGATTAGAAAGAACGATCACTGGTACATGCTTTGCTTCCGGATCACTCTTCAGCTCTTCCAACACCTCAAATCCGGTCTTCTTAGGAAGGATAAGATCAAGCAAGACAAGGTTGGGAATATCTTTCTTAACCGCTATCACTCCGGCTTCACCGTCACGAGCAACGGTAACATCGTACCCTTCCGCCTCAAGCTTATCCTTTAGAACCCTTCCTAAGGACTCTTCGTCTTCGATTATTATTAGTTTTATTTTCATATTCTATATCTAACCCTTTATCAATGGTCCATATTACTTAGAAAACGACTACGATCGTCTGATCCGAATCATTTATCCTTGCCAAGCTCTTCAACTTCTTCAGAGAGGTATTTGGAAGATTTTTCAATTTTCTCTTTTATCTTAGCCATCCGATAAGACGCTTCCTTTCCTGATTCGTTCTTATCTGCAGTCTTCATCGCGTCATCTAGATCTTTCTTAAGGGAAGTAAAAGAGTTAATCATGTCCCTTTTTATTATAAATGATTTTAGGCCTCTCTTTGCACCCATCTTCCTTACAGCCAGGACAACTCCGATCGTTCCACAAATAATTATAACTATTACCGTCAGATAGAAGAAAGTAGCGCTTATCCCCCATTTCCCGATCATAAAGAGTGGTCTTTCTCTGGAAACGATGTTTTTCTTAACAACAGAAAGGCTCTGAGCTCCCCTATCATCTCGCGCCACCACTTCTGCCTGATATGAGCCTCTGGGAATGAAATCCGCGATCCTCACAGTCCAATTGCCTTTATCGTCGGCAACAGAGGTTCCCGAAGATACAAGCGAGCCATCCTTACTCTTTATGGAAACATCTACGGAATACCCTGGGACGGACCCCCCCTCGCCTCAAACATCTCATCGCCGACAACAAAAGAACCAGTGATAAAACTCACCGTCGGGAGAGATATGGAAATAACCTTGAGATCAACGATCTTTTCGGTAAAGTTCCCCGCCTTATCAAAAGCGACAACTTTCACTTTTTTATCTCCGGGAGACTGAAGAGGAAGATTAATTGATCCCTTTTCTACATTTATAGGCTCCGCAGAACCGACGGTCACGGAATACCTCAATATGCCAGATGGTTGGTCGGTAGTTTCAAAAGAAAGAACAGGAGAAGGGTTATCACTCTCAAGTCCGGAAGAAGAAGATATTTCGAAAGGAAGCGGCGGATTCGTATCGACGGCTATCCGGCGATGAAAAGTCGGTCCCCAGCCGATATTGTTTCTAAATCTCACATGCAGATACCAGATGCCATCGGTAAGAGACGCAAAAGTCTTATTATCGAATAACCCTTCGCTCTTTGAAGGAACGCCGGTCGGATCCTTATTGATACTTGTCGCAACATCGGTAATATCGTTTGGAAGACTCCATTCGACAAGGAATGGAGCAGTACCGCTATACCAAGACTCCGCATCGGGATAGAGGCTTATCCTAGCATCAGGCCTTACGGGAGATTTCTCAGACGGAACGGCTTCTCGGGTTATAGGAGTTATCGGAGGTATGACCGGCGTGATCGTAGCCAGAGTGCCAGGTCCGGACGAACCGGAAGATGATGAGATATCTATCCCCTTTCCGCCGACGAGCACATTAGTACCGCTGCCATCAGAAGCCGTAATCGCTCCGTCTGTAACACTTATCGACCCAGAGCCTGACCCTTTGACATGAAAAACTATTTTCAGAGCATAAAGAGATTGTCCGGAAAAACCGCTCGTTGATCCGCCAGTAAAGGAAATACTATCTTTGTTTGCGGATACGACCGGTTCCTGGAGCCAGAAATTAAAGACCGATTCAGTCTTATCTATGCTTTTTACTTCAAGAATATCGGAAGGAAACCGTATGGTTCCCTGAGCGGCATTTATACCAACACCTTGGCTATCCATATGAAGCTCAACGGTGAAATCTTCGTTTACAGCAAACGACTGCTTACTTATATTCAGATTGAAAGTGGCCGCTGAAACGCTATCTGATCCAAATCCGATGAAGATAGCCGCCGTAAGAAAAGATATTATTTTCTTAATCATTTATTATTGCTGAACTGCTCTTAACATTATACTAAAATCCGCTATATCGACCGATCCGTCGCCGTTCAGATCAAGATCAATACTCGGCCCACCTGGAATATTCCATTTACTGAGGAATATACTCCAGTCCTGGATATTCACCCTGTTATCCTTGTTAAAATCAGTCTTCGGAGTGAATAAAGAGGAGAGAGTGAGAGTCCTGCGGAGCGAATAATCGCTCACTATACCATTCTGGAGAACTTCATTAACCATGACTTCGTGGTTACCAAGAGAGAGATTTGCGGTATTGAACAATATGCGATATCCACCGGAACTATCGGTCTGAACAGAGCTACCCGCAGAAACCCCATCAATAAAAAGATGGATGGTGCTGTTCGAAAAACCGAAGCCGGTCATCACCATATTGTCCCCTTTCGTTATCACGCTGCGGAGAAGCTTCGCGGTCGGAGGAACTATTATGTTCAAATTAGTTTCCTGTCCACCTATTCTCGGATCGAAAGAAAATACTTTGGTCTGACTCTTATCTCCATTCGAGTCGGTAGCCGAGATAGCAAAAGAAGAGACGCTCGTACCGCTTCCGAGAAGAAGATCGAAGTAGCCGTCATTCGCGGAAACAACCCTGCTGTTTACGGGAGCGGCATTAGCCGAAAAGGCCGATATCTGGACGTCTGCTCCAGGGAAAGCCCTACCTCGAAGATTAGGAGTAGGAGGAAGAGTCTGCGCTGATGAAGAGACTGGGGGAATAACAACCGAAGTCCAAGTAACATTCTTTGTCGAAGAAATATCGAGGCCGAGGCCGACGGCATCTATCAGGGCAAGTGTTACGGTCTCAGCAACGGAGTCGTTGATGCTTGCGGAACCTATGCCGTTTACGATCGTAACCGGACCGGCTCCCGTAGCCGCCCCAGTAAGGAAAAGAGTGATGACATTATTGAAAGATGTATCAAGATTTCCGGAATTATCTTCAGCGCGGATAGTGACGGGAATGACAGTTCCAACCACGGCATTCGAGGGCTGAACGATAACAAGACGAGTGGCAACAACCGGAACGGTACTGCTCGTTATATCAGCGGTAGCAGTCGGCTGTGTGAGAGAATAGTTTCCTGAGTCGACGCCTCCGATAGTCAGTCCGGTAATCGTTACGGTCTTACCCGTGCCGATAGCCGAATCAGCGAAAGTACCGGTGGCGGAAGCGGTGTCTAGGGTAACCACATCAGGAGAGATGATGCCGACAAGAGAAGCGGAACCAGTATTCAGGGTGGCGGTTGTATTACCATCGAAAACCTTATTGTCTGCAGTGATACCGGAAGCGGTCAAAGCTTTTGTCGTAATCGAAGCAGTCGTCGATGGAGCTACAAGTGTATATTTAGCGGCATCTGTTCCAGATAGTGTGAGACCGGAGATCGTCACAGTCTTTCCGATGCCAACATTCTTGTCAGAGAAAGTGCCAGCAGCGAGAGAAGTATTCAAGGTGACTACATCGGGGGCGATGACACCGACAAGAGAAGCACCGGAAACATTTAAGGTAGCGGTCGTGAGGCGATCATAGACTTTATCGGAGGCAGAGATACCGGAAACGGTAAGAGGATTGACAGCGGTTATACTCGCAGTCGTAGTCGGAGCAGTAAGAGAATAATTTGCGGAGTCGGTGCCGGAGATCGATAAGCCGGAGATCGTGACGAGTTTGCCTGTGCCGACATTTGCGTCAGCAAAAGTGCCGATAGCCGTTCCTGCTATCGAAACGACATCGGGGGCGATGACACCGACAAGAGTTCCGGGAGTGCCGACTAAGACAGCGGTCTGATTCCCGTCGTAGACTTTGTCGTTCGCGGTGATACCGGTAATCGTCAGATTCTTTGCGGTGATAGAGGCGGTTGTCGATGGCTGAGTAAGGGTGTATTTCGAAGCATCAACGCCTCCGAGTGTAAGACCGGAGATCGTGACGAGTTTGCCTGTGCCGACATTCTCGTCAGAGAAAGTGCCAGCAGCGAGAGAAGTATTCAAGGTGACAATGTCTCCGAAAGCGACGCCGACGAGTGTAGCAGAACCGGTATTCAGAATAGCGGTCGTATTGCCATCATATATCTTGTCGGAAGCAGTGATGCCTGTGACGGTTAAAGCAGCTGCGGTGATTGAAGCAGTCGTAGTCGGAGCAGTAAGAGAATAATTTGCGGAGTCGGTGCCGGAGATCGATAAGCCGGAGATCGTGACGAGTTTGCCTGTGCCGACATTTGCGTCAGCAAAAGTGCCGATAGCCGTTCCTGCTATCGAAACGACATCGGGGGCGATGACACCGACAAGAGTTCCGGGAGTGCCGACTAAGACAGCGGTCTGATTCCCGTCGTAGACTTTGTCGTTCGCGGTGATACCGGTAATCGTCAGATTCTTTGCGGTGATAGAGGCGGTTGTCGATGGCTGAGTAAGGGTGTATTTCGAAGCATCAACGCCTCCGAGTGTAAGACCGGAGATCGTGACGAGTTTGCCTGTGCCGACATTCTCGTCAGAGAAAGTGCCAGCAGCGAGAGAAGTATTCAAGGTGACTACATCGGGGGCGATGACACCGACAAGAGAAGCACCGGAAACATTTAAGGTAGCGGTCGTGAGGCGATCATAGACTTTATCGGAGGCAGAGATACCGGAAACTATTAAAGCCTTCGTCGTCACATTATGCCCTATCGCGTTTGAAACACTACTAGCATGACCGCTGTCTCCTCCATATGTAGCTGTAATCGAATGAGGAGAATCAGCAACAGTAAGAGTGCTGATATTTAAAGTAGCGATTCCAGGGCTTGCACCATTCAAAGCTCCCGTACCTATAGTCGTAAGACCATCCTTAAAAGTAACGATTCCGGTCGGCGCGCCGCCACCGGTCGGAGTCACTGTCGCGGTGAAAGTCACGGTATCGCCATAAACAGACGGACTACCCGAAGAAATAATAGAAGTGGAAGTAGCGGGCAGAGTGACGGTGACAGTCGGCGAAGTGCCAATTGCCGTAAGAGTACCCGAGTCAGAAATACGAGAACTGGTATTAAAGGCATAAGCCGCGGCGGTCGCGGGAACAGTAACGCCGCTCGATCCTCCTCCATTGCCGTAGACGATAGTAACCGCCTGCGCGGCAGAAAGAGAAAGAATGCGAGCATTGATGTCGTTTCCGGAGAAACTAAGGCTGCCGGGGCCGAGAAGGATATCATCCAGATAGACAGTCGCGGCGCCAATGTCGGTCGAGTAGTGGATACCGTAACTATTGATATTCGTCCGAGTTCCCGCGAGCGTCAGTTTCTGGTAACTCCAAACATTCGCAGAGAGAGCGCCTATATTAACGGAAGCGATCGGACTCGTGAGATCGGGAGAAGAAGCATATTCAAATTTAAGATTTCCGGCGGCAGTCGCAACCGAAGAGCGAATCCATAAACCGATAGTAGTATAAGAAGACCAATCTTCGGGAGAATTAAGGGTTCTATACCATTTATCCCCCGAAGCGGCCGAAGCAGTAATGATATTTTTTAGCGATCCTGTTCCTTCATGAAGGACACTCACATCAGTCGAGACAGTCTGAGTAGTCGAGGCAGAAGCGACCCAACCGGTCGTCGAGTCGGCGGTGTCTATCTGCTTGCCGATCGCATCGATATCGATCGTCATCGCTCCCTTATCGACAAGCTGACGAAGACCGAACGATCTCATATCCCCCGAAGTGGCAGAGGTGATCTTTAAATAGGTCCAAGTATTCGCCGCGAGTGCAGGAAGATTGACGATACTATCAGGAGAATCAAGAGTTGCGGAATTATCATCAGCCCAAGCAAAGTCTCCAGCGTTCAAAGCAATACTCGGACGCACCCAGAAAGAAACCGTTGTTCCTGGCCCAACGGTAATGACACTACCCTCGCTATTCCTACAGTCGCCGCTGCTTCCTACTCCAGCCGAATTATTATATGAGCAACGGACAGATCCCGTACCTTCCATGAAGTTTCCGGCTCCGGTGATAAGAGAATCGGTAATACCAGCATCTCCATTCCAACCGGTATTAGAATCATTAGCGCTAAAGATGACAGAAAGAGAATCAGCCTTTATCGTCGCGGCGCCGATATCGGTGTTATAGAGAAATCCATAAGAGAGGATGGAATTCCTAGAAGCAGCACCGAGAGTCGCGGAAGTATAGGTCCAAGTATTCGCAGAAAGAGCACCGAGAGAAATATTATCACTAGGACTCGCGAGGTTTGCAGAATTATCATCCTGCCAATTTATATTTCCAGCAGCGGTTGCGACACTCGATTTCAACCACATACCGACACGAAGATTGCCGTCGGCGCTAGCACCCCAATTGGAAGCGACACCGTAGTTGAAATACCATTTTTCTCCAGCGGTGGCGGTCGCGGTGATCGCGTTCGAAAGAGAAGCGGTTCCCTCCTGCTTGTCTCCCGTATCAACCGACAGATTCATATGATTCGTCACGCCCCAACCGGCCGAGGAATCAAGATTACTCTCAACATTCGCGACGATCCCGACCGAAGAGACGGTCGTATATCCCGGAACGCCGATCAAAGCCTGAGGAGCACTCCAGCCACCAGCCGGAACAGATATCCTTATACCTCCCGAATCCATGTTTTCCGCGGCGTTATAAGTAAATGTAAAAATATTACCTGAAGAAGAAACGGACGCAGTCGTCGGATTCACGGCATTAATACCGGAACCATCAGTAGCTTCCGCAATTTTCAAGAAAACGCCATTAAAAAAGGAGCCACATAAAACGGCTCCGCAGAAAACAAACGCGAAAAGACTTTTTAAGAACAATCCACTTAGTGGCTTCATTTGGTTTTTAAATAAGAAAACCTTAATTAATCTCTTATTAAAATAATTATATCATTTAAGAGAATTAAAGCGCTTGTTCATAAGCCAGAAATCACCTGTCTTTTATCAGCATTCCATCTCCAAAAGAAAAAAGGCGGAATCCCCCTTCGATCGCCTCCTTATACATCGCGAGAAGCCTTTCTCTGCCCATGAAGGCAGAAACGAGCATCATAAGACTCGACTTCGGCACATGGAAGTTGGTAATAAGACCGTTCGCCATCTTGAAACGATAACCTTCGCGGATAAAGAGATCAGTCTCCCCTTCTCTCTGTGTGATATTTCCTTCTTCGTCGAAAGCGGATTCAAGAGTTCTCATCACCGTTGTTCCGACGGCGATAATTGGCCGCCCTTCTCTCTTTCCGCGAGAGACAACCTCTGTCGCTTCGGGCGATATCGAATAATTTTCCTTATGAAGCTTCCCTTCGGAAAGTTCTTTCGAAGAAAGAGGCGCAAAAGTGCCAAGGCCAACATGAAGAGTTATAAAGACGATCTCGTGCCCCATAGCTTTCAGATCATCCATAAGATCGTCAGTAAAGTGAAGCGAAGCAGTCGGAGCAGCCATTGATCCCTTTTCTTTTGCAAAGACAGTCTGATATTCCTCCCTCACCACTTCTTCCGAAAGCTCAGTCTTAATATATGGAGGAAGAGGAGTCTTTCCTTCCTTGTCTAAAAAATCATAAAAAACAGAAAAATAAATATGATCATCTTTCATCATCCTTTTAGGAAGAGAAAGAAAGAAATATTTTTCATCCTGTCTCTTCACGAAAAAAGATTCTCCGAGAGAGGAGACGAGTAATGAACCGACTTCTATCTTACGATCAGAAATAACTTTCAATAATCCTGATTCGTTTCCGACAAAAACAAGGACTACTTTTCCGCCGGAAGGCTTGAATAAAGTGAATCTCGCGGGAACTACTTTTGTCTCGTTCATCACGATGATGGAGCGATCAGGAAGATGAAGACCGAGATCAGAGAATATGGAAAAGATTGGCTCGTCATTATTTTTATCGACGACCATGAGCCGTGCCGAATCGCGCGGAGACGCAGGCGCGTCGGCGATAGCTGAAGCGGGATATTGAAAGTCATAGAGCAATAGCTCTTCCGGATCAGCGATCAATTCCCTGCGCATGAAGATAGACAGAAACAGCAGCGGCCGTTTCTGCTCTTAAGATGAGATTACCAAGCGACCTGAAGATGGCGTTCTTCTCACGGAATAATTCGATCTCCTTATCGGAAAAGCCGCCTTCGGGACCGATAAAGAGAAAATCAGTGTCGCTACGACCAGAATCGTCCGGAACCGAGATTGATTCAGGATCAGTATGAAAAGCGAAAATATTTCCGGAGGAAGACAGAGAAAGGGATTCTTCGAGACTGACAGGAGATGAGATATCAGGAACCGATCCACGACCGGATTGCTCCGATGCTTCACGGATGATCTTTTTTAATCTCTCTATGTCGATATTACCTTTTATCGTCCTTTCGGAAATAACCGGAACGATTCCAGAGACGCCGCACTCAACCGCCTTCTGGGCAGCCACTTCGAAGTTGTCCTTCTTGATTATCGAAAGACAAAGGATGACCTTTCTTTCTGGGATGAAAGCATCACGCTCTTCTGATACCGGTTCGAGAATGATTTCTTCTTTGGATGAAAGAGTGACAGAGAAGTCTCGCTCCCGACCCATACCGTCACAGAGGGTTATCTCGTCCCCTTTCTTGAAGCGTAAAACATTCCTTATCTGATTCAAGAAAGAAGCATCCGTAATAAATACCTTTGCCGACAAATCAAAATCAGATATGAGACGCTGTCTGCGCATTAAATCACTACGAATATAGGAGATTAAGAGAAAAACGGCAAATCAGATCTTAAAGCATTCGAGAGCCATAAAAAGAGGAATCTCTTTTCTAGCCCTATCTTCCGCTTCCGCTCTGGGGCCAGATTCGCTCTTTCTGTCGGAATTCCACTCCTCGATACGAGACACGGCAAAGCCCGCTTTAGCGAACGACTTGAAATAATATTGGAGAGGACGATGAAAAGAGATCGTCTTAGACGAAGACATTGATCCGGGATGCATCACTATCTCCGAACGGCTTTCCGAAAGATATTTCTCTATGCGGCGATATTGCACTTTCATTCCATCAAATTCCCAAGAAGAGAATTGCGGAATACGGAAACAGGGATGATTGAGAACGATATACAATTTTCCCGACTGACGAACATGATTTCCTATTTCCGAAAGCGCCTTCGCCGCTCCTTCGATGTTCTGAAGAGACAGAATCAAAACCGCCTTATCAAAAAGAGAATCGTTAAAGACAGAGAGGTCTTCGGCTTTAGCTACTTCGAAACGCGATGATGGCGGAGAATTCTTTATCGCCATACGGATAAGCTCACTCGATATATCGCATCCGGAAACGGAAGCGCCAGCAGCCGTAAAAGCGCGAGCCATGACGCCCTCGCCGCAACCGACATCCAAGACAGATTCTCCTTTCTTTATATCCATCATTCTCAGAAGGTTCGGCAGAATAACCGTCTTCTGATAGCTAGTGTCATCGGAAACGAGGTCGTGATACCAATCAGCAACGCCTCCCCATGAAGTTTTCTCGCGAGGGTTCATCTAAGCGGTCCTGATTCGCCGTTAACGGTCATTATTATTCCTTTTACCATGGGGTTCTCTTTCAAGCTCTTTTCTATCTGCATCTTAGAGAAAGAAAGCGAACAGCCACCGGCTGGGCGCAGGATGGAATTATCAAGATCGAGAAGCGTATTCTCAGCGCGAGGCTCGAGGGAACGGATACGGGTTGTGGGATCGATGTTAGAGAAATACCCCTCCGCCTTCTCTTTTCCGGTGGGTCCCTTGATTAGCTCTTCAATAGCGGCTCTCGTCGCCGATCGTGAAGCACTCACAAGGCGTTCCACGGCATAGGTATTAGCACAAGATCCTTTTCCCTTGCCAAGATATATCTTTATCCTCGATACGAGTCCTCCGTGATATATGAGAGCGGTCGAGAAGATATCAGTTTCCTTATTATCCTTGTCCTTTATGAAAAAACGCATATCGAGGGCATCTCCATCCAAAATATCAAGAGCGGTCGAAAGATCAACCGGTATAGAAAAGACACCATATCTAGTCCCGTCGTCTACGACTACAAAAGAATTAGAAAAATATTCAGAAGAAGTACGCCTGTTCTTTAGGGCAAAAAATATTTTTTCGCTATCTGCGAGAGCCTTGCCTGAAATATTGAAAAAAAGCTGTCCTACGGGAATATCGAAGGAGGAAGGAGAAGATATGATTATTTTCGGAAGAGAAAGGGCATGCACAGAAAACGCACGCCCTCCCCTCTCTTCCGCTTCTACGGAAACACCCTTGAAGAAAAATGAAGCATTAGAAGCATTACCTCCGTCATCAGAGAATTCCGTATCCTTAGACAAAGACAGATTAAACTGCCCTTCGTTTCCGGAAATAATAATCAATGAATCCGATATGTCAGATATCACGCCAGTACGCTTCGCGAGGACGGTTTCTTCCGAAATTCCGTTGTTAACTTCTTCCTGAGGATCTTTTTCTTTATTATCGATCCCTTGCGGACGATAAAAGATAAGGACCCCTAGGACGGTGGCAAGAACGACCGCAACCAAGGCGATAATGATTATCGGCTTCATGATTTATTCTTTGACGGTTATTTTATCTCGTAAACGAGAGTGACCTGAACCTTGATATCCTCAGATCCGATCTCGATCGAAGGAGTGGTAGCCGACACTCCGGCAGCCTCGGTCATGACACTCTTATAAGAATCGCGGTAAACAGGATAGTAGTTTCCTTCGTTTATAGAGAGAAGCCTGCCGATTCTCACACCGGATTGCTTGGCAATCTCTTCAGCCTTAGTTTTAGCTTTCTTAATAGCATCAGCTCTCGCTTCGGAAGTTACCGTCTCGGGATTGTCGATGACAAAACTGAGTCCAGAAACTTCGTTCGCTCCCTTAGAGACGATGCTCGCGAGTATGCCGCCAGCTTTACCGGTCTCCCTTACCTTAACTTTAACGCTCGAGCGGACAGTATATCCGACTATGGAAGGAGGAGTGCAGACGACAGAACCCGATTCGCAGTTCCTATATTCGTATCTTGGCGAAATGTTGTAGTTCACCGTCTTTATATCTTTGCTATCAACTCCCTGTTCTTTTACGTAAGCGATAGCGGCATTCACCTTATCAGAGTTATCTTTCTGAAGGGCACCGAGATCATGCCCTCCTTCCGTAATGACAGTGAAGGTAAACTCAGCAATATCGGGAACACCGACAGCCTCTCCTTCAGCGCTTACCGAGAAGCTCCTAAAAGACGAGGGTTCGATCGACTTAGAATACGAATCTACATAGCTTATAGCACTCCAACCAAGCGAAGCGGCAAAGAGTACTCCCGCCACAATGGCAGCATTTTTTATCTTGTTATTCATAAATTACTTATTTATTAATAGAGTATTTCAACTGGATAATCATAGCATCATTCAAAAATGAGGCGCCAGAAAGCGCCTCATTTCAAAATAAACGTCAAATTAGGAGCAGCTACACTCTTCGGCTTTCTTACCACAACCCTTACATACTCCTCCCTCTATCTCGCTACCGCACTTCGAGCAAGGCTCGCATCCGCATTCCTGACACATAATTTATATATTATCGCTGTTTATCTTTTCGACCTTTTATTTGGAACTTCATCTTTAAACCAAAGTAACCGATCAAAGCCACGATGGCGAAGATGAGCGAAGAAGCGAGAACCACAGAACTTCCGGCGGGAAAGCCGAACGAGTAGGAAGCAATCAAGCCGACAATAACAGATAAGACAGAGAAAACGCCAGAGAAGATGATGAGACCGATAAGGGACCTAGCGACTAGCTTTCCGGATGCGACCGGAATAACAAGCATAGCAGAGACAAGTACCACACCGAGAACCTTGATGCCTAAGACGACAGCGACAGCAGTCGCGACATAGAGAAAAAAAGATAAACGCCCAACAGGTAATCCTTCTGAGGCAGCAAGATCGGGATCGATACTCGCGAATATAAGTTTATCCTTCAAAGCGATCAATGATAACCAGAGTGGAATCGCGACCGATATCTGAAATAAGAGGTCGGTAGACTTAATGGCGAGGATATTACCGAAGAGGAAGCTCACAAGATCCGGCTGATAGCCGGAACGCAGAGATAAAAGCAACGAACCAAGGCTCATAAAAGAGACGAAAACGATCGCGATGACCGTATCCCCGGAAAGAGGAAGCTTTCGCTCAAGCAGATAGACAATCGTACCGATAAAGATGGCGAAAAGAACGGCGAAGGGAGTCGGAGCAAAACCGAAGATAAGCGCAAGAGCGATACCGCATAAGGATGCGTGCGCTATCCCCTCCCCGAAGAAAGACATCTTCCTGAGAGAGATGAATATTCCGACAAATGAGAGAACGAGAGCTGAAATAACACCTGCACTCAAAGCGCGGACCATAAATCCGTAAGAGAACATTTCTAAAAACATTGAAGAGATATCAGTCATCAATTCCCGTGAGTGTGTCCGCTTTTCGACGATTCATCTCCGTAGAGATGATTAAGCGATTCTTCAGTCAAAGCATCAGACGGAATCCCGTCACAGACAAGTCCTCCGTTCAAACAGATAACCCTACTCGCAAACCGAGAGACCATGCCGATGTCATGAGAAACAAAGATAGCCGCCATTCCCCTCTCCTCCGCCACTCTTCTCACGAGAGAATAGAAATTCTCGACTCCATCCATATCTATACCGCTCGAAGCTTCATCAAGAAGCCACAAGTCCGGATCCCGAGCCAGAGATCTCGCAAGTAATACTCTCTGAAGCTCTCCGCCAGAAAGATCACCGAGTCTCTTACTGATAAGGCGTTCGCCGCCCATATCTTTCAGGGCCTCATATGATTTATTAAAAGATCTCTCATCGAGATTCAAAGACAAAAATTCCGATACAGAGAGAGGAAATCCGCGATCGAAAGAAAAACGCTGCGGCACATAGCCGATCTTCCCTTTTTCGCCATCCTTATTGAAGACGGATATTTTGCCCGAATATGGCAGAGCACCGATGACCGCTTTGATAAGAGTCGTCTTACCCGCTCCATTCGGACCGATCAAGGCTACTACTTCTCCCCTAAGAACGGAAAAACTAACGTCCGATACTATATTATGTCCAGAGAGAGATACGGCTAAATTAGCTATATCTATTACTTTGTTTTCCATATTATTCCGCACCGAGAAGGGCGTCTCTTATCTTCTTTGCATTCTCATAAAGCATATCGGGGTAAGAGTCGAATTCTCCATATCCACCTTCAGGATTAACTACTGCAAGAGAAAGCTCAGCATCAAAAGCGACCGCACCAGCCGAGTCAGTGGAAAACTGCGGCTCGACCAAAAATACTTTCAGCCCAGCTTCCTTCGAGTCATCGATAAACTGACGAACTTCTCTAGCAGAAGGCTCTTTCCCCGGAGACTCCTCGAAGACGGAAACGATATCGAATCCTTGTTCATCGGAAAAATATCCCCAAGCATCATGAAAGGAAGCAACCTTTGATCCTCTAAGTCCAGACAATAGATTTGTCTTCCTTTCGGCTTCTTCGATCGAAATGATATAGAGAGAAAGATTATTCTCGTAGTAATCCTTATTATCAGGATCGATCTTCGAAAACTCGGCAGCGATATTCCGGGCGATCATCTTCGCGTTGCGAAAAGAAAGCCAATAATGAGGATCGTTATCGTTTGCTTCCGATCCTTCGTCAAAAAGCCTCATCGGAACACCTTCCGAAACAGGAAAGATAGCAGCACCAGAAGAGATGGCTATATTATCCACCCAATCATCTATGACTCCGATCTTGAAGACCACTCTCGATCCCTCGGCAGCTATAAGGATCTCCGGTGACGGTTCAAAGGTGTGAGGCGAAGCGCCGGCAGGAAGGATGAGCGAGACGACAGCCTGATTTCCGCCTATCTTCGAAGCAGCATCATATAGAGGAAAGATAGTGGCGGATACCACAATCTTATCGCTCTTCGAGACGAGCCTTTCCGAATCGATCCTCAGAGCAAGAAAAACGCTAGCGACCATAAGGATCGCTGAGGCGGCGAAAAATATCCAAGAGAAAACTCTTATTTTCGGTGATCCGAACATAGCCGCATTATACACAACTAGCGGGCTTCGATAGAAACGAGAGGGAATTCTTTCCGAAGAGCCGCAGCGATCGACTCCGCATCCGACGGTTCCCCTTCGAGGGATGCTAGCGTCTTCTGATAGCGGATATCCTGCAAGAAATATTTCTCTCCAGGAACAAGATAAGAGGCGATCTCACGAAAATCATCCAGACTATGAGCGGCAGGAAAGACGGTCGTACGAAATTCGTGATCCACTCCCGAATCCTGGATGATAGACATGGTCTTCGCACAATTTCTGATAAGTTTCTCATCCATGGATATCCCCGTTACGGACGAATATCTTTTCCAAGAAGACTTGATATCCATCGCGATATAATCGACGAGCCCATTCTTCAGCATCTGTTCGACGGAGAAAGGATGCATGCCGTTCGTATCAAGCTTGATGCGGAGGTCGAGGCGGCGCACTTCTTCAAGAAATTCCGCAAGGCCTTCGTGAATCGTCGGTTCTCCGCCGGTAACAACGAGGCCGTCTATCATCCGCCTCGCGCCGCTCAGCTCCTCTAGTATCTCGCCTACAGAAAAGGCGCCCTCCTTTCCGGCCGGAATGAGGTCGGGGTTATGGCAGTACGAGCACAAAAAGCCGCAGCCTTGAGTAAAGACTACGGCCGACACGGTTCCCGGAAAATCAACCAAGCTCAATTTTTGGAAACCGCCTATTTTCATCGTTATCTGTTATCTAATTCTCCTGCGGAACGGAGTAATTCTTGCGCTCGACGAACTCCTGCCTCTTCCCTTTATTCCATTGCGTGACAGGGCGATAGTAGCCGACGACTCTCGACCACACTTCGCAACTAGTACCGCATTTCGGACAGACAGGAACTTCGCCGGAATGATATCCATGACTGGGACAGATGCTGAAAGTGGGAGTGATCGTAAAGTAAGGCATCCTGTAATTCTCGGCAACCTTCTTTACAAAATCGCGACAAGTCTTCCAATCCCTAACCCTTTCGCCAAGAAAGAGATGTGCCACAGTTCCACCGGTATATTTCGCTTGAAGCTCGACCTGATGATCGAGGGCAGCGATAGGATCTTCGGTATGACCGACCGGAAGATGAGTGGAGTTCGTATAGTAAGGAGAATCGACGGTACCCGCCTGAATCATTTCAGGAAAGCGAGCCTTATCCTCCTTAGCAAAACGATAGGTCGCTCCTTCGGCAGGAGTGGCTTCGAGGTTATAGAGATTTCCGGTCTCTTCCTGGAACTCGGAAAGCTTACCTCTCATGAAATCGAGGACCTCGAGAGCAAAGGCCTTCCCTTCCGGCTCGGAAATATCTTTGCCTATAAAATTGACAACCGCCTCGTTCATGCCGTTTATACCGATAGTCGAGAAATGATTATGGAGAGTGCCAAGATATCTCTTCGAATAAGGAAGAAGGCCGCGATCCATATTGTCGACAACGACTTTCCTCTTCATCTCAAGAGACTGCTTCGAGATATCCATGAGGCGCCCTAATCTATCGAAGAATTCCTTGCGAGTCTTCGCGAGATAGCCGATACGAGGAAGATTAATGGTAACGACACCGATGGATCCGGTAAGCTCGGCGGAGCCAAACAGGCCTCCCTGTCTCGAGCGGAGTTCCTTCAGGTCTAACTGAAGGCGACAGCACATGCTACGGACATCGCTCGGATTAAGGTTGGAATTAATGAAGTTCTGGAAATAAGGAGTGCCGAACTTGGCAGTCATCTCGAACAAGAGCTTCACATTCTCATTCTCCCAGTCGAAGTCCTTCGTAATGTTGTAGGTCGGAATAGGAAAAGTAAAAGGACGGCCGCTCATATCGCCTTCAGTCATGACTTCGATATAAGCCTTATTGATCATCGCCATCTCTTTCTCGCAATCGCCATAAGTGAAGTCAACAGCTTCGCCGCCGATCACGGGATGCCTCTCACGCATATCCTCAGGGCAAACCCAGTCGAGAGTGATGTTGATGAAGGGAGTCTGCGTTCCCCAACGCGAGGGAGTATTGATGCCGAAGACGAACTGTTGCACGCACTGCTTCACGCGCTTGTAGTCCAAGTCATCCTTTTTGATGTAAGGAGCGAGATAGGTATCGAAAGAAGAGAAAGCCTGCGCACCCGCCCATTCGTTCTGAAGCGTACCCAAGAAATTAATCATCTGACCGATAGCCGTTTCCAGGTGCTTCGCGGGATAAGATTCGATCTTTCCCGGGACGCCGTTAAATCCCTCCTCAAGAAGCTGTCTCAAACTCCAACCGGCGCAATAGCCGGCAAAGAAGTCAAGATCATGGATATGGAAACCACCGGAGCGATGCGCTTCCCTGATCTCCGCCGTATAGACATTATTAAGCCAATAATTCGCAACGATCTTTCCGGCGATACGGATGATCATTCCACCCAAGGAATAGCCCATATTGGCATTCTCCTTAACCCTCCAGTCAGCCTGATCAACATATTCTTTGATCGTTTCTTCGACTTCCACGACGGCGCCCTTAACAGCTCTAGCCTGAAACCTCTTTTCCCTATAGACGATGTAAGCGCGAGCGGTCTTAAAATGCCCGGAACTCATAAGCGCGGACTCAATCGTGTCCTGTATATCCTCAACGGATATCTCGGACTTATATTTTTCGGATTCTGAAATATAATTCGATACGATATCGGTTATCTTTGTGCCTTCTTCTGGTCCAAACTCGTCGGTTGCTTCCGCAGCCTTCATGATCGCCCCGTATATCCTGTCCTTGTCGAACTCAATCCTGGTTCCGTCGCGCTTAATTACCGTCATTTATGGAAAAGAGTTTTTATTTTTTCTTAATTCAATTAAAGTCCCGTTTGACAAAAAGGGTCAACGAGCCAAAAAAAGAGATTTGAAGCATGTTTCTTAGGATGAGTCGCAAAAGCAGACGGGCTT
Organism: uncultured Candidatus Saccharibacteria bacterium; assembly: GCA_964601595.1. GTDB lineage: Bacteria > Patescibacteriota > Minisyncoccia > UBA6257 > Colwellbacteraceae > CAZRNY01. Next base: position 11,748 of record CAZRNY010000001.1, on the reverse strand, counting down.
ATCCACAGAAGCTATGGGACAACACAAAAAAAAGACAATCTCACGATTGTCTTTTTGAAAAATAGAATAATTTTTATATCGATCCCGATTCTTTGAGAACAGCGAGTATTTCTTCGGGAGAATGCTTCACGAAGTTGCCTTTTCCTCCCACAACAACGGGAACTCCAAGACCGTCGATGGACTCTATCGCCTTCTTCAGGGCGTGCTCCGGAGCGATAACGATCACCCCCGAGACATCGGAAGAAGAAATAGCAGCCTTCGCTTCGTTTCTTAGGATCTTGAAGAAAGAATCATCTTCATTCTCGCCTATATCATCAAGCGATCCACGATTACCAAGAGCGGAGCCATCAGCAGAGACGGATCTATAGGAAGATTCCTTCTCTATATCAGCTCTCTCGGGAACCTCAAAAGAGGAAATCTTATCGAAATTACCATCAGAACCGAGATAGAGAGCCCCTTCCTTTGTTCCCGAAACTACTATAAGCTCTCTCTTACTAGGGAATTTAGGAAATCCTTCAGGTATTATCATCTTTAATTACTATCAGGAAACGACCTTTTAAGACTCAAAATGCGTCTAGCGCCTCGAAGGAATAACAGTCGAAGCGATTGCATAGGCGATGATTCCAGGAATGAATCCGGTAAAACAGAAGATAAGGGAATAGGCTACTCGGACGAGAGCGGGATCGATATTGAAGTAATCCGCCACTCCTCCGAGAACCCCGGAAAATATCCGGTCATCACTCTTAAATAATCTCTTGACCATTTACTTTGGTTATAATTAAAGCATACTTCCCTAAAGAATAAATATCGAACTCATGCTTATAGATGAAGCAAAAATAGACGTATCAGCCGGAGATGGCGGAAAAGGCGCAATCGCGTTCAATAAGAACATGATGAGCCTCGGCCCCACAGGAGGCAGCGGCGGACGCGGAGGAAGCGTCTATTTTGAGGGTGTGTCCGATTTGAATGCGCTTTCTCAGTTCAGATTCAAAAAAGAGATAGAAGCGGATAATGGCAAGGACGGCAGAGGCCAGTTCTGCGACGGTCACGACGGAAAGGATCTTACGGTAAGGATTCCTGTCGGAACGGTTATCACCATAGAAGAAACCGGCGAGACTATTGAGATAACGAAGATCGGAGAAACCGTCCTGATTGCGAAAGGAGGAAGAGGCGGTAAAGGAAACTTCCTCTTTAGATCTCCGAAGATAACCAGTCCAAAGATAGCAGAAGACGGAAAGCCCGGAGAAACATTCTTCCTTTCTCTCGAATTGAAACTTATCGCGGATGTAGGACTCGTAGGACTGCCAAATGCCGGCAAATCGACACTGCTCAATTCCCTGACGAGAGCGAACGCGAAGATCGGAAACTATGCCTTCACGACACTCGAACCGAACCTCGGTACTTATTACGACCTTATAATTGCAGACATCCCCGGACTCATCGAGGGAGCATCTGGAGGAAAAGGATTGGGAACCAAATTCCTGAGACACATAACAAGAACAAAAGAGATATTCCATCTCGTCGCCGCTAGCTCCGATGACCCTGTAAAAGACTATAAGACAGTAAGACACGAGCTCGAAGCTCATGACCCTGATCTTACGACCAAGAAAGAGATAGTCTTCCTTTCCAAGGCGGACGAAGTCTCTCCTAAAGAACTCGAGGAAAAGAAGAAAATACTCGCAAAAGCGGGAATAGAAGCCATCCCCTTCTCGGCGATAGACGATTCTTCGATCGAGACGATCAAAAAAGTGCTAAATAAGATAATGGAAGGGAAAGAAAGCAAATAATAAAAGAGCGGACCATCGGTCCGCTCTTTTATTATCAGGATAGGCTATAGCGCCCCATAATAATGGAGGATCATACATACGATAGCTATCAGCCGATAGTCGCGACGAAGAAGCCCGCAATGAAGCCAGAGAGATCAGAAGCAAAAGACTTTCCGATCGAAAAACCATATTCTTTTTTTGCTAGAGGCTAATTTCTTGACTATGCACTTCATATGATCGATATATCAGTCATACCAGAATGGATAATAATAAACCTTTCGTGCATATGTGCTGCGGTCCATGTGGCACGACCATAGAATTCCTTCCTGACGGAACTCCTGGCGTCCTTTTCTTCTTTAACCCGAATATAAGCCCGAAAGAAGAATATGACCGCAGACTCGAGGCCGCGAAAACAATTGCAAAAGATCTCGGCATAGTACTCATCGAAGGAGAATACGATCACGATAAGTGGCTTTGCGCTATTACCGGACTAGAAGAAGAGCCAGAAGGAGGAAAGAGATGCGAGAGGTGTTTTAAATATCGATTGAATAAGGCGGCAGAAACGGCAGTAGAGTTCGGTTTCAAAAAGATATCGACTACCCTCTATGCAAGCCCATTCAAGGATAACGAGAAAATATATCTAGCACTCGAATCTGCCGCGCTTAAGAGAGACATTACTCCATCACGACCTCCGGAAGAAAAGATCACTATCTGGAAAAAGGCTCTCCAGAAAACGAAAGAATCAGGAATATACCGCCAGAAATATTGCGGCTGCGAATTTTCGATCAAGGAAGAAGAGAAATAAGAGCTGGGCCAAGATTTCCTTCAGGATCATGCCTGAAGAGCTCTCCTTCTTTCGCGAAAGGAAGAATAATGGGTTTCGAAGAAGAAATACTATCTCCCTCGGGAGGCTCGATGAAGGAAGCGCCTTCTTCCTTATAGCGGTCGAGTATCTCGGAAGAAGGGCGAGAAGAATTCCATAGAGAAAAAGAGAATATCCCCTCTCCCGCAAAACGCTCCACGGCCGTGATCATACGAGCAGCAGAATATCCATCCGTCTCTCCTCTTTTCGTCATGATGTTGCCTACATAGACCCGCTCTCCTTTACAAAGCTTCATCGCTTCCGGCACCCCCTTAACGAGAAAATTGGGAACGATACTAGTATATATATCTCCGGGACCAACGATAACGAGATCCGCTTCGATGATCGCGCGGCAAGCTTCGGGGTTTCCTATCGCTTCCGGGTCTATGTCCATATCGACGATAGGCGCTCTTTCCGATTTCGGAATATCGATCCTCGATTCTCCATAGACCGTCGATCCATCGGCGAGACGCGCGACCAAACGGCAGTTATCCATAGTAACAGGAATCACTCTTCCTCTGACTTTTAATATCTCAGATGCTTCTTCAACAGCCTTCTCAAAACTTCCGGTCGTCTTCTCTAAGGCAGCTAGAAAAAGATTACCGAAGCTGTGGCCAGAAAGACCGCCTCCTTCGAAGCGATAATTAAAGAGAGAACGGAGCGTATCGGATGATTCCGAAAGAGCAACCAGAGCACGGCGAATATCACCTGGAGGAAGGACTCCATATTCATCTCTCAGAATGCCGGTCGAACCGCCATCATCCATCATCGAGACGATCGCCGAAAGATGGATATCCGGAAAAGATTTCAAAGCAGAAAGGACGGTGAATGTTCCTGTTCCACCACCCACGACGACAATCTTCTTCATATGACTTTCTCTTTCCTAAGAAGCTCGATTTTGGCTTCATTTCCCCTATCCCAATTATCGGAATGACCATCCGATCTCGCAACCCTATAGCAAGGAATCGCGGGATTATAATTCTTATTAAGCATATTACCCACTACGCGATAGACCCGCGGACTTCCGCATAGAACTGCAACTTCCTTATAAGAAAGGATCTTCCCTTCGGGGATTATCTTCACTGCTCCGAATACCCGTTCAGCGAAACTCATAATAGAAAGATATAACAACGGACTTCGTTTGACATAATAATAGAAAGCTGACAGATTGATCCTGCCGGGCGAGAAACTCGAACGGTGTACTTTTATAAGGAGGTAGAAGGAATGCCGAAAGCAAACCAACTCAAAAAGACCCAAAGGGCGAAGATCGAGGCGATAGTCCTCGAGGCGAGAGATGCGGTAATAAGGATAGACGATCTGGGAGCGCCAATAAGAGCAGTCAAAGTTCTCCGAGAGATATTAAGGTTTATGCCTGATATGCTCGCAGAAAATATCGGCTTGCTTGATTTGATCAAACCGATTCCGGTCATACCGTTCGAAGCGGCTTGTTGCGACAAAGTCGCCTCTCTCATGAGGAACCAAGGGAAGACGGGATATTACCATTCATCCATTCTCACAATAGACCTGATAAAGCTTCCCAAGGTCAAGACGCCACAGTCGCCTTATTTCATCCTTCAGACCGAGACATCGGATACCCCGAAGCCCGGTCCAGGAAAGAGACATCTGACCATAGCGGAAGCGATCGCATACGCAACCCATACCGGATTCACGAACCCGATCCCCGCTCTCGCAAACGAGAAGAAAGACGGAAAGACAATATCCGTCTGTCTCGATTCAAGGAATCGACCTGTCGTAAATTTTACAGACATTCCAACCCGATTCGTCTTTTGCAACAATAGCCTTATCCTCCAGTAAGGCACAAAAAAACAAGCGGACCACTCAGGTCCGCTTTTATTTTAATAATTCTATTTCTTTTCAAGCGTAATAAGCATGATTTCCGGACGGGAGAGAAGTCTCATCGGAACGAGAACCATTCCAATACCGGAGCTTACATAAACCCTACCGCCATTTTTCATCTTGGCGCCTCTTTTGTACCCGAAGCCGTAGCTCTTATTAGTGAGCGAAGCCACTATACCAAGAGGCTCGATCTGACCGCCATGAGTGTGTCCACAAAGCATTAGATCGACGGGCGCTTTTTCGGGAAGATTCTTCGCGTAAGAAGGGTTATGAGAGACAAGCATGACAAAATCATCATGAGTCGCGCCGTTTATAGCAGACTTTAGATCACGATCCAAGCCGGACTGCCCATCGACGGTTCCGCCGACTCTCATCCGATCCCCCTCCTTGTCTATCCAGTACCCCGTGTTATCAAGCAACTTAATACCGGCTCTTTCCATGGCAGCCTTCGTTATCTTTCCATTCTTATCATGATCATAGTCATGATTACCGAGAACGCCGAAAACGCCGATCGAAGCTTTGATATTCTTCAGCTTCTCGAAAAGCGGATCGATATATTCAGGGTCAGCGGTGATATAGTCTCCTCCTAATATGACGATATCCGGCTTTAAGCCGTTTATCCTTTTAACTAGAACCTCAGCTCTCTTTATAGAAAAAGTCCGACTGCAGTGAATATCGGAAACGAAGACGACAGAACACCCAGAAAAGGCGGAAGGTATCTTTCCGCTTATGACACACACTTTTTTGGTCTTAAACCAGTAGGGCTCGAAAAGACTCCAAGCCGTTACGGCGACAAGAACTGTTTCGATCATAAATGGGTTACGGGGGGCGGATAAATGCTCCGTCGCGCCTCAAAAATGAGGCAACGAGGCTGATTCTAACAGATATAGACCTATTTAGCTATTCGTAACGAAGAGCCTCTATAGGGTCCTTAACGGCCGCTTGGCGGGCAGGATATATACCAAAAGCGACGCCGATCGAGGCAGAAACGATAAGTCCGATCGCGGCTGCAGTCACAGGGAAGGTAAATGACCAGTCGAGACCGAGCCCTTGCGAGAGGAGGACCGCGATAAGGAACGATAAGAGCGCGCCGAGCGCTATTCCTATCAATCCACCGGAAGCTGTAAGGAGAACGGATTCAAGCAAAAATTGGGAAAGGACATCGGAGCTTGTCGCGCCGAGAGCCTTACGAAGACCGATTTCTCTCGTCCTCTCCGTTACGGAAACAAGCATAATATTCATAATGCCGATACCGCCGACAACGAGAGAGATAGCCGCAACCGCGGCAAGAAAAGCCGTCAGAACGCCCATGATAGTTGAAACCATCTCCATAACATCCGACTGGGTCATAACATGGAAGTCATCATTGTCGGGATTCGTAATATCATGATTCTCTCTGAGGGTAACGCGGATATCGGCAGCAGTCTGATCGACCACTTCCTCACTCTCAGCTTCAATCATAAAGCCATTGAAGTGATCCATACCAAAAAGATAATCCTGAGCGGTTGACCAAGGAACAGCAACGAGACTATCGACATTTAACATACCGATCTGACCTTTAGCCGGAAATACGCCCACTACCTTAAAAGAACGGTCGTTTATCTTTATTTTTTCTCCGACAGCCTGCGAAGAACCGAAGAGATCCTCCTTAATCTTTGACCCGATAATAACAACGGAAGATTTACTCTTAATATCATTATCGGTGAAAGCGTCGCCTTCATCCGGATATATATCGAGCATAGTAAGAAGATCGGGGGCCATACCCATGATATTAGTCTGCTTTCCCTCACTATCATGAATGACTTTCGCCGACTGCATGAGATAAGGAGAAACGCGAACGACTCCTCTTACCTTTGCCGGATCGCGAAGAGAATCAAGATCCCTTTCTTTCAATGATTCTATAAAAAGAGAACCCATAGCTTCAGGTCCCTGCTGATTGCCGCCCGCTTCGACATAGACAGTCTTTGATCCAGCGCCGCGAACCTGATTCAGGATAAGATCCTGCGCCCCCTGTCCGAGCGACATAACCATAATGATCGCCGCAACACCGATCACGATTCCGAGTATTGTAAGAGCCGAACGCGACTTATTAGCGAGAAGGCTTCTTACTGATATCTTCAAAAGCTGATTGAGAGACATTGTTTCTAAAAAATTATTTAAGGAATTCGTCGACGGAATGTCTCCTATGAGTAACTTTCTCGTCGCTTTCGATCAGACCATCCTTAACACGAATGATGCGCTCGGCATGCTCGGCGGTATAGGTCTCGTGAGTGATGAGGACAATCGTAATACCTTCGTCTTCATTCAATTTCTGGATGATATCCATGACACCCTTGCCGGACTTGGAATCGAGGTTGCCAGTAGGCTCATCCGCAAAGACGACGCGCGGTCCATTGACTAAGGCGCGAGCGATCGCGACACGCTGTTTTTCTCCTCCGGATAGTTTCGAGGCATCGTGATCAATACGATGATCAAGACCCACTCCATGAACCGCCTTCTTTGCCATCTTGTCCCAGTGATCTTCTTTTATACCCGAATAGAGCAAAGGCAGTTTCACATTATCGAGAACGCTCATCCTGGGAAGAAGTTGAAATGACTGAAAGATGAAGCCCATCTTTCCATTTCTGATCGAAGCCAACTCTTCATCGGTGTAGTCGGATATTTCCTTGCCGTCGAAACGATAACTCCCGGAAGTGGGCCTATCTAAAAAACCTAAAATATGGAGAAGCGTAGACTTTCCTGATCCAGAAGGGCCCATGATAGCGGCGAATTCCCCTTCCTCAATGGATAAGGAAACTCCGCCCAGAGCCGTCGTATCGACTCCGTCCGAGATATAGGTCTTAACAACCTTATCTACCTCTATGACAGACATACTCTATTTAGTAGATTTACTAGTCGAATAAGTGACAATCTTATCACCCTCGGAAATACCGCTCAGTATCTCGACGGATCCATCCGATCCGCGAAGGCCGGTAACGACATCCTCTTCTTTGAAGACGCCTGCTTTATCAGTGATCATCCTTACAAATTTCCTTCCATCTTCAGAAATGACAGAGCGCTGAGGAACAAATAAAACTCCATCTTTACGATCAGTCATAACATTCGCATTAGCAGTCATGCCAGAACGGATGCGGGAATCATCAGAAATGAATTCCAAAACAGTCTTATAGGTAGTAACTCCGTTTATGACGGTTTCACTAGGATCGATGGAGACGACAGCTGCCTCAAAGACGACATCATCCCCATAAGGATCAAGAGTGACCTCAGCCGGGTCGCCGACCTTAATCTTCGCAACATCAGCTTCAGGAAGATTAGCTTCTATCTGAAACTTGCGGTCAGAGATGACGGAGATTACGGACGCCCCGACGGAAGCATTCTCTCCGAGCCTTATATCCTCCCTTCCGACGATGCCGTTTATAGGAGAACGGATAATACCCTTCTCTATCTGCGCCTTAATACTCTTAACCGATCCTTCGGCAGCCATGACGGCGGCTTCCTTCGAAGCGATAGCCTCGGGAGTAGCGGCAGACTTCGCGAGAGAAAACTCTCTATCAGCGATCGAGTAGGAATTATTAGCCGAAACGAGCTTATCCTTCGCAACCTGAGTAGTCGCCATTACGGTATCGATAATAGTCCTCGAAGAAGAAACGTCTGTCTTCCATCTGTCTGTCTCGCCTTGAGTGATCGAGAATCTAAGATTCGAATTTTCAAGAGCGCTAGTCAGCTTGTCGAGAATGTTCCTGATATCTTCAAGGTTATCGATGGCGGTCGGAGCATAGCTTCCGAGACGGGACGCATCATAAGAGCGGTATTCCCCTTTCTTCCATTCGATAAGAGATTTCGCGATATCATTTCTCATCTTCTCTATATCTGATTCGAGCACATAATCATTAGAGATCGAAAATGCAAGCTGAAAGTCTCCGGAACTAGTCTCGTAGAAGATACTCTTTATTCTATTCGATAGGATATCATTAGACTTTGCGTAAGCATCATCCAATTTATTCACAAGCTCCCTCTTTGCGGAATCGAGAGTACTTGCCGCGCTTTCCGCGCGAACCTGATAGACCACTATTTCCTCATCCTTAGAACCAGCTTTGAGGCTCGCAAGATCAGCTTCGCGAGAGCGAAGATTAGCAATAGCCGTATCATAATCGGCATACAGATCAGACATATCGAGGGAAGCAAGAGACTGTCCGATAGAGACCTTATCTCCAGTAGAAACCGAGACGCGAGCCACTCTTCCGGAACGCTCAAAGGCAAGATCCACGCTTTCGGCGGCCTTAACCTTTCCTGAGACATCTACCTCCTGAATCACATCCCCCTTCTTAACCTCGATAAAGGCGGTCTTTTCTTCCTTATCGGAAAATATTGAAATAAGGATAATGATAATCACAACTATTCCTCCGAGGATGAAGAATAGTTTTTTCTTGTTCTTTGCGGCGGATCGCACGGTGGTCGATCCCTTTTCCATTAAGGAAGATGCGATTTTTTTCATAATTTTCTATTAGGCGACTGAATTTTCTATTAGGCGACTGATCGATCCTTGCGGATAACCAACCAATGATACAAATAAAGAGGCAGACCGACAAGGATCATAGCCAAACTTCTTGCAGCGGTCCTGGAACGCTCCGCAGCTATCGGATCCCTACCTTCGTTGTACTTATTTAATTCCCTGTACTGTTCGAGCCACGAACGGACTTCTCCCTGCTCTAATTCACTAAGGGAAGCATTCTTCGCGAGGTTATTCATAGCCGTCTCAGAAAAATAAGGCATCGACGGCATCTTCTGCATCATGTAGCTATCCTTATCGGCAGCCTTAAAGACGAAAGCCCTAAGGCTCATATCAATAAAACTACTCGTACCGACGATGACAAGGCCGAGGCTTACGATCGCAACCGCATAGAGATACAATTGGCGGATAATAGGTGCGTTCATTATCCTCTCATAATAAACAAAAAATAGGCCTCAATCTAATCGACCTGTCTCAATTCGACTATACTAACAACATTCTCCGCAATATAGTTTCCCTTTATAAACACCCTCATCCCCTGATCAAAAATCATATTTGCGCACAAGCTAAGATCTCCCGATTGCTTGCCGCAGAAAGACATGCCGTCGAGCACGAGCTCTACCTTCAGTGCCGGAGCCCCTGGCTTCTCATATATTAGGAACATCTTTCCCGGTTCTCCTTCAAGGAAGACAACATTACCCAAAGATTCGAACGGATCAATCTCGAAGTCGCTTACTCTAGGAGTCTCTTTGATAGCGACATCATCCTGTTTCGAGGTCACCCATATCCCCATGAAGATGCTTAAAGCGACAAAGGCGACGAATGTTATCGCCGGAGAGAAGCGCCACATCTTTTTTCGACCAGACTTATTAGAGAGCTTAGCCATGTATTCATTAAATTATAACAAACGGAGGCCTATATTTTTTCGGCGCGTTCGCCGAAACGGAGACTATAGCCTTTTTTCATATAGAACCGAGCTATTCCTTTGTTAAAAGCCCATGTAAGGAAGATTATAAGGGCGAAATAGACGAGGCCGATAAAAGTGATCTTGGGCAACTCTCCTTTCGAGATGTAACCGATGATTATAGCGACGACACCAAGACTCATGATCACTTGAAGGGACTGTATCCCTTTCGCTGCCGTCTGTCCTTTTATCTCCACGAGATTCTGGATGGCAGAGCTCAGATAATTGGAAGTCATCTTCCAGATCTCCTTTATATAATCGAGAGTATCGAGCAGCGTCTCGAACTTGAACTGGAAGAGAGTACGCAGGTGTTCCTCAACCGAAGCGTTCTTCGCTATGGCAGAGCGGGTGCGAGCGTAGGCCCCCATCTGATTGATCCTGTTCGATATGAGACTGATAGTCTTCTGATACTGATCAAGACGATCCCTCGCTTCGTCGACTTCTTCTCCTTGAAATGATTTCTTTTCCTTGATCGCCGATATATCTTCCCAGAGAGATCTGTGGATATTCAGATACTTCTCGAGATGATCCTTGAACTCACGAAAGAAAATCAGGTTCTCTATAAGAGAAGAGGCATTCTTTCTGAGAGCCGGTCGAGTGACGACGAATATATAAAGAGGGGTCTTTATGACAGACACCCCGTTTCCGGAAACGCGAGAATAAGCCGAGCCGAAAATATCTTCGTCAACCTCGAAGTCTTCTGGAGAAGCCGAAGTACCGCAGATAACGGTCGGATGAACGGTCTTTATGTTCGCAAGAATCTTCGGAGTGGGAGCACCGAGCGAAAAGAGATAGCTTATAGCCGGACTCATCGCTTCTCCATAATATTCTTCTAAGTGATGACGAGCTTCTGATATAGAAGACATATCTTCCGCTTTTGTCTCGAGGGCATAGAGACCGTCTTCGTAATAGCGGATATCTATCCCCCTTCCCGTCTTCGCCTTGACGGATTCGAGAGGGCCAGACTCGCGAACAACATCACTCAAGGCCATCTTATCCCTATATCTCGAAAGCTCGTCTTTACGAAGATCGAGTTTCGAAGAACCGAAAGCGAAAAAATCGTATATCTCACTGAGATGAAGAGTAGTGCGCTGATACCAGCCGCCGTATGTAACGGAGATATCCGACAGCTTTTTTGAAGAATTTCTGGAAGCCATATTACTTGTCCGCATTATAACAGAGAAACACGACCCCTCCTTTTTTCCATCTTAAGATGGAGGATATAGAGACGCTGGATACCGTTCTCAAGGAGAAAATAATGACGAATATAAAAAGAAAAGACTATAAGGAGGATGAGGGCTGCAGTCGCAAGAAACGGCGAAGCGGAAGTTACCGAAAAAACGGTGGCGATAAGAGAGCCGAGACCGACAGCGAGCATCACGATGCAGTGAGCAATACGCTCCCACTCAAGAAAGGAAATAACGGAACAGTGATAACTGACAGCCTCATCGAGGTCCGCGTCATGCGACTCGATCACCTTTTTCGCCCAAGATTCATGTTCTTTCAGATAGCCGATCATATCGATAGAGCATATCACAATGAAACGACACTATTTAGGACAGGCCTTATAGAGCAGGAGCAGATCTTCCTCGGTGATCATAGATCCCTGAGCACCGATCTTCGGATACATAACTGATTTAGGCTCCGATCCATGTTCCGCACGGAGAGCGTGACCTAACTCGTGAGCAAGGATTAAAACCATCTCATGATGGTCATAAAACTGATAGACATCTATCTCTTTCGAGATGCCGTTTGTCCTGTATATTCCGGTAACGAATTCATCACGCTC